>NZ_BNEA01000015.1:5522500-5808967 GCF_016860525.1 Streptomyces rubradiris
CCTCGTCCAGCACGATGATCCGGTCCGCGTCCCGGATGGTCGACACCCGCTGGGCGACGATCACCACGGTGGCCTCGGCGGTCTCCCGGGCCAGCGCGGCGCGCAGGGCGGCGTCGGTGGCGTAGTCGAGCGCGGAGAAGGAGTCGTCGAAGAGGTAGATCTCCGGGCGCTGCACCAGTGTGCGGGCGATCGCGAGCCGCTGCCGCTGACCGCCGGAGACATTGGTGCCTCCTTGCGCGATCGGCGCGTCCAGTCCGCCCTCCAGCCTGGTCACGAAGTCCTTGGCCTGCGCCACCTCCAGCGCGTGCCACAGTTCCTCGTCGGTGGCGTCCGGGTTGCCGTAGCGAAGGTTGGTGGCGACCGTGCCGGCGAACAGGTACGGCTTCTGCGGGACGAGCCCGACGGTCTTCGCGAGCAGCACCGGGTCCATCTCGCGCACGTCCACGCCGCCCACCAGCACCTCGCCGTCGGTGGCGTCGAACAGCCGGGGGACGAGCCCGAGCAGCGTCGACTTGCCGCTGCCGGTGGAGCCGATCACGGCCGTGGTCCGGCCGGGCCGGGCGGTCAGGTCGATGGACTTCAGCACCGGCTCCTCGGCCCCCGGATAGCGGAAGCCTGCGCCCCGGATCTCCAGGTGCCCGTGGGAGCGCAGCCCGGTGACGGGGGCCGTCGGCGGCACGACGCTGGAGTCGGTCTCCAGCACCTCCTGGATGCGCTCGGCGCAGACCTCCGCGCGCGGCACCATCATGAACATGAAGGTGGCCATCATCACGGACATGACGATCTGCATCAGATAGGCGAGGAACGCGGTGAGGTCGCCGATGGCCATCCCGCCGCTGTCGATGCGGTGCGCGCCGAACCACACCACCGCGATGGACGACACGTTCACCACCGTCATCACGATCGGGAACATCAGGGCCAGCAGCCGGCCGGTGGCCAGCTGCATCTCGGTCAGCTCCGTGTTGGCCCGGCCGAACCGCTCCTGCTCGTAGGAGTCCCGGACGAAGGCGCGGATCACCCGGTTGCCGCTGATCTGCTCGCGCAGCACCCGGTTGACCGTGTCCAGCCGGTCCTGCATCGACCGGAACAGCGGGCGCAGGCGGCGCACGATCAGGGTCACACAGACGCCGAGCACCGGCACGACCGCGATCAGCACGGCGGACAGCGGCACGTCCAGTCCGAGCGCGAGCACGATGCCGCCCACGCACATGATGGGCGCCGACACCATCAGGGTGAACGTCATCAGGACCAGCATCTGGACCTGCTGTACGTCGTTCGTCGTACGGGTGATCAGGGAGGGCGCCCCGAAGTGACCCACCTCACGCGCGGAGAAGGACTGCACCCGGTCGAAGACGGCACCGCGCACATCCCGGCCGAGCGCGGAGGCGGTCCGGGCGCCGTAGTAGACGGCCCCGATGTTGCACACGACCTGCGCCAGCGAGATGCCGATCATCAGGGCACCGAAGGACAGGATGTAGTTCGTGTCGCCCTTCACGACACCGTTGTCGATGATGTCGGCGTTGAGGGTGGGCAGGTAGAGGGTTGCGCAGGTCTGGAGGAACTGGAACGCCACGAGGAGGGCGATGGGTTTCTTGTAGGGCCTGAGATAGGTCCGTAGAAGTCGTATGAGCACGCTACGTCTCTCGGAGTCGGCGACAGGGGCTGGTCGGTTGCCCTTGGCCCCTATCGTCGGACACTCCACCCGCGTTACCTCAACCGATTAACCCGAAGGTTTCTCCTCTACTGGCCCAAGGTTTCAGGGAGTTAAGTCCTGTTGTTCCTCTGGTGCCCCTTATGGGCGGAACGCTCCCGGATGGGTCTGCTCCCGCACCGCGGTGAACTGCTGCCGCACCGCCTGGCCCACGGCCAGTTCCTCGCCCGGCTCCAGCACTTGCGCCGCCGCGCCCTGCCAGGCCGGCGGGGTGCGCGGATCGAGGCCGCCCTGTGACACCCCGAGCGCCCAGGCCGCCTGCCGGGCCGCGCCGATCGCCGCGTAGTCCGCCGGCTGCGGCACGACGACCTGCGCGCCGAACAGCGAGGGCGCCGAGGCCTGCACGGCGGGCAGCTCGGCGGCGGCGCCCAGCAGGAAGACGCGGCGCACCTCCACGCCCCGCCCGCGCAGCACGTCCAGCGCGTCCGCCAGCCCGCAGAGCATGCCCTCGAAGGCGGCCCGCGCCAGGTGCTCGGGCTTCATCGACTCGCGCCGCAGCCCGGCGAGGGTGCCCGCGGTGTGCGGCAGGTTCGGCGTCCGCTCGCCCTCCAGGTACGGCAGCAGCACCAGCCCGTGCGCCCCCGGCGTGGACTTCACCGCCAGCTCCGACAGGCTCTCCAGGTCCGGCAGGCCGAGCAGTTCGGCGGTGCCGCGCAGTGCCCGTACGGCGTTCAGAGTGGTGACCACCGGCAGGTACATGCCGGTGGCGTCGGCGAGCGAGGTGATCATCCCGGACTGGTCGGCGAGCGCCTCCGGGTGCACGGCCATCACCGAACCGGAGGCCCCGAGCGACACCACCACGTCCCCGAGACCCAGGCCCAGCCCGAACGCGGCGGCCATGGTCTCCCCGGTGCCGGCCGAGATCAGCAGCCCCTCCGGGGTGGTGCCGGCCGCCTCCGAGGGGCCGATCACCTCGGGCAGCACCGCCTGGTGGCCGAGCGCCAGCTCGACCAGGTCGGGGCGGTAGGCGCCGGTCGCCGCCGACCAGTACCCGGTGCCGGAGGCCCCGCCGCGGTCGGTGGTGCGCCGCAGGGGCCGGCCGAGCAGCTGCCAGACCAGCCAGTCGTGGGCCTGGAGCAGCACGGCGACGCGCTGGGCGTTCTCAGGTTCGTTCTTCGCCAGCCAACGCAGCTTGGTGACCGGCTGGGCGGCCTGCGGCACACAGCCGACCGCCTGCGCCCAGGCCTCCCGGCCGCCGAGCGCGTCCACCAGGTCGGCGGCGGCGACCTGCGCGCGCTTGTCGCCGCCGACCAGGGCGGGACGGACGGTGTTGCCCTGGGCGTCCAGCGGGACCACGGCGTTCTGCTGGGCCGAGACCCCGATGGCCTGCACCCCCTCCAGCAGACCGCCGCCGGCCGCCTCACCGAGGGAGAGCAGCCAGGCCTGCGGATCGATGTCGCTGGGCCGGCCCTCCACCGGGTGCGGGGCGTACCCCTGTCGTAGTACGGCACCGGTGTCCGTGTCGCAGACCACGATGCGTGTGAACTCCGGTGAGCTGTCCAAGCCGGCGACTATCCCCATGCGGAGAATTTTGCCGTACCGCCGCGCCCGGCTTCGGCCGAGGGCGCCCCAGGGGGAGAGGGTGCCCGCCGGGGCGCGGGCGCGGGCCGGAGGTCAGGTGTTGCTGGTGCCCCAGTCGTCCTCGCGGGTGCCGTGGCCGTTGCGCTCCCTGAGCGAGCGGACCCGGTGGGCCACCGACTCGGGGATGCGGTCACCGACCGTGTGGAAGGCCTTGCCCGCGTAGACGCGGCCCTGTTGGGCGGCGGTCTCGGCGGTGTTGCGGACCGCGGGGTTCTGCGCGATCTGCCGGGCCGACTTCTTCAGCTGTTCGTAGCGCTCGCGTCCGGCCTTCGTGCCGAGTACGTAACCGAGGGCCAGTCCGGCGAGGAACGTGAGCCGGTAGCGCATGGCTGCCACCCTTCCCGTGCGTAGGTATCTGGTGCGGCGCTGGCGCCGAGGGTACCGATTGGCGGAGCACCCCCCTGCTTGCGCTAATGTATGTGTCGCAGCGAGCAACCGCCCCCTGGCGAATACCCAGGTAGGTACGTTCGATGCAAACGAGGCGATCCTCCGTAGCTCAATTGGCAGAGCAGCCGGCTGTTAACCGGCAGGTTACTGGTTCGAGTCCAGTCGGGGGAGCTTCGGTCCTCCGTAGCTCAATTGGCAGAGCAGCCGGCTGTTAACCGGCAGGTTACTGGTTCGAGTCCAGTCGGGGGAGCGCTGAACGAGGACCCCTCAGGGGTCCTTTTTCATGTCCCCGGGAACCGTCGCGCCCACGGCGGTGTCCTCAAGGTCATGAGCGGCAGCGTGGAAGCCGACCAGCCGAGGCAGCAGATCGTATGAGCGGCTATGCTGCGGCAGACGGCGCGCACACTTGTACGCGACACGCCGCTATGGGGCGGTAGCTCAGCCGGTTAGAGCAGCGGACTCATAATCCGTCGGCCGTGGGTTCGAGTCCCACCCGCCCCACCAAGCGCAGGTCAGAGAAACGTTCTGACCCGCGCGAACGTTTGGCCCGCAGTTCTGGGGCGGCGTCGCCTCGGTGTCATGCGTGGTCGGGACCGGTGCAGGTGCTTCGGGTCGTGTCAGTAGCGGTACCGAGCCTGGATGATGATCAGCTCGTCGTCGGCCGGTTTGTACACGAGTCGGTGCGTGTCGTCGATTCTCCGTGACCAGTAGCCCGCGAGATCACCCTTCAGGGGCTCCGGCTTGCCGATGCCCTTGAAGGGATCGCGCATGGCGTCGTCGATCAGCTTGTTGATGCGCTTGACCATCTTGCGGTCGTTCTCGGCCCAGTAGGTGTAGTCCTCCCAGGCGTGGGTCGTGAACGAGATCTTCACGCACGCTCCGCGTCGGGGTCGATCAGCTCGCGACGCTGCGCCTTGCCGGCCTCCGCCTCGGCGATGGAGTCGAGCAGGCGGCGAGCGTTCTTGGGAGAGCGCAGAAGGTGCACTGTCTCGGTCCACGAACTGAAGTCCTCTTCGGACATGAGGACAGCGTTGCCCTTGCGGGAAGTGATGTGAACGGGAGCGTGGTCCTCGTTGACCTGCTCGATCAGCGGGAACAGGTTCTGGCGCGCTTCGCTGGCGGTGATGGACATGCGTGCCGCCTCCCTTCTCGACTTGTACAAGATATAGTACGAGTCTTGCCCGTGTCTGCAAGGCAGCCCCTGTCGAGCCTGACGCGCGTCAGCTCGGGATGGGGCACCGTGAGCATCGCTCGCGGTCCCTCATAGGGGACGGCTGGGATCTTCGGGCTCCTCCGGCTCCCCTTCCGCGTTTGAATGCCGGTGTGGCACGCAAAGCGGTGGGGTTCGGTGCGGACGATCCGCGGGCGCCGGCCGGGGCCCGGTCCTTCGAGCGGGGGCTCGGGTATCCGGACGCGGTGAGGGGGCTGGAGGCGGGGGAGGGCTCGGTCACCGCCGTGGTGGACGGTACGGATGTCTACGAGGTGGAGCTCGCCCTCGCGGTGACGAGGGGGTCTCGGGATGGTGCGACTGCCCGCACGGGCAGGAGGGCGACTTCTGCAAGCACTGTGTGGCGGTCGGGCCGACCGTGTTGCGGCGGGCGGAGACGGTCCCCGGCAGCGGGCGGCGGGCGGCGGGCCGCGGCGCGGGCGCGGGCTTCGGCCGGGAGGCGTGGCTTTCCGCGCTGTCGCGCGACGAGTTGCTGGCGCTCGTGCGTGAGCAGTTCGCCGGGGACCGGGAGTTGCGCCGGCGTCTGGAGCTGCGGGCGGCCGACGCGGGCCGGAGGCGCCGCGGACCCGTACCCCCGGCCTGCGCGAGCAGGTTCCCGGGGCACCCCCTGCTGCGCCGGGTCCCCTGGCGGCCCTGGCGCTACACGGCCGCCGACTGCCGCGCCGCGGTCGCCGCCACCCCGTCGGCCTCGCCCCTGGCCGGCACACCGGCCGGCGCCGTGTGGGACCCGGACCTGCCCGCCGCCCTCACCGAACTCGGCGCGCGCATCGAGGAGGAGATGGTGCTCGACGACCTGCCGGCCGACCTCGGTGGTCGTTGAGCGGGGGCGGTACCGGTGGCCGTCCGCGGGGTTCAGCCCTTCTCGGCCCAGAAGTCCCCGCCGCTGCTGGTCTGGCCCACGCAGTTGTTGCGGGAGGTGTTGACCCAGGTGCCGCCGACGTTCACTTCCCCGTAGATCTTCTCGCCCGGCTTCATGGGCACGTCTCCCCTCAGCCTGAGCCGCATTTGCACGTGGAGCGACGTGCGGGGCTTCAGCGTGTCCGGGGCGGGGACGGGGGCGCGGGAGCCGCGGAGCGTCTTCCAGAGGTGCAGGGAGGTGTCCCAGTACTGCAGATCGATGTACCGCCCCAGGTAGGCGTGGTCCATGTCGTCGTCGATATTGAGCGCCCAGGCGGTGAGCTTGAACGACTCGACCTTCATCGACGAGGCGTTGGTGAGCGTGGTGGTGAAGAGCGTCCAGCGAGTGCTTGGGGTCAGCTTGTCGGGTATGCCGAACGCGCGGGTCACGAAGGTGTTCTCGTGATACTTCCCCTGGCTGACTTCGGTGCATATCGGGACCGGGGCGTCGGCCGCCTGGGAGACGGGGGCGGCTGCCATCGCCACGGGGAGCAGGGCGGCCGTCGCGGCCGTGAGGGACAGGGCACGGCGCAGTTTCATGGTGATCTCTCTTCCGGTGCTGCGGAGTCTCGGAGGAAGGGCTGTGCTTACGCGGTGACGTCCGTGTCGCCGCCGCCCGGACCGGCCATGGCCTTGCGGCGCCGCACGACGAAGACCGCGCCCGCGCCGGCCACCACCGCGGCGCCCGCGGCGAGGCCGATCGCCGGGAGCGCGGACGAGGAGCCGGTCTCGGCGAGGTTGCCGCCCTGCGGGCCGGGGCCGCCGGTGGAGGCGGAGCCCCCCGTGCCGCCGCCGGGCGCGGAGCTCCGGCCGGGCGACGCCGTGCCGCCCGGCTCACCCGGCCGGGCGGTCGGGGACTGCGTCGGCTTCGCGCCCACCGGGAGGATGGTGAAGTCGTACCAGCCTTCCTTGGACGAACCACAGGAACCGTCGCGGTTGCGGTAGTCGGCGGCGACGAGTGCGTACCCGGGGCCGGGCTTGGCGCTCTTGACCACGTGGGTGCGCAGCTGGAACGTGCGGGTGCTGTGCGGACCGACGGGGATGAGGTCGAACAGGCGGCCGGGTTCGAAGGATTCGTAGGGCTTCCACCGCCCCGACTTGGGGTCGTGGTACTCGGTTTTCAGCTCCCAGTACGGCCGGTCGACGTCCGCGGCGGAGATCACGTTCAGATAGGGCCCGACCTCGTTCAAGGTCTTGCCGGTGGTGTTGGTGAGCGTCATCGAGAAGGGGGACCAGGGGCCGTCCGCGACCAACTGGGTCGGCAGCCCGTGGAGGGCCACGCGCACCTGGTCGGACTCGAACGCGCAGGGACGGCCATGGGGGTCGTCGGGGGCGCCGGTCCCGTCGGGCTTCTGCCCGGTGGCCTCCTCGGCGGTCCCGTCGGCCTTCCGCTGGTTCCCCGAGGTGTCCCCGTCGTCCACCTGGGAGCCGGGGCCACCGGCCTCGGTCTCGTCCGGGGCACCCGTTCCGCCGCCGTTCGCCGGGGCGTCCGTCGGCGGCTGGGCCGGTTTCGCGGTATCGGGGGTATCGGGTGTGCCGGGAGTGGCGGGCGTGCGGGGACTGGTGTCCGGTACCGGCTCCGTGGCGAACGCGGCGGCGGGGGCCGCCAGTACGGCGGCGGGCGCTATCACGGCGGCCGCTGCGGCGGCCGTCAGGGCGCGGCGGATCTTCATCCGGCAGACCTTTCGGTTCCCAAGTGCCGCCTGGGCGACACCGGTTGGCGTGCGTCGGTACGGGCCGTGCGTGACCCGTGGAGCGCGTCGGCGCGCGCGGACCGGGCCCGTACGCGCACATCCGCGCTCGTACGTGACCTCTCGCACCGCGAAAAAGTTGCACACTCCAGTCACTTGAGTGGCGAACGGAGTCGGTTGCGCCGGGTTGACGAACGTGCGGCGTCGAGGTGAATCCGGCGGTGTCCGCGCGTCGTACGGCGCGGGCTCGGGAAGCGACGGAGGGTGGCACGCACCCCCTCGCAGCAAGGTTCCGGACCGCGGCAGCCGTCTGCCCGGACCGTACCGGCCGCCCCCGACGCCGTACTCCGCGAGGAGGGCAAACTCCGCCGGCACCTCGGGTTCGCCGCCCTGACCGCGGTGGGCTTCAGCGACATCGTCGGCTCCGGCTGGCTGTTCGGCGCGATGTACGCGGCCCAGACCGCCGGCCCGCTGTCCGTGCTGTCCTGGCTGGCCGCCGGGGCGCTGGCCATGCTCGTCGCGCTGGTCCTGGTGGACCTCGCGGCCCGGATGCCGGAGGCCGGCGGCACGGTGCGCTGGCCGCTGTACGCCAACGGCCCGCTGGTCGCCGGGGTGATCGGCTGGGCGGTGCTGCTGTCCGTGGGCGCGGCCGCGGCCGAGGTCACCGCGACCGTGCAGTACCTGACCCGCTGGTTCCCCGGACTGCACACGGACGGCCGGCTGAGCCTGTCCGGGGTGGCCGTCGCGCTCGTCCTCACCGGGGTGTTCGCGGCCCTCAACTGGTTCGGGGTACGGCTCTTCACCCGGGTGAACTACGCGCTCACCGTCGTCAAGACGGCCGTCCCCGTCCTCACCGTCGTCCTGCTGCTGGCCTCCGGCTGCCACCCGCACCGGCTCACCGACCACGGCGGCTTCGCCCCCTACGGCTGGTCCGCGGGCCTGGCCGCGCTGTCCGCGGGCGGGCTCGTCTACGCCGTCAACGGCTTCCAGTCACCGGTCGACCTGGCCGGCGAGGCCCGCGATCCGCGCCGGCACCTGCGGCCCGCCGTGCTGACCGCCATCGCGCTGGCCGTCCTGCTCTACGTGGGCCTCCAGCTCGCCTTCCTCCTCACCGTCCCCGACAGCGCCCTCGTCGACGGCTGGCGGGGCATCGACTTCACCTCGCCGTTCGGCCAGCTGGCCCTGCTGGTCAACCTGCACTGGCTGGCCCTGCTGCTGTACGCCGACGCCGTCGTCTCGCCCGGCGGCGCCACCTTCATCGGGCTCGGGATCAGCGCCCGGCGCACCTACGCCCTCGCCAAGAACGGCCTGCTGCCCCGCTGGTTCCTCGGCGTGCACACCGGCTCCGGCATCCCGCGCCGCGCCCTCGCCCTGAACGCCTCGGTGATGGCGGTCTATCTGCTGCCGTTCGGCACCTGGCAGGACGTCGTCGGCACCCTCGGCAACCTCTTCCTGCTCGTGTACGCCACCTCCGCCGTCGCCGCCGCCACCCTGCGCCCCACGGGGGAGCCGGGCGGCGCGATGCGCTGGATCCCGCCGCTGAGCTTCCTCGTGGCCACCCTGTTCGTGTACTGGTCCACCTGGCACCGGCTGCACCTGACCTTGCCGCTCGCGCTGGCCGGAGTGCCGCTGTCCTGGCTGCTCCGCTCCGGCCGGCACGGCTTCCCCGCGCGCCGGGAACTGCTCCGGGAGCTGCGCGACGGGGCCTGGCTGCCGGTCTGGCTGACCGGACTGCTGTGCTGCTCCGCGCTCGGCTCCTCCGGCGGCCTCGGACTGCTCCGGGCGCCCTGCGACACCCTCGCCGTGCTGCTGTTCGCCGCGGCGGTGTTCGCCTGGGCGGTGCGGTCCGGCCGGCGCCATGTGGCCGAGGCCCGTCATGGCGTGGCTCACCAGGGAGGCTGACGGTGTTTCCGCCATCCTGTCGGCATGCGGCCCTGTCCGGATCCGGGGCGCCGGGGCCGCCGGGGACTGTCCGGCCGGCGCCGGGGTCCCTACGGTGGGGAAGCACCCGCCGCCGTGCCGTGGGCCGACCGGTCCCGGTCCCGGGAAGGAGAACGGCCGTATGACACCCACCTCCAGGCCCGCCGACGGTACGCCGGACGAGCCCGTCCGGAGGGCCGCCGACGGTGCGCCGGGCGACGCCGTCCCCGAGGCCGCTGACAGCGCGCCGTACGGACCCGCCCCCAGCGCCGCCGACAGCGCGCCGTACGGGCCCGTCCCCAGCGCCGCCGGCCGTACGTCGTACGACCCCGCGCCGTCCCGGCCGGCGGCCCCCGCCTCCGCCTCCGCCGGGGCGGAACTGCTCGACGCGGCGCGTCGGCTGGCTCCCGAGGCGATCGCCCTGCGCCGCGCCCTGCACCGGGGCCCGGAGACGGCCCTGGACCTGCCGGCCACCCAGCGCCTGATCCTGGACGCGCTCGACGGCCTCGGCCTGGACATCCGTACCGGGCGCGCCCTGTCCTCCGTGACCGCGACCCTCACCGGGGCGGCCGACGGGCCGACGATCCTGCTGCGCGCCGACATGGACGCGCTGCCGGTCACCGAGGACACCGGGCTGCCGTTCGCCTCGCGCGGCCCCGGGCTGATGCACGCCTGCGGGCACGACGTCCACATGGCGATGCTGGTGGGCGCGGCGCGGCTGCTCGCCGGGCGGCGCGCGACGCTCCCCGGGCGCGTGGTGTTCATGTTCCAGCCCGGCGAGGAGGGCCACCACGGAGCCCGCCTCATGATCGAGGAAGGGGTCCTGGAGGCGTCCGGCAGCCGGGCCGGCGCCGCCTTCGCCCTGCACGTGAACCCGAACATGCCGGCCGGCCAGGTGCTGCTGCGGCCGGGACCGCAGCTGGCGGCCTCCGACCGGTTCCGGGTCGTGGTCCGCGGCCGCGGCGGGCACGCCTCGGCGCCCCACACCACCTGTGACCCGGTGCCGGTGGCCTGCGAGATCGTGCTGGCCCTGCAGAGCGCGGTCACCCGGGGCGTGGCCGCCGACGACAGCGCCGTGCTCAGCGTGACCCGGCTGACCGCCGGCACCGCGACCGGCGTCATCCCCGACACCGCCGAACTCTCTGGCACCCTGCGCACGTTGACCGAGCCGACCCGGCAACGGCTGCACGAGGCGATCGCCCGGGTCGCCCACGGGGTGGCCGCCGCGCACGGGGCCACGGCCGAGGCGACCGTCGTCACCGGCTACCCGGTCTCCGTCAACGACCCCGGCATGACCGCCCTCGTCCGGCGCGCCGCCGCCGACGCGCTCGGCACCGGGGCGGTGCGCGAGCTGCCCGCCCCGCAGATGACGGCGGAGGACTTCTCCTACGTGCTGCGGGCCGTCCCCGGTGCCATGGCCTTCCTCGGCGCCTGCCCGCCCGGCGTCGCCCCGCACGAGGCCCCGTCGCTGCACTCGCCCCGCATGACCATCGACGAGGACGTGATCGCCACCGGCATCGCCTGCGAGGCCGCGGTGGCCCTCGCCTTCCTCACCGGCGGCGGACGCCTGGACGGTTGACCCCGGGGCGGGCGGCCCGTAGATTTCCGTGCCGTCCTGCTCAATGGTCCAGACCAGAGGTTCGGGGGGTCGACGTGCGCGAACCCGTGTCACCGGTGCCACCCGGCCCGGCGCACGCCAAGGAGCCCCCGGCCGCGTCCGGTTCGGGTTCCGGTTCCGGTTCCGGCGGGATCTTCTCGCCGCCGTACCTCGCCGCCACCCTGACCTTCGCGGTGGTGATGTTCCTGACCGGGTTCGCCGCCCTGGCCGTGGTGCCCACCCTGCCGACGGCGGCCCGCGACCTGGACGGCGTGTCCCTGTTCCCCGTCGTGGCCGGCTGCTTCGTCGCCGCCGGGCTGTTCGGCGGGGTGCTCGGCGGGCACTGGGCGGACCGGTCCGGCGCCCGGCGGCCCCTCGCGCTCGGCATGGTCCTGTCGGTGCTCACCCTGCTGGTGTCCGCGTCCAGCGTCTCCGTCTGGCAGCTCGCCGCCGGCCGGTTCGTGGACGGCCTGGCCGCGGGCCTGGTCGCGGTGTCGGTGACCACCGCCGTCGGCCAGGCCTACCCCGAGCACCTGCGGCCCCGGATGCTCGCGCTGCTGAGCGCCGGCTGGGTCCTGCCGTCCCTGCTCGGCCCGCCGCTGGCCGGCCTGGTCGTCCAGTGGTGGTCCTGGCGCGCGGTCTTCTACGGCCTGGCCGGGCTGACCGCCCTGCCCGCCGTGGCCCTGGTCCTCGTCCTGCGCCGGCCCGCCCCGCACCCGGCGAGCGGACCGACCGGGACCGGCGAAGTCCCCGCCGGGCGGCCCCCGTTGCTGGTCGCGGCCCTGCTCAGCGCGGGAGCGGCGCTCGGGCAGTACGGGGCCTCCGGGTGGGATCCGCGCCATCTGGCCGCGGTCGGCGCCGGTGTCGTCCTGCTCGCCCTCTTCGCGCCCCGGCTGCTGCCGCGCGGGACCTTGCGCGGGGCCCGGGGGCTGCCGGTCACGGTGCTGCTGCGCGGGCTGACCTCCGGCACCTACTTCGCCGTGGAGGCACTGGTACCGCTGATGCTGATCACCGAGCGGCGGGTCGACGCGGTCGTGGTCGGCGCCGCGTTCACCGCCTCCGCCGTGCTGTGGGCCGCCGCCTCCTGGGTGCAGGGCAGGCTTCTCCAACACGTGGCCCGGCACCGGCTGGTCACGGCCGGCGCCCTGGTCATGGCCGCCGCCGTGGCCCTCGCGGTGGCCGGCTGCTCCGGCGGCCTGCCTGCGGTCACGGCCGCGGCGGCCATGCCGCTGTCCGCCGTCGGCATGGGGCTGCTCGACCCCTGCGTCACCGTGCTCTCCCTCAAGCACAGCCCCCCGCACCGGCAGGGCCACACCACCAGCGCCCTGCAGACCAACATGAACCTCGGCCAGGTCGTCGTGCTCGCGCTGGCCTCCGCCGTCCTCAACGCCTGCCTCGCCGCCGGCGCCGGCCCGCTCGGCGGCTACCGCGCGGCCTTCGCGCTGCTGCTCCTGCCGCCCCTGCTGGTCGCCGTGCTCGCGGTGCGCGCCCGCGGCGACTGACCACGGGGGCACTGACCGCAGGCGGCGGCGGAACGGGCACGCGCGGCCGTAACGATGCCATGAAGTGGGCTCGTTCAGGCGTGAACCGGTCGCGTCCTGGGCACGGACCCCCTACCGGTGCGCCGAACCGCGCGGTGCCGGCAGGAGGAGGGCGTCATGGACCGTCGGATCCGGGTACGTGTCAGCCGGCGGCCCGCCGCGCCGCGCGGGCAGGAGATCGACCGCAGGACTCCCTCGGGGCGTGTGCTGCCGTACTGACCCGGCGGACCGCGGCGGCCAGCGCGGAGCGCAGCGGCTCCGGCGGCGGCGTGCCGTCCGGCGCGGCGCTCGCCGTGACCGCCGCCGCGACCTGCCGCAGCTTGGTGTTGGTGCGCTGGGACGCCTCCCGCAGGATGTCCCACGCCTGCTCGGGCGTGCAGGCGTGGGCCGCCATCAGGACGCCCCGGGCCTGGTCGATGACCGGGCGGGAGTCGATCGCGTGCCGCAACTGCGCTATCTCCAGGCGCAGTACGTCCAGTTGCTCGGCGCGTTCCCGGGCCACCGCCGAGGCCGCGCGGTCGCGCAGACCGGCGGGCGGTGCGCCGCCGAGCGGGTCCACGGGGTCCAGGCCCGTCAGCTCCAGCACCCGGCGCGGCTGTCCGCGCCAGCCGGTGGCGGCGACCGGTACGTTTCGCCGGCGGCCGTACTCGCGCAGCGTGTCCAGGGCCGTCAGCCCGGCCGTGTCCAGGAAGACCACCTCGCCGGCGTCCAGCTCGACCCGGTCGATGCCCGGCGGCAGCGCGGCCAGGGCCTCGGCGAGGGTGTCCGCGCCGCCGTGGACCAGTTCGCCCCGGGCGCCGAGGAGAGCCCGGCCGCCCTCCACGCGGACGCCGACGGTCAGGGGTACCGCTCGTCCGCCCCGCGGTGCGCGTGCCGCCGTGGTCATGTCTCCCCTCCCGGTCCACCGATCCTCCATCGCCCCTCGCCTGCCCTCCGCACGCCGCCCTACACCCACAGGGGCGACCCAGCAGCCGACCGCCCCCGACCACGCCCACGGCACCCCCCGCGCGCCCACGACACCCCTCGCGCGCCCACGGCACCCCCCGCGCGCCCACGGCGCCCCCTCCGGGCACCGGCCGCGCCTGCCAGGTGTCGGCCGCGCCTGCCGGGCGTCGGCTTCGTCCCGCCGGGGTGAGTCGCGTCTGCCGGGTGGCGGCCGTTCCTGCCGTCGTCAACCGCGCCTGCCGGGCGGAGGCCACGGCTGCCGGGGGCGGTCGCGTCGGCCGGCGTCAGCCTTCTTGCCGCGCCTCGCCTGTCAGGCGTCGGCCACCCCTGCCAGGGTGACGCGCGTCTGGCGGGGTGACCCACGTCCGCCGGGTGTCGGCTTCGTCCGCTGGTGTCGGCCATGTTCGCCGTGGTGACCCGCGCTCACCAGCGTCGGCCGTGCCGTCCGAGTCCGGCCCATGCCCGCCGGGTGAAGGCCACTGCTGTCGGCTGTCGGCTGTCGGGTGTCGGCCGCGCCCGCCCGCCGTGGCGACCCACGTCCGCCGACCCACCCATGCCCGTCGGGCTCGGTCGGCTCCGTCAAGCACCGGCCCGCGTCCGCCGGCCCCCACCGCGCCCGCCCCCTACCCGCTCCCACCACCCCCGACTCCCCGCCCCCCCGGCCACGATCCGTGCTCGGTAGGGGTCGTGGAGGGCGCATACTGGGCTGCTGTGTATCCGTGCGACTGGGAGATGGCATGAGCGCACCCGAGCCGGCCCGGCTGCTGCCGACGGCCGCCGTGCCGAAGCAGGCGGCGCCGCGGCTCGACGTGTACCCACTGACCGGGCGGAGCGGTTTCCGCGCGGTGGGCGAGGTGATCCTGCCCACGCGGGACACCTGGGAGCGCGCGTTGGAGCGGGTCGTGCGTGAGGCCGAGGACGTCGGGGGCGAGGACGTGTACTACTTGGAGCTTTCCGCGGTGACCTTCGTCGACGTGGCGGGCGCCGGCGTGCTGGCGGACACCGCCAGGAGCCTGGACGGCCGCCGCCGGCTGGTGCTGGACCGACCACCGGATTCCTTGTCGCGGATACTGGGGCTGCTGTGGCCCGGCCTCACGGGGATCGAGGTGTCGGCGTCATGACCACGGCGACCCACCCCGTGGAACCGTTCGTCCACCCCGCGCTGTTCTACGCCGACACCCACCAGTACCTGGCCGGCACCGTGCCCTTCATCCGCGAGGGGCTGGCGGCGGGCGAGCCGGTCGCGGTCGCCGTGCCGGGGGAGAACCTGGCGCTGATCCAGGACGCCCTGGGCGCCGACGGCGACGCCGTACGGTTCCTGGACATGCGCGACGCCGGCCGCAACCCCGGCCGGATCATCCCCGGCGTGCTGCGCGCCTTCGCCGACGCCCAGGCCCCCGGCCGGCGGGTGCGCATCATCGGCGAACCGATCTGGGCGGGCCGCAGCACGGACGAGTACCCGGCCTGCGCCCAGCACGAGGCACTGATCAACGCGGCGTTCCAGGGCCGCGAGGTCACCATCCTGTGTCCCTACGACACCTCCCGCCTGGACGAAGAGGTGCTGGCCGACGCCCACGCCACCCACCCGGTGGTCATCCCGGCCGGCTCCGCCGCCGAGGTGGCCAGTACGGCGTACGACCCCGACGGCGTCGTGGACCGCTACAACCTGCCGTTGCCGCCCGCCCCCGCTCCCGGCGCCGGTCCCGAGGTGTTCGGCACCGCCTTCACCGAGGACGCCCTCTCCGTGGTCCGGCGCCTGGCCACCGACCACGGTGCCCGGCTGGGCCTGACCGGGACGGCCCTGGAGAACCTGGCGCTGATCACCGCCGAGCTGACCACGAACAGCGTGGTGCACGGCGGCGGCACGGGCACGCTGACGGTGTGGCCGCAGGACGGGTACGTGCTGTGCGAGGTCCGTGACAAGGGGCGTCTGGCCGACCCGCTGGCCGGCCGTCGCCCGCCCGCCCGCGACCAGCGCGGCGGACGCGGGCTGCTGCTGGTCAACCTGCTGTCCGACCTGGTGCGCGTCCACACCGGACCGGAGGGCACGACCATCCGCTCCTACCTGGGCCGTTGAGGGCCGGGCCCGGCCGGGGCCCCGCCGCGCTCCTGCCCCGGGCCGCCGGCCCCGGCCTGCGCCGTCACCTCGGGCAGCGGGTCGGCGCGGCGAGCCACGTCGAGCAGGGCGTGCACGGCGGCCTCGGCCGGGCCCAGCCGGGTGCGCCAGCGGGCGACGATGCTGACGGGCCGGACCGGCTCGGTCAGCCGCACCTCGACCAGCTCGCCCTCGCGCAGCTCCCTGGCGACCGCCAGTTCCGGCAGCAGGGTGACGCCTTGCCCGTGCCCGATGAGCCGCAGCAGTGCCGCCAGCGAGCCTTGCAGCAGCGTCTGCCGGACCCCGGCCAGCAGGTCGCGGCCGAGGCGGTCCACCAGCATCTGCGAGGTGCAGCCGCGCTCGGCCACCAGGAAGTCGTAGCGCAGCAATTGTTCCGGGGTCACCTGTTCCCGCCGGGCCAGCGGGTGGCCGGGTGCCGCCAGCAGCACCGTCCGGTCGTGCCCCACCACCGCGTGCGGGCCGTCCACGCGGACGGCGTTGTCGTACTGGAGGACGAGGTCCAGCTCGCCGGCCGCGAAGGACTGGTCGAGAAAGCCGCGGGCCGCCACGGTCAGAACGGTCTCGGCAGCCGGGTCCGGGCCGCCCGCGCCGTATTCCAGCGCGGCCAGCACCTCGGGCATCCAGGCGTGGGCCAGCGACTCCTGCGCTCCCACCCGCAGCCGGGTCCGCTCACCGCGGGCCGCCCGGCGCATCCGCTCCTCCAGCTCCAACGCCTCGCGCGCGTACGGCAGCAGCCGGGAACCGGCCTCCGTGAGCACCGCCCCGGTGCCCGCCCGGACCAGCACACCGATCCCCAGATCCGCCTCCAGCCGCTTGAGCTGGGCGCTGACGCTGGACTGCGCGTAGCCCAGGGCCTGGGCGGCGGCCGAGATGCCACCGTGCTCGGCGACCGCGACGAGTGCGCGCAGATACCGGGAGTCCATGGGCGACAGCGTAACCACCCCCATCGGACTGTCCGATAGGGGTCACGGACTTACGGCGTCGCGGGACGGCACGCCCTCGGACAGGCTGCCCGCATGACCTTGGCAGAACGTGGCACGACTCCCGTGGAAACCGTGACGACCCGAGCGGTACCCCTGTGCGGCCCACCCGGACCGGCCCCCCGTACCGGAGGGCTCCGCATCGCGCCGTCCACCGGTGCCGGCCCCGCGTCGACCGGTCGTCTCGCTTTCGCCGGCATCGCCGTCGGCAACCTTCTCGTCCTGCTCGACACCTCCGTCCTCAATGTCGCCGTTCCCGACATCCAGGCGTCCCTGCACCCGTCGTCGGCCGCGCTGCCCTGGACCGTGGACGCCTACACGGTCGTCTTCGCCGGACTGCTGCTGGCCGGGGGAGTCGTCGCCGACCGCTGGGGCGCCCGGCGCGTCTACGCCTGCGCCCTCGCCCTGTTCGCCGCCCTGTCCGTCGCGTGCGCGCTCGCGCCGGGGGCCGGCACCCTGATCGCCGGCCGGGCCCTGCTCGGTGCCGCGGGCGCGGGCCTGGTACCCGCCTCGCTCGCGCTGCTGATCCACCTGAACCCCGACCCCGCCCGCCGCACCCGCGCCATCGGCGCCTGGACCGCGCTGAGCGGACTGGGCGCCGCCGTCGGTCCCGTCCTCGGCGGCGCCCTGGTCGAACTGGGCGGCTGGCGCCTGGTGTTCCTCGTCAATCCGCTACTGGCGCTGGCCGCGCTGCTGCCGGTCCGCCGGCTGCCCGCACCGCCCGTCCGCGACACCCGACCGCTGGACCGGCCGGGCCTGCTGCTGTCCACCGCCGGCCTCGGCCTGCTCACCTTCGGCCTGGCCGAGGCCGGTGTCGAGGGCTGGGCCGCGCCGCGGGCCCTGCTGCCCGTCGCCGCCGCGTCGGCCTGCTTCGCCGCCGTGGTCCTGGTGGAGCGCCGGTCGGCCTTCCCGGTGCTGCCCCCCGCCCTGCTCGTCCTGCCGAGGGTGCGGGCCGCGATGGCCGCCGCCGCGGTGTCCTGCTTCGCCTACTTCGGCGGCATGTACCAGCTCGCCGTATGGTTCCAGCACACCTACGACCTCACCCCGTTCCAGGCGGGTCTCGCCTCGCTGCCGATGGCCTTCCCCGTCTGCGTGATGCCGTTCTTCACCGGCCGGCTGGTCGCCCGCCACGGGCCGCGCCCGGTGCTGCTGGCCGGTACGTCCGCGGCGGTGACCGCCGGTGCGCTGCTCGCCTTTGCCACCGGTGACCATCCGCCGCTGCCGCTGGTCGTCGCCGCGGAGCTGGCGCTCGCCGCGACCGGCACACTGTCCATCCCCGGTGCCGCCGCGGCGGTCGCCGCGGCCGCGCCGGCCGAGTACGCCGCGACGAGCCAGGGCGCGTTGAACGGTATCCGGCAGGCCGGCTCCGCGCTGGGCGTGGCGGTCCTCGGCACCCTCGGAGGGCTCAGCACGTCCGGGTACGTTCTCCTGGGCGCCGGGATGTGCGCGGTGTGGGTGGTCGCGGCCGCCGGGGGCCGGGAGTGACGGGCGCCCGGGAGTGACGGCGCCCTCGCACGACGCCGCAGGGGCCCCTCACGCCGCCAGCGGATTGAGCTGGAGCGGCTCGATCCGCCCCTCCAGCATCGCCCCGAGCCCCTGTGCCGCGCACACGTCCGGGCGTTCGGCGATGTGCACCGGCATCCCCGTGGCCCGCCGCAGCATCTGGTCGAAGCCGGGCAGCAGGGCCGAGCCGCCGACCATCACGATCCCCCGGTCGGCGAGGTCGGCCACCAGGTCGGGCGGGCAGTCGCGCAGCACCTTCCCGATGCCGTCCAGGACGGCCGTCAGCGGCGTCTGGATCGCGTCCCGTACGGCCGCGGTGTCCACGCGCACGCTGCGGGCCAGCCCCGTGGCCACGTCCCGGCCGTGGATCTCGGCCGACGCCGGGCCGTGCGGGGTGAGGCCGTTGCCGGACAGCGCCAGGTGCAGCGGCCGTACCGACTGGGTGGGCAGCACCAGTTCGTGCGCGTGCCGCAGGTGCTGCACGATCGCGTGGTCCACGGCCTCGCCGCCCACCGGGATGCGCTCGGCGGCGACGATGGAGCCCAGCGAGAGCACCGCGACCTGGGTCGCCGCCGCCCCGCACACCATGATCATGGTGGCCTCGGGCCGCTCCACCGGCAGCCCGCAGCCCACCGCGGCGGCGATCAGCGTGTCCACCAGCTCCACCCGGCGCGCCCCCAGCCCGACCAGCGTCTCGACGGTCGCCCGCTGGGCCAGTGGGTCGGCGCCGTGCGGGGCGCAGGCCGCCGCCCGCAGCCGGGGCTTGCGGCGCAGCATGCGGTGCGTCTTGTCGCCCAGCAGGTGCCGCAGCATGCGCTGGGCCATCTCGATGTCGACCACGGTGCCGCCGGAGACGGGCCGGACGACCTTGATGTAGTCGGGGGTGCGGCCCGTCATCTGCTCCGCGAACTCGCCGACGGCGATGAGCGCGCCGCTGCGGGTGTTCACGGCGGCGGCCGAGGGCTGGTCCACGACCAGACCGGCGCCCTTCACGTACACCCGGGTACGCGCCGCGCCCAGGTCGACGGCGAAGTGGCAGCGGCGCAACTGCTCCAGGCTGACGGTCACGGCGGATCCTCCCGAATGCGCGGGCCTTGGGGTGCCCGACTGGTCGGCGGGCCCACTGGCATCCTGACGCGCGGCCGGGAGCGGGCGCCCGCTGGGCACGGCCGGGCGGGGTGCCGCCGAACGGGCGTAATTCCCGGCCGCACCGGTGTGTCGGCGGGCCACAAGACCTGTCGGTGGGTCACAGGCCGCCGGGTCGCGGTCCTGTCGGGTGACAGTCCTGCCGGCGGGTCACAGCGCCCGCGCGGCCTCCAGCAGCGGCTCCAGGGAGGAGACGGTGACCTCGCTGCCCTCCCCGCGCAGCCGTCGGCGGCCGGCCGCGGTGGGCGCGTAGCCGATGAAGCGGACGCCGAGCTGCTGGGCGGCGGTGAGTTCGGCGACCGAGGAGCTGATCAGCACACCGCCCCGGGGCGGCGTGCCGACGGTGTCCAGGGCGCGCAGCAGGCAGTCGGGGTGCGGGGTGAGCAGGCCGAGGTCGTCGCGGCGGCCGTGCACGCCCGCCAGCGGCAGCCGGTAGGGCAGCAGACAGTGGTGGACGGCGGCGGTGGACACGTCCGTCACCACGCCGACCCGGCGCCCGGACCGGTGCAGGGCGCGGACCAGGGCCAGGGAGCGGTGCGTCATGGGGGCGTCGGGTACGGCGGCCAGTTCCAGCTCGTCGAGGCGGTTCCGCAGCAGCGGGCCGAGCCGGTCGTGGGCGAAGGCGCGCAGCAGGTCCAGCGGATGGGCGAACGCCTCCCGGCCGGCGGCGCCGGTGGCGGGCAGCGGCCGGCCCGACAGCGCGTCCTGCGGGTCGCGGTGGTGGGCCACCAGCGACAGCAGGTCGAGCACCGCCTCCCGCGCCGAGTGCGTCGTGAACAGCCGTGCCAGCGGCCCCTCGAAGCCGACCAGCACCGTCTCGGCGTCGCCGAGGAGCGTGGCCAGCCGCCGCCGGGACGGCACGGGCGGCTCCGTCGCCGGGGCCGGCGCCCACTCGGGTGCCAGCTGCACGGTGTACGACACCGCCAGCCCCGGCACCGGCCAGTCGGCCACCTCCGCGTTCACCGCCCGCTGGGCCGCGCCCGCCCGGCGCAGCGGATGGCGGCGGGTGATCGGGGCCGCCGCGGCGCACAGGTGCCGCAGCAGCAGCCCGGGGATGCCGGTGGCCTCGGCGCGGACGAAGGCGACCGGGTCGGCCACCCGCCAGGTCAGCAGCACCGCGGCCTGGAAGGCGCCCTTGCCGGAACTGGGCAGGGACACGATCCGGCGGATCTCGTGCGGGGTGAGGTCGACCGAGTAGTACGTCTCCGGGCGGGGCGGACGGGTGCCGTAGGGCTGGATCGGGTCGAGCAGGGTCAGCGGGCCGTCGGGCCGGGTGTGCACGACGGCCGTGCGGCCCGGGGTGGGGACGCCCAGCTCACGCAGGTCGGCCGTGATGAACGGGCCCTGCACCAGGTCGCGTTCACCGGGTTCGGCGGCCTTCGGGCCGAGCAGGCAGTACCAGGCGGCCGGCGGGCTGTCCGGGGCGTCGTCGGCGAACAGCGGCCTGAAGCGCCGGGCGCGCTGGGCGGCGGAGCTGGCGGCGAACTCGTCGTACAGCGCGGGCGGTACGACGACCGTCACGTCCGCGCCCGTCTCCGGCGGCGGCACGGGCGGCCGTCCGAACGTCACCGTGAGCCGGGGCGGATCGCTCAACCGGGTGAGCGCGTACGGGAGTTCGCGCAGCACGGCGACGAGCACGGGCAGCAGATACGCGCCGGGTCCGGTGCGCACCAGGTAGCCGTCCGGGCGGACGGTCACCTCGTACCGGCGGGGGCTGACGGAACCGCGCGCGAGGATCTCGTGCACCGCGGCTTCGAGGGTGACCCGGGCCTCCGGGCGCCCGGTCAGGTCGTCGGCCGTGAAATGGATGCCGGGGGGGTCGGCGGGGGGTTCCTCCTCGGCCAGGGCCGTGAGGGTGCGGCGCAGCGCCGCCAGGTCGGTCCGGGCGGCCTCGGCGGCCGGGCCCGGGACCCCTTGCAACGGCTCGCCCCGCCACAACGCCAGCGCGTCGACGGCCAGTTGACGACCGCGCTCCGGTTCGCCGGCGGCCCGGGCCCGTTCGGCCTCGGCGGCCAGCCGGCGGGCACGGAAGACGTCGATGTCGTCGGGGGCGGACAGACGGAGGCGGCCGGTGCGGTCGCTGGTGAGGACACTGGAGCCGAGGCGGCGCCGGAGACCGGCGAGGTGCGCGTCCAGCCGGCCGGCGACGGCGGGGGTGAGCGGGCCGCCGAAGACGCCGGCGGCCAGCTCGTGCCGGGTGGCGGTCCGGCCCTCGCTCAGGAGCAGCAGGCACAGGATGGCCTGGTCGTAGGGGTCGCCCAGGGGGCGCGGGCGGTCGTCGAGCCACACCTGCAGCGGGCCGAGGAGGGAGACGCCGAGGGTTCTCGGGCGGCGGAGGTCCTCGGCGCCGCGCCGTTGCCGCTCCGGGACGTGGGACAGCAGCGCCTCGGCCGCCTCCGACTCTGCGACGGCCGCGTTGCCGCCGTGGCGGTACAGGTCGTACACGAGGTGCCCGAGCGCCCGCAGGTTGTCCGCACGGTCCTCCTCGGCGACCGGCGCGGTGTCCGTGCAGGTCAGCACGGGCCCGTCCGGGGTGAGGACCACCGCGGACGGCTCCAGCCTCCCGCGCGGGCCGTCCTGCGCGTGCAGGGCGAGCACGGCGTCGGCGAGTCGGGCGAGCAGGGCGCGGAGCTCGTCGTCGGGCAGTCGGCCGGAGGGGTCCGCCAGGTGCTCCTGGAGCGTCGGGCCGGTGACGAACTCCCGCACCAGGTACGGCACTCCGTCCTCGACGCCGTGGTCCCGGACCGGCGCGATCCCGGGGTGGCGCAGCGCGCCGAGGGCCCGGCCCAGGTCCAGGAAACCGGTCAGGTCCCGCGTGCCCGGATACCTGTTCACGACGACGGGGGTGCCTTCTTCCCGGGTGTCCTCCGCCAGCCGGCCCGTGTGCTCTCCGATGCCCGTGCCCTCCACCGGCCGCAGCAACCGGTACCGCCCCGCGAACAGTTCCCCGGCGCCGTCCGCCGCCGAGGACCCGGTGCTGTCCGCCGGCAGGTCCTGGGTGTCCTCCGCCGAGGAGGACCCGGTGCCGTCCGCCGACAGGTCCTGGGTGTCCTCCGCCGAGGAGGACCCGGTGCCGTCCGCAGGCAGGTCCTGGGTGTCCTCCGCCGGCGAGGACCCGGCGCCGTCCGCCGACAGGCGTCGCGCGCTGTCCTCGCGGACCATGGCGAACGGATCGTCCTCCACGGCCGTCCCCGTGCCCCGCGCGGACGGCACCGACGCACGGAACTCGCCCGGTGCCCGGCCCGCCCTGCGGTCGATGAACTCGCCGACGCGGTCGAGGAGTTCGGTGGTGCGGTGGCGCTCGGTGCGGGGCAGGCCGAGCAGCAGCAGCTCGCGGACGCCGTCCCGGAACGCGTAACAGCCGGGCGGGCCGCCGGGCACGGTGGTGAGCATGCCGCTGAGGATGACCTCGGCCAGGTGCCGGGGCCGCGGGTCCGGGTCGACGGCGGCCTGGACCAGGCGCATCACCGGCAGGTCGGGGCGCCCCACCGCGAGGTGCCCGGCCAGCCGTACCGCCTCCGGCGAGGCGGTCGCCCGGAACCGCAGCACCAGCTCCTCGGCGGTGAGCCGCCCGACGTCGGTCCGGTCCTCGGCGTCCGCCGGCAGCGGACGGCCCAGCTCGGCGACCGCGGCGGGGAACTCCGTGCCGCCCGGCGCGGCCAGCAGCCCGGCCCAGTGTGCCAGCCACCGCGGCTCCGGCTCCAGCACGGGCAGCGGCACGGTGCCGCCCGGCCGGGCCCGCTCGTCCGAGGCGGGATCTGCGGACCGGTCGTACGGCGAGAACGTGAGCGTCGCCGAGGGGGCCGCGGGGTGCGGGGCCGACAGGCTGCCGGGTTCCGCGGGCAGGGCCGTGTCCCGCCACAGGTGTTCCGGCAGCGGATTCACGACGGCCAGCGGCATCCGGCGCGCCCAGCGGTGCAGGGCGGCGTACCAGCGTTCCCCGGCGGGGCCCTCCCGCCACTGCGGGCCCATGCAGTCGCTGATCAGGAGCGTGACGGTACGGCCGTCGGCGGGCGCGGGCACGCCGGGGCCGCGCACCCGGCCGTCGGCGTCCGCCTGGTAGAGACCGATGGTGCGGAACGCGCCCGACTCGCCCAGCACCGTGTGCAGTTCGCGCACCAAGGGGCGCCAGACCGGCATGGTCGGCCCGGCGTCGTACACCAGGTTCAGCCGCAGCCAGCGCTCCCGGGCGGGGCGCAGCACCGGCAGCCACCACGCGGGGTCGGCGCCCAGCCGGGCGATGCGGTCGGCGGTCGCCCGCTCGTCCAGCTCCCGGCCCACGGGCGCGTCGGTGCGGCGGGCCAGCGGACGCAGCGCGCGGTGCAGGGCGAGGCGGTGGCGCAGCATCGGGGGCGCCGGGGCGAGGAGTGTGGCGTACGGCCGGGCCGCCGCCGGGGAGGGCCGCCGGGCGGGCAGGTGCAGGGGCACCCGGGCGGGGGCCGGCGGTGGCGCGGGCGCGGACGGCGGCCCGGGCGGGGCCGACGGCTCGGGGGCCGGTGGCTCCGGCGCGGGCGGGGACGGCGGTGTCGGCTCCGCCGCCTCCGGTCCCTCGGCCTCCGGCCCGGTGACCTCGGCCCCCTGTACGTCGGTGCCGGGCTCCTCCCCGGTGGTGCCGGTCTCCGTTCTCATGTGCCGCGCCAGCCACAGCACCTCGGCCAGTTCCAGCGGGGTCGGGCGCACCCCGTGGGACACCTGGGCCAGCACCTCGGCCAGGCGGACCACGGGGTCCGGGGAACCGGCCGGCCCGGAGGTCTCAGAAGACATCGGACTGCGCGCTCTGCCCCAGGTAGGGCATCAGCTGCTCGGCCAGCCGGTCCAGGGACTCGGCGTCCAGGCCGGCGGAGCGGGCCAGGTAGATGGCGTTCAGCAACTGGTCGGTGGCCAGGTCGCCGGCGCCCGACCGGGACAGGAAGCGGTCGATCAGGGTCCGGGCG
The DNA here is from genome assembly GCF_016860525.1 of Streptomyces rubradiris. Classification (NCBI taxonomy): domain Bacteria; kingdom Bacillati; phylum Actinomycetota; class Actinomycetes; order Kitasatosporales; family Streptomycetaceae; genus Streptomyces; species Streptomyces rubradiris. The sequence goes on from NZ_BNEA01000015.1 coordinate 5,546,678, forward strand.
TAGGCGTCGGGCTCGCCCAGGTGGGCGCGGACGATCTCGGCGAGGTGCCGGTCGTCCGGCTGCCTGAGGTGCAGCGTGACACAGCGGCGCAGGAAGGCGGGCGGGAACTCGCGCTCGCCGTTGCTGGTGAGGACGACGAACGGGAAGGCCCGGCAGCGGACCCGGCCGCGCACCACCGGGACCCGCTCGTCGGTGCCGTCGGCCAGCACCTCGGCGACGCCGTCCGGGGTCAGCCGGGAGGCGCGCACCAGCTCGGGGATCTCGTACTGGCCCTCCTCCAGCACGTTCAGCAGGTCGTTGGGCAGGTCGAGGTCGCTCTTGTCGATCTCGTCGATGAGCAGCGCGCGGGGCCGGGCGTAGGGCAGCAGCGCGGTGCCGAGCGGGCCGAGCCGCAGATGGTGCTCGATGCCGGACCCGTCGATCACCCCGCCCGTGTCCCGCGTACCGCCCGTCCGCCCCGGCCGGGCCGCCTCCTGCCGGGCCGCGTAGAGCCGGGAGAGCGGGTCGTACTGGTAGAGGCCGTCGTGCAGGGTGCTGCGGCTGGTGATGTTCCAGCGCAGCACCGGCCCGAGCCCGAGCTCCCGGGCGACCGCGTACACCAGCGAGGACTTGCCGGTGCCGGGCGGGCCGGTGACCAGCAGCGGACGGCGCAGGTACAGGGCCGCGTTGACCAGTTCGACGGTCTCTTCGGTGGCCTGGTAGGTCTCGGCGCGGTGGGTGCGGTCGGGGGAGTGGGCGGCGGTGTCGGCGGCGGCGTCCGGCGCCGGGAGCACCGGCCCGCCGTCGAAGTCCCGCCAGGGCGGGGGCGCGGGCAGCTTGGTGATGCCGTCGTGCGGCTCGTTCGTACCGGTGTAGACGGGCCACAGGGGCATGGGCTCTTCTTCTCCGTGGGGGCGGTCGGGCGGTCAGGCGACGGGCGAGTGCAGGCTCGCGCCGGTCTCGGGGAAGCAGCGCGGGTCGTCCCAGAGCAGCTGGAGATGGCGGGCCCAGTGCCGCTCGGGCTCGTCGGCGGCCTCCGCGGTCAGCCGCAACGACATGACGTGCCGGGGGAGTTCGGCGGGTGGCACGTCGGCGATGGAGGCGGTGAGCCGGTCCAGGAATTCGGTGCCGGGACAGGTCGCGCCCGCGTGCGGGCCGCCGGAGCCGGCGGGGTCCGCGTACGGGCAGTCGGCGCCCGAGGGGTCCGGGCGGGGGCTCTTGGCGCCGGGGGTGGCCGGGTACGGGCTCGCGGCGCAGGGCGCGTCCGTGCGCGGGCTCTTCGCGTCGGGCGTGCGTGTCGCCTCGGCGCGGGGCGTGTCCGTACGCACGGTCTCGGCGCGGGGTGCGTCCGTACGTACGGCTTCGGCGCGGGGCGCGTCCCCGTGCACGGCGCAGGGAGTGCCGGTCCGGGGCCACAGCAGGACCGGTACGGGCACGGTGAGGCCGACCTCGAACAGGGGGCGGGCCGCCGTGGGCGGGGCGGCGAAGCCCGCCAGCCGGGCGTCGCCGTCCCACAGCCGCTTGCGCAGGCTCGGCGGGCGCTCCCGGGTGCCGCACTCCACGCGGTACACCTCGGCCCCGCCCCCGGTGTCCAGCTTCTGCCACTTCTTGCGCAGCTGGTGGCGCAGCCGGCCGCTGTGGTGACGCGCGCGGTCGGTCACCACCAGGGGATAGGCGCAGCCCAGCGGCGTACTGTCGTCCGCGCCGCACTCCCAGTGCGCCACCGCCTCGTTGAGCCACTCGCGCGGCAGCACGAACGTCACCAACTCGTCGGCGTCCGGCGCGAGATGGGCGACGGCCTCGTCGATACGGCTCTGCACGTACGCCCGCACCCCGGTGCGGGGCAGCCGACGGGCGCCCACCGGCCGGCGCCGGCCGTCGCGGTACGCGGACACCTCCACGGTCACCTGGTCGGGCCCGGCGCCGCTGTGGTCGATCTCCACGACGACCGGCGACCAGAGGGGCCCGTCCTGCGCGGTCGCCGCGTCCGGGGCCGGCCGGAGCGGTGACTCCGGTCGTCCGTCGAGGAGCCCGGCGAGCCGGTCGGCGAACCTCGGCAGCGCGTCCGGGTCCGGCACCTCCCAGCGCACGTAGTCGGCCGCCGCCCGCAGGGAGGGGAAGCCGCCCGGGGGCAGGGGCGGCCCGAGGAGGCCCACCGCGTCCAGGTACAGGCGGTTGGGGTCGAGGCCCGCGCCGGGGTCGGCGGCGGCCCGGCCCAGCAGGTCGTACAGCCGCCGCAGGCCGTCGTCCCCGAGGCCGGGTACGGGCACCAGCTCGGCCAGGCCGGGCCAGTACCGGGCCAGCACGTCCAGCGGGAGCATCCGGCCCTTGCGCACCTCGGGCGACGTCCCCAGGGCGGTGGTGACCATGCCCACCACCCTGCCGTCCGGCAGCGTCGCCGCCGCCCCGCTGAAGCCCTCCACGATCGGCTGCCCGTGACCGTGCCACGTCACCAGCTCCAGCCACTCGCCCGCGATCAACTGCGCCGAGACGGCCTGGTATTCGGCGAGCGTGCCCTCGTCGTAGTTCTTGGGGAAGCCGTAGGAGACCAGTTTCGGGTACGGCTCGGTGTACGCGGCCTCCGGCGGGGCGAACCGGGCCGGGGCGAGCGGGCTGTCCTTCGCGAGTTCGAGTACGGCCACGTCGCCGGGGTCGGTTTCCCGGCCCTTCCAGTCGCCGTGGGCGACGACCGTGGCGGACAGCTCGCCCAGCTCCCGGGCGTGCGGGAAGCTGACCGTCACCGGGGCCCAGTCGTGCTCGCGGACGACGTGGGCGCAGGTGAGCAGCAGGCGGCGGGTCACCAGGAAGCCGGCCCCCACGAATCTGCCGCAGGCGATCCGGGCGTGCCAGGCGGCGCCACGCATCACCGGCTCCCGGGCTCCGGAGCCGACGGGCTCTGTCCGGGCACGGCCGGCGTCGGCGCGCTCCGCCCCGGCTCGGCGGGTGCCGGCTCGGCCCGCTGTGACCCGGCCCGCTCCGGGGACCAGCTGAGCTTGACCACCAGATGACCCTCGGCCGACCCCTTGGCGATGATCGCGCCGGCCTCGGCGGACAGCCGTACGCCGAACTCGATCTCCACCGCGTCGGGGCGCAGGCTGCCGTCCCGGAAGACCCGCAGCGCCGCCGCTGCCGCCGCCCTCACGCCGTCCAGCGCGCCCTCGAAGGTGCGCGCTGCCTGCGCCGGTCCGTCGCCGCGCGAGACGAGGCGGGCGCCCGATCTGGCGTTGCCGTCGTCGACCACGACGAGCGAGCCGTCCTCGGTCCTGAACTCCAGCAGTCCGTCGTCCATGACGCAGCTCGCTCCCCCTTGTGCCGTGCGTTGCTCGTGCAAGCCCCATGGTACGGACGGCGCTTGGCCAGTCACGCCGGTTGACGCAAGTGGCGGGCACGCGTCGGGCGGCCGGGCGGCGCTGGCGAGAACCCGCCAGGGCAGCTTCCCGTCACCGGTGGTCAACTCCCGTGCCGGGGCGCTCACATCACACTCGTCCCAGCGCATGTCACCTGCGACCCCGACGAGATGAGGCGTGGATGAGCACAGGACCAGTCAGACGCGGCACGGCACTGCTGGCGGCGGCGCTGGTGGGCGCCCTGCTCCCGGCCGGCCCCGCGGTCGCCCGGGCGGCCCCCGCCCCCGCCGCCGCGCCCGCCCAGGACACCGCCGCCCCGACGACCGTCACCCTGGTCACCGGCGACCGGGTGACCGTCACCGACCTCGGACACGGCCGGCAGACCGTCACCGTACGGCGGCCCCAGGGCGCCACCGGCGCCGTCCGCACCCAGCGGACCGACGGGCACCTCACCGTCGTACCGGACGAGGCGCTGCCGTATCTGCGGGCCGGCACCCTGGACCGGCGGCTGTTCGACGTCACCGGGCTGATCCGGCAGGGGCTCACCGACGCCCGCGCGGACGCGCTGCCGCTGATCGTGACCTACGGCGAGGGCGTCCGGGCCGCCACCCCGGCCGGGGCGAAGCGGACCCGGGCACTGCCCAGCCTGCGCGGGGCCGCGCTGGCCGCGGGCAAGGGCCGTACCTTCTGGCGGTCGTTCACCCGGGGCGCGGGCATCGACAAGGTGTGGCTGGACGGTCGGGTGACGGCCGACCTCGCCCACAGCAACGCCCAGATCGGCACGGCGGCGGCCTGGGACGCGGGGCTGACCGGCAAGGGCGTCACCGTCGCCGTCCTGGACAGCGGCGCCGACCTCGGCCACCCCGACCTGGCCGGCCGGGTGAGCACCAGCCGGAGCTTCGTCGAGGGCGAGGAGGTCGCCGACCGCAACGGGCACGGCACCCATGTCACCTCCACCGTCGGCGGCAGCGGCGCCGCCTCCGACGGCGCGGAGAAGGGGGTCGCGCCGGGCGCCACGCTCGCCGTCGGCAAGGTGCTGAGCGACCAGGGCTCGGGCAGCGAGTCGCAGATCATCGCCGGGATGGAGTGGGCGGCCCGGGACGTGCGGGCCCGGATCGTCTCCATGAGCCTGGGGTCCCAGGAGCCGAGCGACGGCACCGACCCGATGGCCCAGGCGCTGAACACCCTGACGAAGGAGACCGGAGCACTGTTCGTGGTCGCCGCCGGCAACACCGGCGCGCCCTCCGCCATCGGCTCGCCCGGCGCCGCCGACGCCGCGCTCACCGTCGGCGCGGTCGACTCCGCCGACCGGCCCGCCTACTTCACCTCCGCCGGACCCCGCCTCGGCGACAACGCCCTGAAGCCGGACGTCTCCGCGCCCGGCGTCGACATCCTCGCCGCCCGCTCCCGGCTCGCCCCCGGCACCGGCGACTACACCTCCATGAGCGGCACGTCGATGGCGACCCCGCAGGTCGCCGGGGTGGCCGCGCTGCTCGCGGAGCGGCACCCCGACTGGAGCGGCGCAGAGCTGAAGGACGCGCTGCTGTCCACCTCCCGGCAGCTCGACGCCTCCGCCTACGTCCTGGGCGCGGGCCGGGTCAGCGTCCCGGACGCGGTACGGGCCGGCCTCACCGCCACCGGCAGCGCCGACCTGGGCTTCCACCGCTGGCCCTACGACACCGACCGGCCCGTCACCCGGACCCTCACCTACCGCAACGCCTCCGACGCCGATGTGCGGCTGAAGCTGTCCGTGCAGGGCGCCCCCGACGGGGTCGTCACCCTCGCCCGGGACACCCTCACCGTGCCCGCGCACTCCACCGCGTCCACCACCGTCACCGGCGACGCCACCCGGGCGCCCGTCGGCGAGACCAGCGGACAGGTCGTGGCCGCCGCCGAGGACGGCACCCCCCTCGCGCACACCGCGTTCGGCCTGGTCAAGGAGGAGGAGCGGTACACGCTCACCGTCCACGTCAAGGACCGCGACGGCGCCCCCGTGCCCGCCGACCTCACCGTGCAGCGGCTCGCCGGGGGCGAGGACGCCCGGCCCGCGCACGTCGACGGCTCCGGCACCCTCCGGCTGCGGCTGAAGCCGGGCACCTACACCCTCGCCACCTTCCTCGACGTGCGCGGCGGCCACGGCGCCGACTCCCTCGGCCTCGGCTTCCTCGCCGCCCCCCAGATCCGCCTGGACCACGACCAGGACGTCACCCTGGACGGCCGGGAGCTGCGCGAGGTCAGGGCCGCCGTGGACCGGCGCACCGAGACCCGCCAACTGCTCATGGAGTACGACCGGCGGGCGGGCGGCGCCGACCTGTTCGGCGCGGTCCAGGTCCCCCTCGCCTACGACAGCGTCTTCGCCGCACCCACCCCGAAGGTCACCCAGGGCACCTTCGAGTACCGCACCGTGTGGCGGCTGGCCAAGCCGCGGCTGGAGGTGAAGGGCGTCGGCGAGGCCACCGTCCAGCCCGGCGGCACCCTCGCCGAGGGCCGCACCCGGCTGCCGCTGGCCGACGTCGGTGACGGCCCGCTGACCGGCGTGTCCGGCAAGGCCGTCCTCGCGCACCTCGCCCCCGGCGCCGACCCGGCCGCGCTCGCCCAGGCAGCCCAGGACGCGGGCGCCAAGGCCCTGTTCGTCACGGACGACGCGCCCGGCCGGCTGCTGGCCTGGTGGGGCACGGACGACAACACCGGCCGGCCGCTGACGATCGCCACCGTGAGCCGCGCCGACGCCGCCCGGCTGCGCGCCGCCGGCCGGGTCGACATGACCGGCACGGCCGACTCGCCGTACGTCTACGACCTGTCCGAGGGCCACCCGGGCGCGATCCCCGACCGGGACCTCACGTACACACCTCGACTCGCGGCCGTGCACGTGAGGTTCCACGCGGCCGAGCCGGCCGACGGCGGTGAGTTCCGCTACTCCCTCACCGGCACCTTCCCGGTCGGCATCGGCTTCCAGGAGCGCGTCTCGCTGCCCGCCGAGCGCACCGACTACGTCTCCACCGGCCCCGGCCAGCTGTGGCACGAGTCGGTCACCGTCCGCGACGGCGCGCTGGAGGAACGCGGCGGGCTGGTCCGCTACACCGGCGGCTCCCGGCCGGAGCTGGACTGGTTCCGCCCGGTGTGGCACCCCTGGCTGGGCACCGGACTCGGCTGGGGCCAGCAACGCGCCGGTGACCGGCTCCAGTTCAACACGCCCGGCTGGGGCGACTCCGGGCCCGACCACACCGGCTTCGGCGACGTGTGGAGCGACGGGAGCGGACTGAGCCAGACCACCGCGGTCTACCTGGACGGCACCCTCGTGGACGAGAGCACCAGCTCCGCCGTATACGTCTCCGGCGCGCCCGCCGACGAGCACACCTACAAGGTCGTCACCGACACCGCCCTGGACGCCGCCCGGTGGCCCGTCGCCACCCGCGGCCACACCGAGTGGACCTTCCGGTCGGCGGCCGGCCCGGCGGACCGCTGGACGTACCTGCCGCTGGTCAACCTCGCCTTCGACCTCGACACCGACCTGGCCGGCCGGGTGCCCGCGGGCCGGCGCGTGCCGGTCGGGATCGCCGCCGAGTACGTGGCGGGCGCGACCGGCACCGGCAGGCTCGGCGGCGGCCGGCTGGAGGTGTCGTACGACGACGGCACCACCTGGCGGGCGGTCCCGCTGACCGCCGACGGGGGCGCCTCCTGGCGCGGCACGCTCACCGTGCCGCGCGGCACCGCCCACCTCTCCCTGCGCGCCTTCGCCCGGGACGACCGGGGCGGCTCGGTCACCCAGGAGATCATCCGGGCGGCGGCCGTCAAGTAGTCGTGGAACGGGGGTGGTCCGCGGGTCCCACGATGCCCCGGACCACCCCCAGCTCCACCAGGTCCTGCGGCCGGATGCGCAACTGGCCGGCGGTCGCCTCGACCTGCTCCGGCGGGCGCTTGAGGATGGCCGCCGCGAGTTCGGGCGCGATCACCGAGAAGTAACTGTCCGGGGTGGCCCAGGTGTTGCCCGGTGCGGCCAGTGCCAGCGCCCCGCCGGAGCCGCCCTCGCCGATCACCAGGGTCGCCAGGGGCACCCGGGCGTCGGCCACCGCCTGGAACACCTCGGCGATCGCGGCCCCGGCCCCCTGCCGCTCGGCGTCCGCGCCGTTGGCGGCGCCCGGGGTGTCCACCAGCGTCAGCACCGGGACGCCGAGCCGGTCCGCGAGCCGGATCAGCCGGGCGGCGGTGCGGTACCCGGCGGGCCGGGTCGCCGTCCCGGTCTGCGCCGCGAACGCCACGCTCCGGCCGTCCCGTTCGCCGAACCCGCACAGCATCCCGCCGGGGTCCGTGCCGCCGCACCGGTCGCCGCTGATCAGCACCCGGCGGTCGAAGAATCCGTCCAGATAGGCGTCCGCCCGTGGCCGCCCAGGGTCCCGGGCGCCCGCGACGGCCTGCCACCCGGTGGCGGGCAGACCGGTCCGGCCCAGGGCCGGCGGCACGGGCGCCTCGGCGGCCGGGGCCGTCAGCAGCCGCAGCCAGGTGCCGAGCACCTCCTTCAGCCGGTCCGGCTCCACCACCGCGTCCGCCGAGCCCGCCGCCACCTGCGCCTCGGCCGTGTACGCGGCCGGGTCGGCGTCCGGCGGGCGGACCCGGGAGCCGGCGAAGCCCACCTGGGCGCCGGGCAGGGCCAGCACCACGTCCGCGCCCGCGCCGAGCGTGGCCCATCCGCCGCCGGTCGTCGGGTCCCGGACCACCGCGATCTGCGCCAGCCCGGCCCGCCGGGTCAGCGCGGACGCGCGGGCCACCCGCTGGAGCTGGGTGAGCGCGAGCATGCCCTCCTGCATGCGGCTGCCGCCGGTCGCGATCAGCGGCACCACCGGCAGCCGGTGCGCGCGGGCGTGGGCGTGGGCCGCCACCAGCCGGTCCCCGGTGCGTTCGCCCAGCGAGCCGCCGAGGAAGCCGAACTCGAAGGCGATCAGCACGGCCTCGGTGCCCGCGACGCGCGCGGTGCCGCAGACCACCGACTCGGTCTCGCCGGTGCGTTCGGCGGCGCGGGCCCGCGCGGCGTCGTAGCCCTGCCAGCCCAGCGGCCCGTCCGGCACCGACTGCCCGGCGGGCGAGGGGAGTTCGCGGAAGCTGCCGGGGTCGGCCAGCAGCGCCAGCACCTCCCGCGCCGAGCGCCGCTCAGGCATCGGCCAGGGCCCGCTTCATGATCTTGCCCATGTCGTTGCGGGGCAGCGCGTCCAGGTAGCGGACGGCACGGGGACGCTTGTGCGGGGCCAGCCGCCGGGCCACGTGGTCCGCCAACTCCTCCGCGCCGGGTGGGGACTTCGGGTCCGCCGGGACGATCCAGGCCACGATCCGCTCGCCCAGGTCGGCGTCCGGCTCCCCGGTGACCGCCGCCTCCCGCACCCCCGGATGCTCCAGCAGCGCGTTCTCGATCTCCCCGGCCCCGATCTTGTAACCGCCGCTCTTGATCAGGTCGGTGGCCTTGCGCCCGACGATCCGGACGTACCCGTCGGGCTCCCGTACGGCCATGTCCCCGGTGCGGAAGAAACCGTCGGCGGTGAACGCGGCGGCGGTGGCGTCGGGCCGGTTCAGATACTCGGTGAACAGGTTCGGGCCGCGCACCTGGATCTCGCCGACGCTCTCCCCGTCCCAGGCGGTGAGCTCCGCGCCGTCCTCCTCCACCAGCCGCAGCTCCACGCCCGGCAGCGGCACCCCGACCGTGCCGGCCCGCGCCTCGCCGTCGGCCCGCACGCTGGTGTTCATCAGCGTCTCGGTCATGCCGTACCGCTCGATCACCCGTCGGCCGGTGGCCGCCGCGATCCGCTCGTGGTCGTGCACCGGCAGCGCGGCCGAGCCCGAGACCAGCAGCCGGGCCCGGGCCAGCGCCCCGGCCAGCTCCGGGTCGCCGGGCAGGGCCTCGGCGAGGCGGTGGTACATCGTCGGCACCCCGAACAGCATGGTCGCGCCGTCGTTCAGCTCGCGGGCCACGCCCTCGGGGGAGAACCGGCCCAGGTGCCGCACGTTCCCGCCGCGCCGCAGCGGGCCCAGGACGCCCAGCACCAGCCCGTGCACGTGGAACAGCGGCAGCCCGTGTACCAGCACGTCGTCCCCGGTCCACCGCCAGGCGTCGGCGAGCGCGTCCAGGGTGGCGGCGAGGGCCCGGCGGGGCAGTACCGCGCCCTTGGGCGGGCCGGTGGTGCCGGAGGTGTACACGATCAGCGCCGGATCGCCGTCCGCCGCCCGCTCCTCGGGCAGCGGGCCGGCGGCGGAGGCGTCCACGTCGATACGGGGCAAGTCGCCCAGCGCCGACGGCAGTTGGGTGCCCGGCGGGGCGAGGATCAGGGACGGCGCGCTGTCGGTGAGGATGTGCCCGAGTTCCTTCTCGCCCGACTTCGGGTTGAGCGGCACCGCGGCCGCCCCGGCGAGCAGCGCGCCGGTCACCGCGACGGCGGTCTCCAGCTCCGGCACGGCCCACACCGCGACCCGGCCCGTCCCCTCCAATCGGGCGGCGAGGGCACCCGCGGCGCCCGCGAGCGAGCCGTACGTCAGGGTCCGGGGCCCGAACCGCAGGGCGGCCTTCTCGGGGGGACCGTCCGTCAGGGCGGGGAAGAGACGGGACACGCGGCGCACTCCTTACTGCCGGCGGCGGCCGGCTGCCGGGGACGACAGCACCCTTCCTACACCAGCGGGAGCGCGCGTGGCGGGCCTTGTTAGCCTCGCCACCGCACCGTCATCGAACCCCCGTACGAAAGGGAGTCCCGCCGTGCCCCGTATCGCCCTCGCCACCTACGATCCCGCTCCCGGACGCAGCGAGGACACCGATCTGCCAGTCCTGGTACGAGCGCTGCGGGACGCCGGCGCCGACGCGGAGGCCCGGCACTGGGACGACCCGGCGGCCGACTGGGCCGGATACGACCTCGTGGTCATCCGCTCCACCTGGGACTACAGCTGGCGGGCCGCCGAGTTCGCCGCCTGGGTGGAGCGCACCGCGACCCTGACCCGGCTGGCCAACCCGGCCCCCGTCGTGCGCTGGAACACCGACAAGCGCTACCTCGGCGAGCTGGCGGCGGCCGGGGTGCCCACCGTCCCCACCCGCTACATAGCCCCCGGCGAAGCGGCCGCCCTGCCCACCGGCCACGAGTTCGTCGTCAAGCCGACCTCGGGCGCGGGCGCCCGGTTCGCCGCCCGCTACACCCCCGCCGAGCACGACACCGCGCTCAGGCAGCTCGCCCGGATGCACGCCGAGGGCTTCACCGCGATGGTCCAGCCGTACATGCCGGGCATCGACGTGCGCGGCGAGCGGGCCCTGCAGTTCTTCGGCGGACGGCTGCTGCACGCCAGCCGCAAGGGCGCCGTGCTGTCCCCCGGCACCCCCTACGACGCCGACAAGGTCGCCCACCCCGGCGTGGAGCGCTGGCAGCCCACGCCCGCCGAACTGGCCGTGGCAAAGCAGGCGTTGGCCGCCGTGCCCGGCACGCCCGAGCTGCTGTACGCGCGCGTGGACCTGGTCGACGGCGACGACGGCGAACCCCGCCTGATGGAACTGGAGCTGGTCGAACCGAACCTGTTCCTCTGGCTGCACCCGGAGTCCCTGCCCCGGGTGACGGAGGCGATCCTGCGGACGGCCCGGGAGAGCTGAACTCCGTCCGCCTGCCGGACGGTTCGCCGTCACCGCTGGACGTCGGAGGGTACCGTGCCGCAGGCTGTGCCCGCCAAGATCATGACGAGTCGGGGGAGTTGACGTGTCCAAAGTATGGCTGGTGACCGGGGCGAGCAGCGGATTCGGCCGGGCGATCACCGAGGCCGCCGTAGCCGCCGGTGACCTGGTGGTCGGCGCGGCCCGCCGCCCGGAGGCGCTTCAGGACCTGGTCGCCGCCCACCCGGGCCGGGTGGAGGCGCTGCGCCTCGACGTGACGGACGGCGCCGCGATCGAGGCGGCGGTCGCGGACGTCGTGGCCCGGCACGGCCGGATCGACGTGCTGGTCAACAACGCGGGCCGCACCCACGTCGGCGCGGTCGAGGAGACCACGGAGCGGGAACTGCGCGACCTGTTCGAGCTGCACGTCTTCGGTCCGACCGCACTGGTGCGGGCGGTGCTGCCGCACATGCGCGAGCGGCGCTCGGGCGCGATCGTGCAGATGAGCAGCATGGGCGGGCAGATGTCCTTCGCGGGCTTCGGGGCGTACTCCGCCACCAAGTTCGCGCTGGAGGGCATCTCCGAGGCGCTCGCCGACGAGGTCGCGGACTTCGGCATCAAGGTGCTGATCGTGGAGCCGGGCGCGTTCCGCACCTCCCTGTTCGACGCCGGCCGGGCCGGGACCAGCCCCGACAGCGGGGTGTACACCAAGGTCGGCGAGACCCGCGGGTTCGTCTCCGGCGCCGACGGCTCCCAGCCCGGCGACCCGGCGAAGGCGGCGGCCGTCATCCTGGCCGCGCTGGAGGCCGAGCGGACCCCGCTGCGGCTGCCGCTGGGCGACGACGGGGTGACCGCGGTCCTGGGCCACCTCGACCAGGTCCGCGCGGAGATCACCGAATGGGAGAAGCAGACCCGGGCGACCGGCTTCGACGCTTAGGCGGTGTCCTTCCACGTCCTGGAAAGTCCCCCAACTCCCGAAGGCCGGGGGGCTTTCCCCGTGCACTCGTCAGCTGACGACGATTCCGCGGTGATCCGTCCATGCCTGGCAGGCGGAGACCATGGCCTTCACCCACTCGGCCTCAGGATTGCGTTCCGCGTAGGCCCGGTTCATGCGCAGGCCGGCCGCCGCGAAGGCGTCCACCGCCCCGGGCTGTGCCTGGTGCCATGCGGGGCACCGCGTGGCGCACCGTTCGGCGTCACCCGGATCGTGGCCGGCCGCGATGAGCTGCACGACCAGGAGGGCGACATCGATGAATCCCGCGCCCCTGGTCGGCCAGGCCCAGTCCACCACCCAGTTCCGCGTGGAGCCGATCAGGAAGTTGCTCGGATTGATGTCCGTGTGCAGCAGGGAGTCACCCCGGAACAACGATGCCTCGGCGGGATCTGCGGTGAAGCGGTCCCACCGGGTCTCGGTCCAGTGCTCGGCGACCGGGGGCAGAGGCAGCCCCCCGATCCGGCGGACGAGATCGACCACCTTCGGCACGTCCGGCGAGCCGGGCGCGAAATCCGCCGTCCGGGCCTGTACCGCCTCGAATCCCAGGACCAGCCAGTCGTCTTCCACCTCCCAGAGCAGGGGCGGCGAGACAGGACTCGTGTAGTCGTTGATCATCTGTTCCCGGATCAGCGACGTACGCCGTCCCCCCGCACGATTGCGGACCGCCTTGACGAAGAACCGACCCTTCTCGCAGTCGACAAGGGCGGTCAGATCCGAGCTGAACCCCCGCTCGGTCCGCCGGATACTGCTCACCTCCCCCGTGTGCCGCCGGATGAACGGAAGAATCCTGGACTCTGGAGTATCTGCGTTCATATGCCGCTCAGTTCCTCGGGGAACACGAACTGCCCGGATAGCCGGGGGTGCATTCCCCGTTGTCGGGGCCCTCGTCGCTTTCATTGTCCGGACCGCATGGGCTATTCGGACCGCAGCCACGAGAGGGCGAAACGCCGCGCGTCGCCTGCCGGATGACCTCGTTGGCCTGCGCCATCTCGGGGCCGCCGAGGACAGCGCCGAACGGTGCGTCGTGAACGTTCCCTACGCCCATCCAGGTGGAGAACACGCACGGCGACACCTTGCCGTCCGGGCCGACGGACGCCCGCCCGTCCCCGCACCGCCCGCACAAGCCGTCAGCGCACGGCTGCTGCCCGTTCGCCGCCCGCCCGAAGGGCCGGACGTGGTCGACGCGCACGTTCTTGACGCCGAGGTTCGTCAGCTCCTGTCGTACGCCGTCGCCGGTATCGGCGGGATCGGAGACGATCACGGACACGCGGATCGGGACGCCCTCCCTCACCGCCCTCGCGATGTTCGCCCGCGTTCGCGCGTGACTGTTCCGCCGCGTGATCGTGTTGTGCGTGGCCTCGGAGCCGTAGTACGAGGTCGCCAGGCTGACGCCGTCTCGCTGGAGCAGGGCCCACCAGTCGGCGTTCAGGTGCACCATGTTGCTGTAGACCTCGACGCCAAGGCCCAGGGCCAGGGCGTGGTCGACCAGGGCGGGCGCGTCGGGGTGCAGGGTGACCTCGCCTCCGGTGAACTGAACGTGGGGGATGCCGGCTGCGGCGGTCTCGTCGAGTACGCGCCTCCAGTCCTCGGCGGTCATGGTGCCGTGTGTCCCGGTCGGCCCGGAGCCGTTGTGGCAGTGGCCGCAGTCGAGCTGACACTTCCGGGTGAGGTCCAGCCACACGAAGCCGGTGGTAGTGGTGGTCGTGATGAGTGGTGTCTCCGCGATGGCGGTCATGCGTGTACCTCTCTGGTTGGTCGTTGCCGAACAGAGGTGTTGCGGTGGATTCCGCCCCGGCCACGCGGTCCCCTGGGCGCGGCCGGGACGGATGCCCCTGCCCGGCGGCTCGTCACGCCGGGAAGGGGAGTTCAGAGGGTGCGGTTGGCGATGAGGTGAGGCCCACCGACGGCCACGTTCCAGGGCCGTTTCCGGACCTTGAACCGGTAGCCGGCGCCGGGCAGGACTCGCTTCAACCGCGCCGGGCGTGTTTCACCATCTGAAAGCCTGAACCTTTCCGCCCGCACAGTGGGGGCAAGGCACTCGTTCTCTGCGGTTACATGTCCGACAGCCGCCGAAGCCAGCACAGTTGGGGCACCAGACCTCTCGGTGCCCGAAGCAGGTGGGGCACAGGTCCGCGATGGAGTCCCACCATTCGCCGAAGCGGACCGGCCGAGGGCGGTCGAACGGTCTTCGGTCGGCCGGGCGCTTCTTCCGGGGGCGTTCCGGGGCGGTGGTCACGCCCCGGTTCCGTGTCCGCACTGCCGGATGGCCTGGGCAGCCGCGAACCGGGCGCGTCGGTCACCGGCCTCCACGGCCTGGTCGAGCTTGCGCTTCTCGGCAGCGCAGTTCCGGCAACCGGCCACCGGATCGGCTTCGTACAGCCAAGCGTCCAGCAAGTCCTCGGCTGTCACACCACCGCGCCGCATCACCGTGCCGCCCTCCAGTCGGTAGTGCGTCGGTGGAGGTGGTCGCCAATCTGCTCGCTGCCGTCCCGCACGCTGACGGAGCTGCCGAGGACGAGGACCGCCGGGCGTGCCTTGCCGAGAGCGGCGCAGATGAGACGACTGTCAACCGGTGCGTGATCCACCTTGACCGCGACGGGGGCCGTCATGCGGCGATCCCCAGCGCGCGGAGCGGGCGGCGAACGATGGGGGACCGGTGCGGATGGTTCCTGATCTCCGCGTCGCAGTACGCCACGGCCGTGGGCACACCCGCGTCCCGGGCGATTGCCCGAGACCGCGAGTTGACCGCACAGACCCGGCACCCCTCGACGGCGATCGGTTCGAGGCGGATCACTTCAGCTACTTGTTGCGCAGACATACCGTGACCTTTCGCTGGTGTTGTCGCTCTACGTAACCAAGTCATGACCCCCAGCGGTACTGTTGCGCAGTCGGCGAGAGTTGAAAGCGTGGAAAGTCCGGGAGTGGGACATGACCGAGCGGCGGCCGAACGAGGGGTTGAAGCGTCTTCTCGCGGAAGCGGGCTGGACCTTGGGGCAGTTGGCCACGGCGGTCAACCGGGCCGGAGGCGAGGCCGGGGTGAGCGTCCGCAGCGACAAGAGCAATGTCAGCAAGTGGCTCGGTGGGCACACGCCCGTCGAGAAGGTACGACCGCTGATCCTGGAAGCACTCTCCCGCCGCCTGGGTCGCCAGATCACGCACGCCGAGGCCGGCCTCCCCGTTCCGCACGGTGTGCCGTCCCCGTCAAGTACCGTGGAGGGGTTGGTAGATCTCGGAAGGACTGACATGGATCCGTCCCGCCGAAGCGTCCTCGGGGCCGGTCTCTACTCTGTTGCGCTCACGATCCCCGGATGGCCGGACGTCGTAGGCCGCGCTGAGGCCGTGAAGAGTGGCAAGGGGCTTCGGATCGGATCAGGCGAAGTCGACATGGTCATTCAGATGACCGAGAAGCTGTCCGACCTTGACGACCAGTTCGGGGGCCGCACCGCGCGCCCGATGGCCGCCTCGTTCCTCGTGAACACTGTCGCGCCCTGCCTTCGGGCGGACGCCCCCGAGGACGTACGGAAAGCGATGCTGTCCGCCGCTTCCGACCTGTGCTACCTCACCGGGTACATGGCCGTGGACGAAGGGCTTCACGGCCTGGCGCAGAAGTACTACCTGAAGGCCCTCGAACTGGCGGGGGCCGCCGAGGATCACCTGACTTACTGCACCACGCTCCGGGGGATGAGCGTTCAGGCCATCGACCTCGGCCACGGCCGGCGAGCCATGGAACTGGCCGACGCCGCAGCCACCGCCGCGCCGAAGGCCGGCCCTCGTATGCTCGCCTTCCTGACCGGTCAACAAGCGCACTCGGCCGCACAGATCGGAGACCGCGCTACTGCTCTTCGACGCATCCGCGAAGCCGAAGCGGCGATGGACCGTGCCGAGTCGCGCGGCAAGACCTTCGGCTCCTACGATCCCGCCACACTGCACTACCACATCGCGCAAGTCCGGTACGAACTCGGCGACGTAGCCGGATCGGTGGCAGCCATGCGGACCAGCAACCAGCTACGGCACTCGCATTATCGCCGTACGACCGTGCGCTTCCACGCCATCCAGGCCGAGCGTCAGCTACAGATGGGTCACCTTGAGGAAGCCCTCACGTCCTGGAACAGGGCTCTGGACGACTATCCGCTGGTTCGCTCCGGCCGAGCTGACGCGCGGTTCAGGAACATGCGGAAACTGATCAAGCCCCACCTTCGGCACCCTGGGGCTGCCGAGCTGTACGAGCGGGCACAGCAGGTGAAGCCCGCTGCTGTGTAGACACACTGCGCAACGGCGGAAAGCCTCCCCATGCCGCCAAAGCGTCACGCCGAGCTGGTCGCCGAGTGCGAGCGCGCGGTAGCCCGCCCGTCGGTCAACGTGGAGCAGATCCGCTCGGCCATGCACGACGTCGATCCGGCGACCCGCTCAGCCGAGGACCGCCGTCCGCTGGAGCAGCCCCCAGGTGAACTCCGCGACCAGTTCGTGCCGTACGCCGTCGCGGTCCGGGGCGGTGAGGGCCAGGCCCGACCGGGTGGGGGCCGTGCCCTGGAGCGGGCGGGCGGGGGCGAAGGCGCGGGCGGCCTCGTCCACCGTGCACGACCACGGTGTCAGGTCCTCCAGGGTGTCGAGGCGCGGGCCCGGCGCGTCCGGCGCCCGCACCAGCCACTCGTGCCACACCCCGCCGTCCGGCCCGGCCAGCACCTCGAACCGCAGGTCGGGCCAGAGCGGCAGGGCCCACCGCCGGGCCTCGCAGTCCAGGTCGCCGATCCGGCGCGGCACCACGGACTCGGGGGCGCCGAGGACGGCCCGGTACCGGGCGGCGGCACCCCGGCCCCGCGGCGAGCGGACCATCGCCTGCCACCGCTTGTTGGCCTCCCGCATGTCCGCCGCCGACGCGCCGAGCCGTCGCCGCGCCTGATCCACGAGGTCCGGGTTGTGGTCGGCCATGCGGCGCAGCAGCACCAGCTGGAAGTCGAGTTCCATGGGTCCATCGTGCCCGGTCCGGCCCCCGCCCATTGCCCGCGCACCCTTCCCTGACTAGCCTGTGTTCGTCATGCCGATCGCCTGTTGATATCTCGAACATTCCGACCCGGATATCACCACGGGCGCCAACACCAAGGGAGGGGGCCGGACGTGGGACGCCTCGTGCCTGCCGTGACCCGGGCTCTCGACATTCTTGAGCTGTTCCTCGACGGGGACGGGACACTCTCCGCCCCCGACATCGTGCGCAGGCTCCAGCTGCCGCGCACCACCGTGCACGAGCTGGTCACCACGCTCGCCGCACGGTCGTACATCGTGCCGGTCCCCGGCCAGCCCGGACGGTACCGGCTCGGCGTGCGCCCGTACCAGCTCGGCAGCCGCTACGCCGAGCAGCTCGACCTCGCCGCCGAGGGCCAGCAGGTGGCCCGCTCGGTCGCCGAGACCTGTGACGAGACGGTGCACGTGGCCATCCTGGAGGGCACCGACGTCATCTACATCGCCAAGGTCGACTCCACCCACGCCGTCCGCATGGTCTCCGCCGCCGGCCGCCGGCTGCCCGCCCACTGCACCTCGGTCGGCAAGATGCTGCTGGCCTCGCTGCCCGGGCCGGAGCTGGCCGCGCGGATCCCGGACGACGCCGAACTGGCCGCGATGACGCCGAACAGCATCACCGAACCGTCCGCGCTGCGGGCGGCCCTCACGGAGATCCGGGAGCGCGGGATCGCCGTGGAGAGCCGCGAGTCCAACCCCGACGTCTCCTGCGTCGCCGCGCCGGTCCGCGACCGCACCGGCCAGGTTGTCGCCGCGCTGTCCATCTCCGTCCCTATGATTCGCTGGAGCGACGAGCGCCGGGCCGAGCTGGAGCAGCTGGCCGCCAAGGGCGCGGCGGAACTGTCGGAGCGGCTGGGACACAGGAGCGCGGCATGACGGCGTACGAGGTGGCGGTGGCGGCGGAGGCGACGCTCGGTGAGGGCCCGACCTGGGACCCGGCGACCGGCACGCTCCTGTGGCTGGACATCCTGGGCATGCGGCTGCACACCTACGACCCGGTGACCGGCCGCCGCACGGTCCGTACGACGCCTCAGCACGTCGGCGCCGCCAAGCCCCGCGCGGGTGGCGGCCTGGTGCTGAACCTGCGCGACGGCGTCGGCCTGCTGGACCCCGACGGCGCGTTCCGCTGGCTGCACCACGAGCCGGTCCCGGGCCGCCGCGCGAACGACGCGGCCGTCGCCCCGGACGGCTCGCTGTGGGCGGGCACGATGCGCTACGACGAGGCGGCCGGCGGCGGCACGCTGTCCCGGCTCACCGGGGACGGCACCGCGCGGACGGTGCTGGACGACGTCGCGGTCAGCAACGGCACCGGCTGGAGCCCCGACGGCCGCCTCATGTACTACGTCGACAGCCCGACGCGCCGCGTGGACGTGTTCGACTACGACTCCGAGGGCATCCGCGACCGCCGCCCGCTGGTGGAGATCGAGGAGGGCGCGGGCTACCCGGACGGCCTCACGGTCGACGCCGACGGCTGCGTATGGGTGGCCCTGTGGGACGGCGGAGCGGTCCGCCGCTACACGCCCGACGGCACGCTGGACCGCGTCATCTCCCTGCCCACCCCCCGGACCACGGCGTGCGCCTTCGGCGGCCCCGCCCTGACGGACCTCTACGTCACCACGGCCCGCACGGGCCTGGACGCCCCGCACCCCCTGTCGGGCTCCCTGCTGGTGATCCCGAACGCGGGCAAGGGCCTGCCCCAGCCGCCGTTCGAGGGCTGAGGGCCGCTTCTCAACTCCGTGAGCTGCCGCGCCCCAAAGGGGCGCGGGGAACTGCGCGCTCAGCCACAAGGCACCGGCACCCGGCCGACGACAGCACACCCCCGTCTCCCCGCCGAACGACACCCGCCCCCGGCCGACCGCAGCACACCCCCGCCACCCGAGCCCGCACCGCCTCGATGTCGGCCGGTCTCCGCAGCGCACGCGACACCGCACCGATCTCCCGCAGCAGATTCGCCGTGTCGGCCCCGCCGCCCCCCGGCCCGGGCCGCGCACGCGTACCCGTCTCGACGGCGTCCAGCACGCACACCGCCGCCGCCAGCGCCCGGGCCCGCTCGGGCGGATGGCCGAGCCCGAGCGCCGCGTCGTACGCCCGCCCGCACAGCCCGGTGTCGATGCGCCGGGCCAGCGGCAGCAGCACGTCCCGGATGAACGTCTCGCGCCGGGTGAGCCGCAGTTCGGGCGTGGCGCGCAGCACGAACGGCAGTCCCGCCCCGCTCACCGACCGCAACAGCCGGTACAGCGGCCGCAGTTCGCAGTGTGCGAGCCGGACCCGCCACCGGTCGCGCAGATACTGTCCGGCGTGCGGCAGGACGAACCCGGCGGCCACGAGGATCGCGGCGACGGCGGCCACGGCCGGCGCCAGGTCGGTGCTCAGCCAGTCCGCGTTCCGCCCGGCCCAGCGCGCCCCGACGGCGGTCAGCTTGGCCGCGCTGTACACCAGGTCCAGCGCGTACCCGGCGCCCAGCAGCCTCAGTCCCCGGCGCAGCCAGGCGTCCAGGCCCGGAAGGCGCACCCAGGCCCGGATCAGCCGGGAGCTGATCAGGCAGGCCACGGCGTGCGCGAGGAGGTAGAGAAGGATGCCCTCGCGGACGAACGGCGTGGTCGCGTAGTAGGTGTCCAGGTCCCGCAGCCGCTCCACGGGTGTGTCGGCGAGCGGGAACAGCACCCACAGGGCGACGATCACGCCGGAGTACACCGAGAGCACCCAGCGGCGCGCGCGGCGGGTGCCGGCCGGGCGGCCGGAGGGGCCGTTGCGCCAGGTGATGAGCAGCAGCAGGCCGTTCGCGCACAGCGCGGTGATCAGCGAGTAGCACCAGGGCGCCGAGATGTTGGGCACGCCGGTCAGCCCGTTGACCAGGGCGACGGTGGACGGGGCGCTGAAGACGAACACCGCGCAGGCGAGCAGCAGCAGCGTGCCGACCGTGCGCAGCAGCGGGTCCCGCCACAGCCGGATGATCGTCGGCAGTTTGATCGCCAGGGCGGTGACCAGCACGGCCGCGGGGAGCCAGAAGGAGACGGAGAACTCGCAGAGGAAGACCGGCGGTCTCACCGCGCGGCTCCCCCCTTCCCGGACCGCCGGTCCGCCGCCGGCGCGGCCCGCCCGTCCGGGCCGCCCGCCCGTTCGCGTCCGCGGTAGCCGAGGGAGCGCTGGAGGGGGTCCGGCGGGGCGGGCCGGGTGCCGGCCAGGTGGCCGCGGAACAGGGTGGCCAGGCGGTGCCCGAAGTGGTCCGCCTCGGCCTCGTCGGTCTCCCGGGAGCCGTTGCGGGCGGCCACCGTCAGGGCCGCTTCCCGCCAGCCGGGGGCGTCGGCGAGGGCGCGGGCCGCGGCGGCCCCGGCCAGGTGGTGGTGGCGGTGGCCGGCGTGCAGGTGCCACAGTTCGTGCCCCAGGATGACCAGTTGCTGCACGTCCTCCGCCCGCTCCTCCACGATGATCAGGTCGAAGTCGGCGAACTCGACCCACAGTCCGGTCACTTCGATCTCGTCCGGGAACCGCTCGAACCGCAGCTCGACCGGCCGTCCGGCGCGCAGCGCGGTCATCTCCTCGCACAGCGCGTGGCACAACTGCCGTATGTCCTGCGGGGTTTCGGGCCGGGCGCGGACGGCGGCGGAGAGGTCGCCGGCCAGCTCCCGCATCGCCGGACCGGTGCGCGGGCGGAGCAGCCGGGAGGTGAGTCCGGTCAGCCGCTGTCGCGCGCCCGCGATGCCCATCGGCCCCCCTTCGTACCGTGTCCGGCCCGGTCATGGCTGGTCCGAGGGTACGCGCACGGATGTGCCCGCGTCATGCGTTCCCCCAAACGTCGTTCAACGTGAAACGACCTATGAGCTTTGTCCAACCCATTGACGTGCACGCGCGGGGAATCTACGGTCCCGTTCGAAGTTACGGGCATCATTCGACATATCGAACGTAGGGGCAAGGTATGGGACAACCTGGCCTGAACCGCAGGCACTTCCTCGGCGCCGCGGGCGGGTTGGTGACGGCCGCGAGCCTCGGTTTCGCCGCCCTCGGCAGCGGGGCCGACGCGCTGGCCACCGGCGCCCGCACCCGGGTGCGCTACTGGAACCTCTTCCAGGGCGGTGACGGCGCCAACCAGGTCGCCATGGTCGACGCGTTCCGCAAGGCGTTCCCCGGCACCGCGGTGAAGGACTCCACCCTCACCTGGGGCGGCCCCTACTACACCAAGCTCGCCATGGCCGCCGCCGGCAACCGCGCCCCCGACCTCGCCGTCATGCACCAGGGCCGCGTCCCCGGCTTCGCCCCCGGACGCCTCCTCGACCCCTGGGACACCGGACTGCTGGCCGAGTACGGGGTGCGCGAGGCCGACTTCAACCCGGTGCTGTGGAAGCGCGGCGTCGTCGACGGCGAGCTCTACGCCCTGCCCCTCGACATCCACGTCCAGCTCTGCTTCTACCGCAAGGACGTGTGCCGCAGGGCCGGCCTGCTGGACTCCGCCGGCCGGCTGCCCGCCGTCACCTCCACCGACGACTGGTTCGCCGTCCTGAAGGAGGCCAGGAAGCAGCTGAAGAGGGGTCAGCAGACCCTCGGCCTGCACGCCAACGACCAGAACTTCTGCTGGTGGTTCTTCGTCGCCTTCTACCAGCAGCTCGGCGGCACCTACTTCGACGCCGCCCAGACGGACCTGACCTTCGACACCGGCAAGGCCACCGAGGTCCTGGAGTTCTTCCGCAAGCACGTCACCGACGGCTACGTCACCCCGGGCGAGACCGACGCCGAGGCGTTCCTCGCCGGTTCCCCCTTCACCTGGGAGGGCAACTGGTCGGTGCCCTACTTCACCGGCGAGAAGGTCGACTACGGCGCCCAGCCGCTCCCCGCGGTCTTCGGCACCCCGGCCACCCACGCCGAGTCCCACTCCTTCGTCCTGCCTCACCGGGCCGGCCGCGGCGGCGCCGCCGACGAGGGCGCCTACCGCCTCGCCGCCTACATGGTCACCCACGCCACCACCTGGGCGCTCGGCGGGCACATCCCCGCCTACCTGCCCACCTTCGAGGACCCGGGCTACCGCGAGCTGACCCCGCAGAACGAGTACTCCCGGCCCGCCATGGACCACCAGGCCAACGAGCCGCACATCTGGTTCGCGGGCTCCACCGGCATCCTCGCCCAGCGCCTCGGCCCGGTCATCGCCTCCTCCAACCTCGGCTCCACCGCCCCCGACAAGGCGGCCCGCCGCCTGAAGTCCCTGCTGGAGCAGCTGCTCGCGGCGAAGAACCCGATGACCGGGCGGACCGCCGCCCAGGAACTGAAGGGAGCCGCCGCATGAGCAGTACGGCACTGACCAGGGCCGGCCGCACGGCCCGCCCCCGCGCCGCCGCCGGCACCGACTCCACCCGGCTGCGCTGGTCCCGCCGCCTCCAGCACGGCGGCTGGTTCGTCGCCCCGTTCCTCGTCCTCTACGGGCTGTTCGTCATCCTGCCCGTCGTCCGCGGCCTCTACCTCAGCTTCACCGACGCCAACATCTCCGGCGACCACACCGGCTTCGTCGGCCTCGCCAACTACCGCGAGGCACTGCGGGACCCGCTCGTGTGGGACTCCCTGTGGCACAGCACGCAGTTCACGCTGTACGTCGTCCCGCTGATCGTCCTCGTGGCCCTGCTGATGGCCCTGATCGCCCACCACACCACGCACTTCAAGTGGCTGTGGCGGCTGTGCTTCTTCGCGCCCTTCCTGCTGCCCTCGGCCGTCATCGGCAACCTGTGGTGGTGGCTGTTCCAGCCCACCAACGGCATGGTCAACCACGTCCTCGGCCTGGACACACCGTGGCTCACCCAGAAGTCCACGGCCATGCTCGCCGTCGTCGTCGCCACCCTGTGGTGGACGGTCGGCTTCTCCTTCCTGCTCTACCTGGCCGCCCTGCAGAACATCCCGCAGCACCTGTACGAGGCAGCCGAACTCGACGGCGCGAACGCCCTGCAGCGGATGCTGTACATCACCGTGCCCAACCTGCGCTCCATCACCGGCCTGGTCGTCGCCCTCCAGGTCCTCGCCTCCCTCCAGGTCTTCGACCAGGCCGTGGTCATGTACCAGTTCGGCCCCGGACCGGAGGAATCGACGCGCACCTTCGTCCAGTACACCCTCGAACAGGGCTTCACCACCTACCGCGTGGGCTACGCCTCCGCGATCTCCTTCGTCCTGTTCGTCATCATCGCGGCCGTGGCGCTCGCCCGGATGTGGCTGCTGAAGAGCCGCGAGGAGGCCACCCGATGACCACCCGCTCCGCCCGCCGCTGGCCCCCCGCCCAGATCGCGCTCACGGCCGTCGCCGCGGCCCTCTCCCTGATCTGGCTCGCCCCCCTGGCCTGGGCCCTGTCCACCTCCCTGAAGTCCCCGACGGAGTCCGTCACCTCGCCGCACTGGATACCCGAGCACGTCACCCTGGACTCCTGGAAGGAGGTCCTCCGGGCGGGCGACATCCCCAACTGGTTCGTGAACTCCGTCGTCGTCTCCGTGTCCGTCACGGTGATCGTGCTGCTGGTCGCCGCCCTCGCCGGATACGGCTTCGCCCGCACCGAGTTCCGCGGCAAGGGCGCCCTGATGGGCCTGACCATGGCCGGCCTGATGTTCTCCCCGGCGATCCTCGGCGTCCCGCTGTTCACCACGGTCCAGTCGCTCGGCATGGTCGACACCTACTGGGGCATGATCCTGCCCCAGTGCGCCCCGGCCGCGATGGTCTACATCCTCTACAAGTTCTTCCAGGGCCTGCCCCGGGAGCTGGAGGAGGCCGCGTTCATCGACGGCGCCGGCCGCTGGCGGATCTTCTTCACCATCGTGCTGCCCCTGTCGAAGCCCTCGCTGTCCGCGGTCGGGATCTTCACCTTCATCGCGTCCTGGAACAACTTCCTGTGGCCGTACATGGTGACCAACAACCCCGACCTGATGACCATGCCCAACGGCATCGCCACCGTGCAGAACGCCTTCGGCATCGTCTGGCCCCAGCTGATGGCCGGCGGCCTGATCGCCGGACTGCCGCTGATCATCGTCTTCGTCTTCTTCCAGAGCCAGATCGTGCGGGGCGTGGCCCACACCGGCCTGGCCGGCCAGTGACGCAAGGAGCCCCCGCGTTGAGACTCCGACTCGCCGCCGTCCTCGCGGCCACCGCCCTCGCCCTGCTCCCCGCCACGGCCTCGGCCGCGCCGGCGTACCCCGACCCGCTGCCCCTGACCGGGCAGCAGACCGTCCACGACCCCACCGTCCACCGGCTGAAGGACGGCCGGTACGTCGCCTACTCCACCGGCGGCGTCCTCGGCGCCCGTCTCTCCACCGACCTGCGCCACTGGACGGACGCGGGCAACGCCTTCACCACCCCGCCCGCCTGGTGGCACGACTACAACTCCACCGCCGACCCCTGGGCCCCCGACCTGACCTACCGCGACGGCCGCTACTGGCTCTACTACGCCGTCTCCTCCTGGGGCACCAACCACTCCGCGATCGGCGTCGCCACCTCGCCCACCGGCCTGCCCGGCACCTGGACCGACCACGGCCCGGCGTTCACCTCGGAGAAGACCGACACCTGGAACGCCATCGACCCCAACGTGATCCGGGCCGACGGACGGCTCTGGCTGGCGTTCGGCTCGTACTGGACGGGCATCCGCATGACCGAACTGGACCCGCGGACCGGCAAGGCGCTCCCCGGGGCCCCGGTCCACCACCTGGCGACCCGCCCCGACGCCCCGTACGCCGTGGAGGGCCCGGCGATCGTCCGCCACGGCGGCTACTACTACCTCTTCGCCTCCTACGACACCTGCTGCGCGGGCGTGGACTCGACGTACAAGATCCGCGTGGGCCGCTCCAAGTCGGTGACGGGCCCGTACACCGACAGCACGGGCAAACCGATGCTCGACGGCGGCGGCGACCTCCTCCTGGCCGGCCACGGCCGCTACACGGGCCCCGGCGGGGAGTCGGTGTTCCGCACCCGCGGCAAGACCTGGCTGGCCTACCACTACTACGACGCGACGGACGACGGCACCCCGAAGCTGGGGCTCAACGAGCTCCGGTGGCGCACGGGCTGGCCCGTTCTCAAGTGACCCGGAAGGAACCCATGAGCAAGCACACCGCCCGCTTCACCCTCGACCCCGCCTTCACCGTGGGCGAGGTGAACCCCCGACTCTTCGGCTCCTTCGTGGAACACCTCGGCCGCTGCGTGTACACCGGCGTCTACGAGCCGGACCACCCCGCGGCCGACGCCGACGGCCTGCGCACCGACGTGCTGGACCTGGTCCGCGAACTCGGCGTCACCGCCATCCGCTACCCCGGCGGCAACTTCGTCTCCGGCTACAAGTGGGAGGACTCCGTCGGCCCGGTGGAGGACCGTCCCCGCCGGCTCGACCTGGCCTGGCACTCCACCGAGACCAACCGCTTCGGCCTGTCCGAGTACATCGCGTTCCTGAAGAAGGTCGGCCCCCAGGCGGAGCCCATGATGGCGGTGAACCTCGGCACCCGGGGCGTCGCCGAGGCCCTGGAACTCCAGGAGTACGCCAACCACCCCTCCGGCACCGCCCTGTCCGACCTGCGCGCCGCCCACGGCGACAAGGACCCCTTCGGCATCCGGCTGTGGTGCCTCGGCAACGAGATGGACGGCCCCTGGCAGACCGGCCACAAGACGGCCGAGGAGTACGGCAGGCTCGCCGCCGAGACCGCCCGCGCCATGCGCCAGCAGGACCCCCGCGTGGAACTGGTCGCCTGCGGCTCCTCCAGCCAGGCCATGCCCACCTTCGCCGAGTGGGAGGCCACCGTCCTGAAGGAGACGTACGACCTGGTCGACTACATCTCGGTGCACGCCTACTACGAGCCCGTCGACGGCGACGTGGACTCCTTCCTCGCCTCGGCCGTCGACATGGAGTCCTTCATAGAGAACGTGGTCGCCACGGCCGACCACGTGGGCGCGCTGCTGAAGTCGAAGAAGAAGATCAACCTCTCCTTCGACGAGTGGAACGTCTGGTACCTCACCAAGTGGGTGGAGTTCTCCGAGACCCGCGACCTGTCCGACTGGCCCGAGGCGCCCCGCCTGCTGGAGGACAACTACAGCGTCACCGACGCCGTGGTCTTCGGCTCGCTGCTGATCGCCCTGCTCCGGCACGCCGACCGGGTCACCGTGGCCTGCCTCGCCCAGCTCGTCAACGTCATCGCCCCGATCATGACCGAGCCCGGCGGCCCGGCCTGGCGGCAGACGACGTTCTTCCCGTTCGCGCAGGCCTCCAGGTACGGCCGCGGCCAGGTGCTGGACGTCCGCGTGGAGTCGCCGACGTACGAGACGAAGAAGTACGGCGAGACCGACCTGCTGCACGCCACCGCCGTGCGCGCGGACGACGGCACCGTCACCGTGTTCGCGGTCAACCGCAGCCGCACCGAGCCGCTGCCCCTCGAAGTCGCGCTGAACGGGCTGGAGCTGACCACCGTCACCGAGCACACCGCCCTCGCGGACGCCGATCCCGACGCCCGCAACACCCTGACCGACCCCGAACGCGTCACCCCGCACCCGGTGGAGGGCACCGCCCTGGCGGACGGCACCCTCACCGCCGTACTGGAGCCGCTGTCCTGGAACGTGATCAGGCTGGCGTGACCGGGCCGGTGTGATCACACCGGTGTGACGGGCACGCCGCCGCTCGCGGCGCCGAGCAGCGTCAGCCGCACCGACCCGGGGCCCGACAGCGTGGTGAACTCCGACAGGACCGCCAGCGCCAGCGTGTTGGTGCCCCGGGTGCGCAGGATGCCGTTCGGCAGCACGAACGTGTGCTGCGGACCGACGTTGTTGATGTACTGGCCCAGGTTCCAGCCGTTGAGGAAGAGCTGGGCGCGGTAGGCCCGGTACGGGTCGTCGTCCAGGGTCAGCCCGATCGACGCGTCGACGCCGGCCGGCACCGACAGCCGGAACGCGGTCCGGTACCAGGTGACGCCCTGGTACCGCTCCGCGCGCGGGAACTCCGTCCTCTCCCAGTCGCCGTCCCGGAAGCCGGGCAGGTGCCAGCCGTGCCGCTCGCCGTACAGACCGCCGTTGTTCAGCGGCCCGCGCACCGGGTCGGCGGGCCCTTCGCCCTGGATGCGCCAGCGCACCTTCGGCGCGCCGCCCTTGAAGGTGACCGCGGTCAGCCCGCGGGCCACCTTGTGCGTGTCGAGCGCCTTGCCGTCCTGGTCGTGCTGCATCCGCCGGACCAGCACCGACAGCACGTGCCGGCCGGGGGAGCGCAGCGGCTCGCGCACCGGGAAGACCGCCGTGTCCGCCCAACTGCCCTGGCGGACCGTCTTCTTGTCCGGAACGGGCATCCGGTGCGTGCCCAGCGGCTCGCCGTCCAGCCACGCCATCAGCAGGCCCTGGGTGCCGGTGCTGTAGGCGAGCGCGACCTCCTCGATGTCGGTGCTGTCGGTGAAGGTGCCCCGGTACCAGACGTCGCCGTAGTGGAAGCCGTAGTCGTCGGCGAACAGCACCGGCTGCCCCTCGGGGACGGCCGTGGTGGAGAACGACGAGGTCTTGTCGGCCTCCTTCCACGACGAGTCGTCGAAGCCCGGTCCCGCCTCCGGGTTCTCCCGCCGCATGCGCCAGCCGCCCAGTCGGGGCAGCCGTACCTCGGGCACCCCCGGCAGCGAGCCCCTGGACATCAGGGAGCCCGAGAGGGTGACCCGGGTGGTCACCCGGTGCCCGTTCCAGACCAGGGTGTCGATCCCGCGCGGCGCCCACACCTCCAGGCTCGTCGACTCCTTCAGGTCACCGGTGAGGTGCACCTCGGAGCCGCGCAGCTCGGCGTGGCGCAGCAGCGCCGGGCCGTACACCAGGAGGGTCCCGGACGGGGTGTCGTACGGGAACAGGCGGACGGCGGTGGCGTCGTCGGCGAAGAGCAGCAGCAGCGGGGTGTCGCTGTCGCCCTTCCGCACCAGCATCCGGGTCAGCCCGTCCTCACCCAGGGGCGCGCTGACGTGCAGCTCGCCCCGGTCGTAGGCCCAGCCGCCCTCCGGGTCCAGCCGCTGCACGGACGGCTCGGACCGGGACTTCAGGACCAGTTCGGCCATCTCGCCGCGGGGCCCGGTGAACACGGCGATGTCCTGCCGGCCCGTCGTCAGGCACAGCATGGGCGAGGCGGTGGAGTGCTTCAGCTTGCGCCGGCCCAGCCGCAGCCCGGTGGTCAGCAGCCTGGCGTCCTTGCCGGGCACGGTGACGCGCAGCGTGCCGGCGTCGGTCGGCAGGTCGGTGGTGACCGCCTCCGTGCCGTCGTTGCGGGCGATGTACACGTGCGCGCCGGTGTCCTGGTTGGCGAGGTGGTAGACCTTCAGCCCCTCGGCCCGCACGTCCGGTGCCCGGTCCAGCTTGGCGAAGTCGGGCACGCGTTGCAGCAGGTGCCCGAGCTGGTGCATCGGGGCGATCTTCTCGGTGACGTTGCGGGCCTCGTCGATGGCGGCGCCGTAGTCGTACGACGTGTAGACGACCGGTGCGGGCAGCCAGCCCCACGAGGTCCCGCCGAACGTCATGTACACGTTGTGCAGGGTGAGGCCGTTGGCCAGGTTGGTCAGGTAGAAGCGGCGCTCGTAGGCCGCGTCCCGGGTGCGCCGCGACTCGGCGTACCCCTTGCCGTCGAACTCGGCCCCGCCCCACGGGTCGAACCAGCCGCCGCCGAACTCGGGCACGAACCCGGGCGTGCTCGGCGAGGCGGTGGCCCCGCCCTTCGGCCCGCCGGGCCCGAAATGCCCCCAGTCCGGGGGGGTCTTGAACGGCGAGGGATAGCCGTCGAAGCCGTACAGCCAGCCGCCCTTCTCCCCGCCGGTGTCGAAGGAGCCGGGGATCCAGTAGCCGTTCCTGCCCTTGTCGTTGTGGAACAGCGGGACGTCGATCCCGTCGGCCCGGACCTTCTTGTACAGGTGCGACATGTACGCCCGGCCGGTGGCGTCGGCCGGGTGGGCGTCGTACTCGTTCTCGATCTGGTACAGCAGGATCGTGCCGGCGCCCTGGGTGAACAGGTGCCGGCGGGCGATCCGGTTCACCTGGGTCAGCCACTCGTCGACGTGCGACAGGTACGTGGGGTCGTCGGTGCGGGCCGTGCCCTCGGTCGCGGTCAGCCAGCCCGGGAAGCCGCCGCCGTCGACCTCGGCGTTGATGTACGGGCCCGGCCGCAGGATGACGTACAGCCCCGTTTCCGCCGCCATGCGCAGGAACAGGTCCAGGTCCCGGACGCCGGAGAAGTCGTAGCGGCCGGGCGCGGGGGAGTGGTAGTTCCAGGCCACGTAGACGCTGACGGCGTTGTAGCCGTGCGCCCGCATCTTCTGCAGCACGTCCCGCCACAGCGAGGGGCTGGGCAGTCGGAAGGGGTGCAGCTCGCCGGACCACACCACCAGCCGCCGCCCGTCCACGAGCAGCGAGTAGCGGTCGTAGCCGATGGTGTGCCGCGTGCCGTCGGCGCGCGGCGGGGCCGGTGCCGGACCGGTCGGCGCGCTGCCGCCCGCGTACGCGGAGGGGGCCCCGGGGCCGCCGCTGCCGCCCAGGGCCAGCCCGAGCGCGGCGGAGCCGGCCAGGGCACTGAAGGAACGTCTGCTGAGCGCCAAGGTGGGTCCTCCCGGGCGGTCCTAGGGGGCGCGGGTCCGGCCATTCTCCATGGCGGGACGCCCCACAATGGATCCATGAGGATCTCGGCACGGGCGGATTACGCGGTACGGGCGGTACTGGAGCTGGCCGTACGGCAGGGTAACGGCCCGGTGAAAGCAGAGGAAATCGCCGCCGTGCAGGACATCCCGCACAAGTTCCTGGAGGGCATCCTCGGCGACCTCAGGCGGGCCGGGATCGTGGACAGCCGGCGTGGCGGGGGCGGCGGTTACCGGCTGGCGCGGGCGGCCCCCTCGGTCACCGTGGCCGACGTGATCCGGGCGGTGGACGGCCCGATCGTGTCGGTGCGCGGCGAACGCCCGACGGGCCTCGCCTACACGGGCACGGCCCGGCCGCTGCTGCCGCTGTGGATCGCCCTGCGCGCCAACGTCCGCCGCATCCTGGAGGGCGTCACCGTGGCCGACCTCGCGGCGGACGCCCTGCCCGAGCCGGTCCGGGCGCTGGCGGCGGAACCGGCGGCGTGGGAGAACCCGTGAGGGACGGCACCGGCCCGGTGGGACTGGGCCGGGCGGGACTGGGCCGACCGGGGGACCGGCGCGTTTCCCGCCGCCCGTGCCGTTCGTTAGGGCGGACATGATCAAGCAACTCACCTGTGCCTCCGCCCTGGCCACCGCGCTGCTGGCCACCGCCGCCCCCGCCGCAGGGGCCGCCGACGCCGTCCGCTCCCCCCTCCCCGCCGCCGGCGCCCCCGGTGTCTCCCTCCTGTCGGGCCTCCTCGGCTCACTGGAGGCGGGCAACCCGGCCACCTCCCTGAACAACCTGCTCCCGCTGGGCATCCAGGGCCGCTGAGCGAGTACCCCCGGCCGGGGCGGGAGGAGGCGAGGGCGCCCGAGGGTGCCCCCTCCCGCCCCGGCCGGCCGTCAGTCCGCCACCCCCAGCGTGAGCGTGCCGGTGTAGCCGGACGAGGCGGAGCCGCCGAGGGCGGTGAGGGTGAGCAGGCCGGAGCGGGCGCCCCGGTCGTCGTAGACGGAGTCCTGCGCGAGGGTGGTGCGCGGGACCGTGTTGGTGGAGTACGGCGAGACCTTGGCGACGGCCGCCGTCACCGTCTCGTCGAAGAAGAGCTGGCCGGTGTGGACGGTCGAGCCGCCGGTGAAGTGGCCGTCCGGTGTCACGGTCACGCCGGTGTGCACCTTGACGTGGATGTGCACGCAGCGGCCCCGGTACCACCCCGGGTAGATCGTCGTGAACCTGGCGACCCCGCCGGAGCCGGTGAGGACACCGCCGCGCAGGAAGGTGCGGTCGTCGGGCTCCTGGTGCCCGTTGGCGCCCACGAAGCCGGAGTACTCACCGAGCGCGTCGGCGTGCCACAGCTCCACGAGGGCGCCGGGGAGCGGGGCGCAGGCGGCGTCGACGACGGTCAGGGCGAGCTTCAGGGGGATGCCGGGTTTGCCCTCGGTGAGGTCGGCGCGGACGAGGGCGCCGTCGAGGTAGTAGGGACCTTGGGTCATCTCGGTGGTGAGCGTGCACACCGCGGCGGCGTTCCGCGTGCCGCCCGGGTCCTTCGGGGGAGCCGCGGCCCCCACGGTCAACGCGGCGGCGGCCCCGCCGGCGGCGGCCAGCACGGTACGGCGCCCGATCTTCCGGGCATCAGAGGTGTCTGTCATGGACACGGCACCGTAGGGACGCCACCTGTCGGCGAGCTGTCAGTTCGGCAAAGTGCGGAACCGTCAAGCGCGCGGTCCGGCCGACTTCCCGACGGCGCGGGGCGGCGGACCGGGGCCGGTGCCGTCGCCCGGGGTCAGCGAGGAGTGAGGAGGCAGAACTCGTTGCCTTCCGGGTCGGCCAGGACCGTCCAGGAGAGCGCGGACTGATCGATGCCGGGATCGGTGGCGCCCAGGGCGCGCAGCCGGGCTCCCTCTGCCGCCAGGTCGTCACCGGGATAGGGGGCGATGTCGAGGTGGACGCGGTTCCATACGCTCTTCGTGTCGGGGGTGCGGACGAACTCCAGGTACGGGCCGACGCCGTCGGCGGAGCGCATGACCGCGAGGTCGTCGGTGACCTCGTGCAGCGTCCAGTCGATCGCCTGGTCCCAGAACCGGGCCATGGCGCGCGGATCGGCGCAGTCGACCACCACCGCCGCGACCGGCCCGGTGTCCTGGTAGACCGGGCGGGGCTCCAGGACGCAGAACTCGTTGCCCTCCGGGTCGGCCATCACGGTCCAGGGGACGTCCCCCTGACCCACGTCGGCGGGCGTCGCGCCGAGATCCTTCAGGCGGGCGACCAACTCGGCCTGATGGGCGGTCGAGGTGGTGGCCAGATCGAGGTGCACCCGGTTCTTCACCGTCTTGGGTTCCGGGCGGGCGATGATGTCGACGCAGACGGCCGCGGGGTCGGGGTAGGAGAAACCCACGGGTTCGAGGTTGGTGACGCCGGGCCCCTCGCTGTCGACCCCCCAACCGAGTGCCTCCGCCCAGAACCGGCCGAGCGCGGAGTCGTCACGGGCCTTCATGTTGATCTGCACGAGTCTTGATGGCATGCCGCAGATCCTAGAAGCCGCCGCCGAGATCGCGGCCGGAGTGCCGCGTGGTGTGGCCCGCACCGGGGCCGTGGCCCCTACGGGCCGAGTCGCCACGAGGACGGCGCGGAACGGCTTGTCGGCGGCCGGCTGTGCGGGTCAGTAGGCCACCGGCCAGCCCGACGACCAGTTCAGCAGGTTGATGCCGAGCTTCGGGGTGCCGCCCGCGTTGCCGTCGTAGTAGTGGTAGACGATCAGGTCGCCGTCGGTGTCGTGCATGATGGACTGCCCGCCGGGTCCGATGACGTTGCCGTGGGACTCCAGGACCGGGGTGCCGCCGTTGTTCGTCATCGCCACGCCGTTCTTGTCGTAGTACGGCCCGGTGACCGAGGTCGCCCGGCCGACCTTCACCTTGTACGTCGAGCTGGTGCCCTCGCAGCAGACGTCGTAGGAGGCGAAGAGGTAGTAGTAGCCGTTGCGCTTGACGATGTACGGGGCCTCGACCGCCTTGCTGCCGGTGGGCCGGGCGGCGAGGGAGTAGCGCTTGGTGTCGCCCGCGTACTGCTTCCCGGTCGCGGGGTCGATGCGGATCATCTTGATGCCGGTCCACCAACTGCCGAAGGACAGCCACCACTTGCCGTCGTCGTCCACGAAGAGGTTGGGGTCGATGGCGTTGTAGTCGCTGCCGGCGTTGGAGGTGTAGACGACGCCGTAGTCGGTCCAGGAGCCGGGCAGCCCGGTCGTGGAACCGGCCAGGCCGATCGCCGAGGTGTTCTCGCCGAACTTCGAGACGGCGTAGTACATCAGGTACTTCCCGCCGGCGTACGAGATGTCCGGCGCCCAGGCCTCGGTGGCGTACGACGACCACCAGGACGGCTTGGTGCCGAAGGCGTCCGCGCCGGCGGTGAAGGAGATCCGGTCGGTGGAGGTCTTGTGGCCCAGGCCGCCGCCGGTGGCGTAGAGCAGGTAACGGCCCCCGGAGGTACGGATCATCGTCGGGTCGTGCACGACGGTGCTGCCGGTGACCGTGCCGGGGTTGGGGTACGCGGAGGCGGTGCCCGGCACGAGCGCGAGCAGCAGGGCGGCGGGGACGGCGAGGAGTGCGGTGCGCTTCATTGCGGCTCCCTCTTCCTGGAGTGTTCGCGATATCGAACAGCGATCGCCAGCTCGGACGGGACCGTAGAAGCGATGAGTCAACGAGTCAACGGTTCTGACAGGGATTCACAGGGGTGACTCCGACTTCGCCCTTCGCCCCGCGCCTGGATCAAGCCCCCTGCCTCCCCTCTCGGGCGCAGGCGGTCTATGTCGATGAACATACGTCCCAAGCGGTTGGGTGTAAGGCCGGTCGGCGGCTCATCGAGCAGCGGAGTGCTCATGTCCACGGCCTTGTCCGGATTCCCCAGCTCGATGTGGGCGACGGATCGTCCGTCCGGTGGCTCGCGGACATCGACGTATGTTTGAAGAAGCCGGAGCCCCTTGGTACCGGATGCACGATTTACCGGGGCCGCCCCGGACGGTGTGAGTGGCAGTACATCGACCCGCCACAGGTCGCCGCTCAGGCCGTGATGGGCCAGTTGACCAACCAATGGGACCCGTCCCGCCTCTTCACGTCCCGCGAGTCACGTCCCTGAACCCGGTTCCCGGCCCCGGCCCGAAACCGGCCGCTACCCGGCCGGCCTGGTCTCCTCGTCCAGCCACGCCAAGTAGGCGTCGCTGCCCGTCACGATCGGGGTCGCGATGATCTCGGGGGTGTCGTAGTCGTGGGCTTCCTTGATGTAGGTCTCCAGGTCCTCGTAGCGCGCCGTGGTGGTCTTGAACAGGATCTGCCACTCCTGCTCGGTCCGGATCGCCCCCTCCCAGCGGTAGACGCTGGTGACGGGGGCGCTGATCTGCGCGCACGCGGCGACCTGGGACTCCACCGCGCCGGCGGCGAGCGACTTCGCCTTCTCCTCGCTGTCCGTGGTCGTCAGGACGGTCAGGTGCCGGTGCGCTGCCATGTGCGGTGTTCCTTCCGGGGGCGGGTCCTCTACCGGACGGACGGTAGCGGGACCGGCTGCCCGCCCACCAGCACCGGGGGCGTGACCGGCGGCACCAAGACGACCTCCGTATCCGAGCGCGGGCCCGGGCGGACCGTTCCTGGATACGGAGGTGTCGGCAGCCTCGTTCACTCTGCTCGGTTCCAGAGGGACTTCACGCGCTGAAGCGGTGGATCGTCGTCGTCCGGTACGTCCGGCCGGGGCGCAGGACCGTCGACGGGAACTCCGGGTGGTTCGGCGAGTCCGGGAAGTGCTGGGTCTCCAGGCACAGGGCGTCGCCCTGCCGGTAGGTGCGGCCCGAGGTGCCGGTGAGCGTGCCGTCGAGGAAGTTGCCGGAGTAGAACTGGAGCCCCGGCTGGTCGGTGGCGATCTTCAGGGTGCGGCCGGAGTGCGGGTCGCGCAGGGTCGCGACGTGCTCGGGCCGTGCCGTGATCCCCTTGTCCAGCACCCAGTTGTGGTCGTACCCCTTGGCCAGTACGAGCTGCTCGTGGCCCGCCCGCAGGTCCCGGCCGACGGGCTTGGCGTGCCGGAAGTCGAACGGGGTGCCCGCGACCCGGGCCAGCTCTCCGGTGGGGATGAGGCCGGCGTCGGTCGGGGTGTAGCGGGCGGCGGCGATGGACAGTTCGTGGTCCTCGATGCTTCCGCTGCCCTCGCCGGCCAGGTTCCAGTAGACGTGACTGGTGAGGTTGACGACGGTGGCCTTGTCGGTGGTGGCCTCGTAGTCGATGCGCCAGTCCCCGTGCCGGGTGAGGGTGTACGTCACCTGGGTGCGCAGCGTGCCCGGGTAGCCCATCTCGCCGTCGGCGCTGGTGTAGCGCAGCCGCAGGCCGACGTCGGTGCCCTCGGTGAACGGCTCGACGTCCCACACGCGCTTGTCGAAGCCCCGGGCGCCGCCGTGCAGGCTGTTGCCGCCGTCGTTCACGTCGAGCTGGTACGGCTTCCCGTCCAGGGTGAACCGGCCGGCGTCGATGCGGTTGCCGTAGCGGCCGATCAGCGCGCCGAAGTACGGGCTCTTCGCCGCGTAGTCGGCCAGGTCGCCGAAACCGGCGACCACGTTGGCGTACCGGCCGTGCCGGTCGGGGAGTTCCAGGGCCTGGACGGCACCGCCGTAGGACAGCACCTTCATCCGGGTGCCGCCGTTCTCCAGCGACCAGCGGTGGACCTTTGTGCCGTCGGCGAGCGTGCCGAAGAGTTCCTTCACCGGCTTCCTTCCCGGGGCCGCGTGGGCCGTGCCGCCGAGCGTGGTGGCGGCCAGGCCCGCCGCGGCTGCTCCCGCGATGACCGTGCGTCTGTTCAGTTCCATGGGTGCGGCTCCGTTTCCTGGGCGCTTACGAACCGGACTTGCGCTTGTTCCACACGTCGAACCCGACCGCCACCAGCAGGGCGAGTCCCTTGATGACCTGCTGCCAGTCGGTGCCGACGCTCAGGAGGTTCATGCCGTTGTTCAGCACGCCGAGGACCAGGCCGCCGATGATGGCGCCGAGGACGGTGCCGACACCGCCGCTCATGGACGCGCCGCCGATGAACGAGGAGGCGATGGCCTCGAGTTCGAAGTTGACGCCCGCCTTCGGCGAGGCCGCGTTCAGCCGGGCGGCGACCACCAGACCCGCCAGGGCCGCGAGCACGCCCATGTTCAGGAAGACGTAGAAGGTGACCTTCTTGTCCTTCACACCGGACAGCTTGGCCGCCGGCAGGTTGCCGCCGATGGCGTAGATGTGCCGGCCGAAGATCGCGTTGCGCATGACGTAGCCGTAGCCGACGACCAGCACGCCGAGGACGATCAGCACGATCGGGGTGCCCTTGTAGCTGGCGAGCAGCAGGGTGACGACGAGGATCGCGGCGACCAGCGCGGTCAGCTTCAGCAGGAACAGCCGGGCCGGCAGGACGTCCAGGGAGAACTCCTGCTGGCGGCGGCGGTCCCGGACCTCCTGCCACACCACGGCCGCGATCAGCACGAGCCCGAGCAGCAGCGTGAGGTTGTGGTAGTTGGTGTTCGGGCCGACCTCGGGCAGGAAGCCGTTGCCGAGTTTCTGCAGGCCCTCGGGGAACGGGCCGAGGGTCTGTCCCTTGAGCAGGATCTCGGTCAGACCGCGGAAGAGGAGCATCCCGGCGAGGGTGACGATGAAGGACGGTATGCCGAGATAGGCGATCAGATAGCCCTGGATCGAGCCCGCGGCGGCGCCCACCAGCAGGCACAGCACCAGCGCGACGGGCCAGGACACCCCGTGCTGCACGGTCAGTACGGCCGCGAAGGCGCCGGTGAAGGCGGTGAGCGAGCCGACCGACAGGTCGATGTGCCCGGCGATGATCACCAGCATCATGCCGATCGCGAGGATCAGGATGTAGCTGTTCTGGAGTACCAGGTTGGAGACGTTGCGCGGCAGCAACAGGTCCCCGTCGGTCCAGATCGCGAAGAGGACC
This sequence comes from Streptomyces rubradiris, assembly GCF_016860525.1. Classification (NCBI taxonomy): domain Bacteria; kingdom Bacillati; phylum Actinomycetota; class Actinomycetes; order Kitasatosporales; family Streptomycetaceae; genus Streptomyces; species Streptomyces rubradiris. The sequence continues at coordinate 5,583,123 of NZ_BNEA01000015.1, forward strand.
ACGATCAGGCCGAGCGCGATCAGCATGCCGTACTGGCGCATGTTGCGGCGCAGTCCGGCCAGCATCACGCCGAGCAGTCCGCCGGCCCCCGTTCCGCCGCCCGGCGGCGCGGGGGCCGGGCTCTTGGCGGTCACATCCGTGCTCATCGCGTTACCTCTTTGTCCTTCGTCATCTGGCGCATCAGCACTTCCTGCGTGGCCTCGGCCCGCGGCACCTCACCGGTCAGCCGTCCGGCGGCCATCGTGTAGATGCGGTCGCACATGCCGAGCAGCTCGGGCAGCTCGGAGGAGATGAAGACGACCGCCTTGCCCTGGGCGGCGAGCTGGTCGATGACCGTGTAGATCTCGAACTTGGCGCCCACGTCGATGCCGCGGGTCGGTTCGTCGAGGATCAGCACGTCCGGACCGGCGAAGATCCACTTGCTGAGGACGACCTTCTGCTGGTTGCCGCCGGACAGCTTGCCCACCGGCTCGAACACGGTGGGCGCCTTGATGTTCATGGACTTCCGGAAGCCCTCGGCGACCTGCCGCTCCTCGTGCTCGTCCACCACGCCCCGCTTGGCGACCTTGTCCAGCGCGGTCAGCGAGATGTTCCGGTTGATGGTGTCGATGAGGTTCAGGCCGTAGTGCTTGCGGTCCTCGGTGACGTACGCGATGCCGTGCCCGATCGCCTCCGCCACCGTCTTGGTACGGATCTCCCGGCCGTCCTTGAGGACCGTGCCGCCCGCGTACCGGCCGTAGGTGCGCCCGAAGACGCTCATCGCCAGCTCGGTGCGGCCCGCACCCATCAGGCCCGCGATGCCGACGATCTCCCCGCGGCGCACGGTCAGCGACACGTCGTCGACGACCTTGCGCTGTTGGTCGATCGGGTGGAAGACGGTCCAGCCGCGGATCTCCAGCGCCGGCGCGGCGCCCTGCTCCGGCCGGTGCGGGGTGCGCTCGGGGAAGCGGTGGTCGAGGTCGCGGCCGACCATGCCGGCGATGATCCGCTCCTCGGTGGTCTCCGGCGCCTTCACGTCGAGGGTCTCGATGGAGCGGCCGTCGCGGATGATCGTCACCGAGTCGGCGACCTTGCGGATCTCGTTGAGCTTGTGGGAGATGATGATCGAGGTGATGCCCTGCTTCTTCAGCTCCAGGATCAGATCGAGGAGCTTGTCGCTGTCCTCGTCGTTCAGGGCCGCCGTCGGCTCGTCCAGGATCAGCAGCCTCACCTGCTTGGACAGCGCCTTGGCGATCTCCACCAGCTGCTGCTTGCCCACGCCGATGTCGGCGACCCGGGTCTCCGGGTGCTCGTCCAGGCCGACCCGGCGCAGCAGTTCGGTGGCGTGGCGCAGGGTCTCGCGCCAGTTGATGAAGCCGCGGGTGGCGTGTTCGTTGCCGAGGAAGAGGTTCTCCGCGATGGACAGGTGCGGCACCAGGGCCAGCTCCTGGTGGATGATGACGATGCCGTGCTGCTCGCTCGCCCGGATGTCGCGGAACCGGCAGACCTCCCCGTCGAAGAGGATGTCCCCGTCGTACGTGCCGTACGGGTGGACGCCGGAGAGCACCTTCATCAGGGTGGACTTGCCGGCGCCGTTCTCCCCGCAGATGGCGTGGACCTCGCCCCGCCGGACGGCCAGGGTGACGTCCGACAGCGCCTTGACACCGGGAAAGGTCTTGACGATCGAGCGCATTTCCAGGACGGGTCCCGCCATGGTCGTGCCTTTCACTCTGGAGGAAATGGGCGGGTCACTTCAGCTGGGACTCGGTGTAGTAACCGCCGTCGACCAGCACCTTCTGGTAGTTCGACTTGTCGACGCTGACCGGCTGGAGCAGGTAGGCCGGCACGACCTTGGCGCCGTTGTCGTACGTCTTGGTGTCGTTGACCTCGGGCTTGTTGCCCTTCAGGGACTCGTCCATCATCGTGGCGGCGATCTCGGCGAGCTTGCGCAGATCCTTGTAGACGGTCTGCGTCTGCTGCCCCGAGATGATCGACTTCACGGAGGCCAGCTCGGCGTCCTGCCCGGTGATGACCGGCAGCGGCTTGCTGCCCGAGCCGTAGCCGTCCGACTTCAGCGCGGACAGGATGCCGATGGAGATGCCGTCGTACGGCGAGAGGACCGCGTCGACCCGGCCGGTCTTGTACGACGAGGTGAGGATGTCCTCCATGCGCTTCTGCGCGGTGGTGCCGTCCCAGCGCAGGGTGACGACCTGGTTGAGCCGGGTCTGCCCGGACTTGACGACGAGCTGCTTCTTGTCGATGTACGGCTGGAGCACCTTCATCGCCCCGCCGAAGAAGTACTTCGTGTTGTTGTCGTCGTTGGAGCCGGCGAACAGCTCGATGTTGAACGGGCCCTTCGCGCCCTTGTCCAGCCCGAGCTTGTTCACGATGTACGTGCCCTGGAGCGTGCCGACCTTCTCGTTGTCGAACGAGGCGTAGTAGTCGACGTTCTTCGTGCCGAGGATCAGCCGGTCGTAGGAGATGACCGGGATGTTCGCGTCCGCGGCCTGCTGGAGCACGCTGTTCAGCGACTTGTTGTCGATCGCCGCGATGACCAGGCCCTTCACGCCCTGCGTGATGAGGTTCTCGATCTGCGAGACCTGGGTCTCCGGGTCGTCCTCGCCGTAGACCAGCTTGGTCTTGTAGCCCTTGGCCTGAAGGTTCTTGACGACATTGTTGCCGTCGTTGATCCAGCGCTCGGAGGACTTGGTCGGCATGGCGATGCCGATGGTGCCGCCCTTGGCGTCACCGGACTTCTCCTTGCTGCCGCCTTCGCTGTTCTGGCCGCAGGCGGTGAGGGCGAGCGCGAGCGAGGCGGCGCCGGCCATGACGGTTAGGGCGCTTCTGCGAGTGCGCATGGTGGTCGTCCCTGTTCTTCTCTTCGCTGAGATGTCTGTCGGGGTCGGTCGAAGCGCCCTGAAGGGGCGCGGGGAACTGCGCGACCAGCCACACACGGTCCGCAGCCCCGATCGGTCATCCAGTGGCACTCTCGGCGGGGAACCGGTGCAAAGGTCCCGGCATCCGGGAGCCGAGCGGCGCCATGTCGCCGTCCGCTCCGTGCCGGGCCAGCAGGTCCAGGGCGAGCCGGCCGCGCCGCACCCGCTCCCGGGCGGTGTCCAGGGTCAGGTCCCGCAGGTGACGGCCCCACGGGTAGATGCCGGGCGCCTTGGACAGGCCGAACTTCAGGTACAGCGGGGCGCCGCGCCGGATCAGCTCGGCGACCTCGTACATCCGGACGTAGCCGCCGAGGTCGTCCGGGGCCTCGATGTACATGTCCATCGGGGCGCCCGAGACCCGCCGGATCTCGGTGAGGTGGTCCAGCGTCAGATCGCTGGGCACGTTGACGGAGTCGGCGCCGAGCCGCTCGTACACGGCGTACGAGGCGGGGTTGACCGGGCCGATCAGCGCGGACACCTTCAGCGTGGTGTCGGCCGGGATGAGGCCGGCGGTGCGGGCCCGGTGCAGGGTCCACAGCACGCCCTCGTCGGCGACGAGCAGGCACTTGACACCCAGCTCGGTGGCCCGGACGGCGTCCTCCACGCAACCGGCGACCGCGTCGTGGCCCCGGGCGCGCAGTCCGGCCCCCCGGGAGTCGGAGCGCACCGAGCCGCCGGTGTCCCAGGTGCCGCGCGGACCGGTGAACAGGCACAGTTCGATGTCGCGGTCGGCGGTGGCCTCGACCATCTCGGTGATCTCGTCGTCGGTGAGCATCCACACGCCGCTGCCCTGGCTGATCCGGTGGATCGGCACATCGAGGCGGGAGGCCTCCTTCAGGACGACCGCCAGCGCCTCGGGACCCTCACACGAGGGGATCTCGGTGCGCCAGCGGCCGCCGCCCGGGAAGGTGTGGACGGAGGCGTCGGCGGGGTCGAGGGCGGGCGCGCCCAGACCGAGAGCGGCGAGCACCTGCTCGCCGGGCCTGCGGGCTGCCGGGGCGGAAGCGTCGGTCACAAGCTGTCCTTCGTGTTCGGTATATCGGACAAGGGTCGCGGCTCTGGGTGGCGGAAGAAGCGTGGAGGTACGCCGGCCGGGGCGTGGTCAGGGCACCCCCCGGCCGGCGTACGGTCAGGGGCGGAGCAGCACCTTGCCCACGGCGGGATCGCCGGCCCCCACCAGCTCGATGGCCCGGGGGAAGTCGGTCAGCGGCACCTCGTGCGTGACCAGCGGCAGCGGGTCCAGCAGCCCGGCGCCGAACACCCGCACGGTGTGCGCCCAGGCGTCCGGCGGCGCGCCGAAGACGGTGTGCACCTCCAGCTGCCGTACGACGAGATCGGTCGGGTCGAGCCCGTCCGCGCCCGGCGCGGGGATGCCGGTGAGGACCAGGCGCCCGCCGCGCCGCAGCAGCGCGGCGGCGGTCCGCGCGGCGGAGGCGGACCCGGCGGTCTCGATCACCACGTCGAAGTCGGCGGGCAGCTCCTGGTTCCGCAGCCGGAAGTCGCTCGCCCCGAACCGCCGGGCCAGCGCCTCCCGGTCGTTCCGGGTGCCCACGACCAGCAGCTCGGCCGGCGAGCCGGCCGCGAGGAACTGCACGGCGAACATCCCGAGGGTGCCGGTGCCGACCACCGCGACCCGCTCGCCCGGCCGGGCGTTCGCCTTCAGCGCGGCGGCGGCGACGCAGGCGGCCGGCTCCAGCAGCGCGGCGGCGGTGAGGTCGGCGTCGTCGGGCAGTACGTGCAGCAGCCGGGCGGGCAGGGTGAGGGTGGCCGCCATGGCGCCGGGCCGGGTGAACCCGGTCTCCTCGTACCCGGCGGTGCACAGTGTGGTCTCGCCCGCGTGACAGCGGTCGCACACCTGGCAGTTGCGGAAGCCCTCGCCGACCACCTTGCGGCCGGCCAGCGAGCCGGGTACCCCGGCCCCCACCGCGGTGACCGTCCCCGACCACTCGTGCCCGGGGACGAGCGGGTAACGGACGTACCCCTCGGGCCGGTTGCCCTGGTACACCTCGCGGTCGCTGCCGCAGATGCCGACCGCGTGCACGGCCACCAGCGCCTCGCCGGGGCCCGGTTCGCGCGGTGTGTGGGCCTCGACCCGGTGCACGCCCGGGGCCTCGACGAGGACCTGTGAACTCACCGGGCGTCCTTCGGATTGCGCTTCTCCCAGCCCTCGGCCCACAGGTCGAAGTGGGCCCGCTGCTGCGGGAACTCGGCCGCCGCGTCGACGTCCAGCTCGACGCCGAGACCGGGCGCGTCGGAGAGGTGGAAGCAGCCGTCCTCCGGGTTCACCTGCGGCGCGCCCTTGACCACCTTCTTGATCTCCGCGTCCGCGAAGTCGTTGAAGTGTTCGAGGATCTTGAAGTTCGGGGAGGTGAAGCCGACCTGGAGGGAGGCGGCGGTGAGCACGGACCCGCCGACGTTGTGCGGGGCGACCAGCATGTAGTGGGTCTCGGCGGTGGCGGCGAGCTTGCGGGTCTCCCAGATGCCGCCGATGTGGCCGACGTCGGGCTGGATGATGTCCACGGCCTGGCTGTCGAACAGCTCGCGGAACTCGATGCGGTCGTGGATGCGCTCGCCGGTGGCCACCGGCATGTCGACCTTGGCGGCGACCTTCTGAAGCGCCTTCAGGTTCTCCGGCGGCACCGGCTCCTCCAGCCAGGCCGGCTTGAACGGCGCCATCTCCTTGGCCAGCCGGACCGCGGTGGCGGGGGAGAAGCGGCCGTGCATCTCCAGCATCAGCTCCGCGTCCGGGCCGATGGCGTCCCGCACGGCCTCGATGAGCGAGACGGCGTACAGGGTCTCCTGGTGGTCCAGCTCGAAGTGGCCGGTGCCGAACGGGTCGATCTTCAGCGCCTTGTAACCGCGCTCCATGACCCCCTGGGCGGCCTTGTGGTACGCCTCCGGCGTCCGCTCGGTGGTGTACCAGCCGTTGGCGTACGCCTTGACCTTGTCGGTGACCTTCCCGCCGAGCAGCTGCCACACCGGCACACCCAGCGCCTTGCCCTTGATGTCCCAGCACGCCATCTCGACCACCGCGATGCCGGACATCACGATCTCGCCGGCGCGGCCGTAGTCGCCGTACTTCATACGGCGCACCAGGTCCTCGACGGCGAACGGATCCGAGCCGAGGATGTGGTTGACCTCGGCCTCCCGCAGATAGCCGATCAGCGCGTCCGTATGCCCGAGCATCCGGGTCTCGCCGACTCCCGTGATCCCCTCGTCGGTGTGCACCTGGACATAGGTCAGGTTGCGCCACGGCGTGCCGACCACGTGTGTGCTGATTCCGGTGATGCGCACGGCAGTTGCCCTTCAGCTGTTCGGTATTTCGTCGCTCGTTCGAAATGCTGGCGTGACAGTAAGGACGGGGCGCCGGGGGTGTCAATGGGTCGAACAGGTAACGGTTTCGGCAAGGCTTTCGAGATTGTTTCGCTCCCGCACCGAACCTTCACAGCCGCGCCTGGAACCCGGCCCGCGCGGACTCTAGTCTTCCCGCGTCATGGACTATTGCCACCCCTGTCGACGCCACCTGAACGGCGCCCTGGCGTGCCCCGGCTGCGGCACGCCCGCCTCCGGCGACGGCTACGACGACGCGTACGGCGCCGGAGAGGCGTCGTGGGACGCCTGGGGTGGGCCGGCGCGCGGAACCGGGCGTGACGGGGACGCCTACGGGCTCACCGCGAGCTGCCTGCCGGACCAGGCGTCCACCACGACGGAGGGGTGGCCCGCCGGGAACGGCCAGGGGAGCACGGGGAGCGGTTGGCGCCCCGGCGGGAACGGCCAGGGGAGCACGGGGAGCGGTTGGCGCCCCGGCGGGAACGGCCCTGCGCCCGCCGGAATCCACTACGCCCCGCCCGGCACCGTCCGCGTGCCCGAGCAGCGCGGCCCGGGACCCGCCGGGCCGGGCCGCGCGCCGGCCGGGGGCGGTGGCGAAGCGGGCGTGGACGGTGGTGAACTCGGCGGCTCCGGCGGGGAGTTCAGCGACGACGGCCGGGCGCCCGGCGGTGACGGCAGTGCCTCGGCCGGTGGTCGCCGCCCGCCTGTCGGCGAGGGCGCCCACGCGGACGCCGGTGTTCACAGGGACGCCGGTGTCCACACCGCCGAGGGGCACACCGGTGGCGGGTACGCCGATGAGGGGCACCCTGTCGAATGGCAGTCCGCCGAAGGGGCCGCCGACGAGGAGCGCCCCGCCGAGGAGTCCGTCGGCGGGCGGGGCGGTGTCCGTGCCGGGAGGGGGCGGCGGGAGCGCAAGGCGGCCGGGCACCGGCGCCGTCGGCGGCGGGTCCTGGTGGTCGTCGCCGGATTCGTGCTCGCGGCCGGCGGGCTCAGTCTCGCGGAGCTGGGTACGGACGCGCCCTTCTCGCCCTTCGCCGACGACCCTTCGGCCACGGCCGGTCAGACCGAGGCGGAGGACGATTCCGGTTCCGGCGCCCCGGACCGTACGGCGGGACCGGCCGGCGTGACCTCGGGCGCCGTCCCGGGCGCGGCCTCCGGCTCCCCGGACGCCCCGGCCCCGGGCTCCGACTCCGCCCCGCCGGCCGCGGGGGACGCGAGCGACGAGGACGACACGGGCGACACGGGGGACACGGGGGACACGGACGGCAAGGGTTCCGCTTCCGCCTCGCCGGGGGAGTCCGGCGAGGCGGGACAGTCGGGCACCACCGGTGCCACGGATTCCGGCACACCGGCGACGACGTCCGCCGCCCCGGCTCCCACCGGGCCCGCCACCACCGCCCCCACTCCGGACCCGACGACCTCGGCCCCGGCCCCCACGCCCTCGCCCGAGAAGGCCTGCGACCGCTGGCTGTGGTGGTGCCGCTGAGCTGTGGTGGTGCCGCTGAGCGGTGGTGGTGCCGCTGAGCGGTGCTGGGGCCGCGCCCGAGCGGCGCGCACACGACGGCAGCCGCATCCCACGTCCAAGGATGCGGCTGCCGTCGTGGCCGACGACGCGGATCAGGCCAGCGTCACGGTGATGTTGCCCCGGGTCGCCTTCGAGTACGGGCACACCTGGTGCGCCTTCTCGACCAGGCTCTTCGCGGTCGCGGCGTCGACGTTCGGGATGTTCGCGGAGATCTCCACGATGATCCCGAAGCCGTCGTCGTTCTTGCCGATGCCGACCTTGGCGGTGACCGTCGACCCGGAGATGTCGGCGCCCTCCTGGCGGGCGACGACGCCCAGCGCCCCCTGGAAGCAGGCGCTGTAGCCCGCGGCGAACAGCTGCTCGGGGTTGGTGCCGGCGCCGCTGCCGCCCATCTCCTTGGGCGGGTTGACGACCACGTCGAGCTTGCCGTCGTCGGTGGCGACCCGGCCGTCACGGCCGTTCTCGGCGGTGGCGACGGCGGTGTACAGGACGTCGGACTGCGTGATGGGCATGCGGTTGTCTTCCTCCTCGGTCCACGGCGACTCGCGCCCACGATCGCCACAGGATTCCGGAAAGAAGTTACCGCATCGCGAAAAAACCGGGAAGGTCGGAGCCTGAGCGGGAGCTCCAGGTCAGAGCTTGACGACCATCTTGCCGATGTTGTCGCCGCGCAGGATGCCGAGGAACGCCTCCAGGGTGTTCTCGACGCCCTCGACCACGGTCTCGCGGTACTTCAGCGCGCCCGAGGCCACCCACGGGCCGACCTCCTGGACGAACTGCGGCTGGAGGTCGTAGTGGTCGCCGACCAGGAAGCCCTCGATCCGGCCGCGGGTCTGGATCAGCCGGGCCAGGTTCGTCGGGCCGGGCGCGGGCTCGGTGTTGTTGTAGACCGAGATCATGCCGCAGATCGCGATCCGGCCGCCCTGGTTGAGCGAGCCGATGGCCGCCTCCAGGTGGTCCCCGCCGACGTTGTCGAAGTAGACGTCGATGCCGTCGGGCGCCGCCTGCCGCAGCTGCTCGGCGACCGGGCCCTTCTTGTAGTTGAACGCGGCGTCGAAGCCGTACTCGTTCACCAGCAGCTCGACCTTCTCGTCGGACCCGGCCGAGCCGATGACCCGGGAGGCGCCCTTGAGCTTGGCGATCTGGCCCACCTGGCTGCCCACGGCACCGGCCGCGCCGGACACGAATACGCTGTCGCCCTCCTTGAAGGAGGCGGTGCGCAGCAGGCCGGCGTAGGCGGTCAGGCCGGTCATGCCGAGGACGCCGAGGTACGCCGACAGCGGCACGTCCTCGGTGCCGACCTTGACGGCGTTCTTCGCGTCCACGACCGCGTACTCGCGCCAGCCGAAGAAGTGCAGGACGTGGTCGCCGGCCTCGATGCCCTCGGCCTTGGACTCGATCACCTCGCCGACCGCGCCGCCCTGCATGACCTTGCCCAGCTCGAAGGGGGCGACGTAGGACTTGGCGGCGCTCATCCGGCCGCGCATGTACGGGTCGACGGAGAGGTACTTGTTCCGCACCAGCACCTGGCCCTCGCCCGGGGCCGGGACGGGTGACTCGACGAGCGCGAAGTCCTCGGGCTTCGGCCAGCCGACGGGACGGCTGAGGAGGTGCCACTCGCGGTTGATCATGACGGAGCCTTTCGGGGTGGTACTTCACTACCTGAAACAACCATGCTCCTGAATATTTCATGATGTCAAGTAACCGGGTATCCTGGCGGGCATGCCCACCCCATCGAACGCCCGCCGCCCCGACCCCCTCGCCCTGGAGGTCGTCGAGCTGATCGGTGAGGTCGTGGCCCGCTTCTACGCGGACTACGAGGAGGCGGCGGGCGAGCACACCCTGACCGGCCCGCAGGCCCGGCTGCTCAGCCTGCTCTCGCTGGAGCCGCTGCCCATGCGCAAGCTGGCCCAGAAGCTGAAGTGCGAGCCGTCGAACGTCACCGGGATCGTGGACCGGCTGGAGTCCCGGGGGCTGGTGGAGCGCCGCCCCGACCCGGCCGATCGCCGGGTGAAGGTGGCCGCCGCCACCGAGCGGGGCCGCGAGGTGGCCCGGGACCTGCGCGAGGGCCTGCGGTTCGCCCGCGAACCCCTCGCGGGGCTGTCCGAGGAGGAGCGCCGCTCCCTGCGTGACCTGCTGCGCCGCATGCTCGGGGCCTGAGCGCCGTACCGCCTCGCGGAGCCAGTAGAGTCCTGGCCATGCGCGATCTCGGGGTGGGTTTCGGTTATCTGCTGAAGGGCCAGCGGTGGGTGACCCGGCACGGGCGCCGGTACGGCTTCGGCCTGCTGCCCGGCCTGATCACACTGGTGCTGTACGCCGCCGCGCTGGTCGCGCTGGCCGTCTGGGGCGAGGACGCCGTCGCCTGGGCCACCCCGTTCGCCGACGACTGGTCCAGCCCTTGGCAGGGCCTGTTCCGCGGCTTCCTGACGGCCGTCCTGTTCGCGCTCGGCCTGCTGCTGGCCGTGCTCACCTTCACGGCCGTCACCCTGCTGGTCGGCCAGCCCTTCTACGAGTCCCTCTCCGAGCAGGTCGACGCCGACGTCTCGCCCGACGGCACCGCCCCCGAGTCCGGCCTGCCGCTCTGGCGCGAACTGTGGATCTCCGCCCGGGACAGCCTGCGGGTCCTGGTCCGGGCCGGACTGTGGGGCGTGCTGCTCTTCGCCCTCGGCTTCCTGCCGTTCGTCGGGCAGACCGTCGTCCCCGTGATCGGCTTCTTCGTCACCGGCTTCTTCCTCACCGAGGAACTCGCCGCCGTCGCCCTCCAGCGCAGGGACGTCGACCTGCGCGCCCGGCTCGCCCTGCTGCGCTCCCGCAAGACGCTGGTCTGGGGGTTCGGCACCCCCCTCGGCCTGGCCTTCCTGGTCCCGTTCGTCGCGGTGTTCCTGATGCCGGGCGCGGTCGCGGGCGCCACGCTGCTCGCCCGTGACCTGCTCGGCGAGGAGACCACCGACGCCGACGCCCCCGGCGGGCGGCCCGACACGGAGGACGTCACCTCCTGACCGGCGGTGACCGGGCGCGGCCACCTACCGGGCCACCGGCGGTGCGGGCACGATGGAGGCTCCCGCACGGGCCGGTGCGGGCGCCACGAGGAGGTACCGATGACGGGACCGGAGCCCACCCCCGCCGAGGAGGCCCGCGAGGCCGTCGTGGCGGCTGCCCTGCACGCGCTCGACCTCGACGCCAAGACCCGGCTGCTGGCCGGGCAGGACATGTGGAGCCTGCCCGCGCTGCCCGGAATCGGCCTGGCGTCCCTGGTGATGTCGGACGGCCCGGTCGGCGTCCGGGGCGTGCGCTGGAGTGCCGACGACCCCTCCGTGGCCCTGCCCTCGCCGACCGCGCTCGCCGCCGCCTGGGACCCGGAACTCGCCCGCCGCGCCGGGGTGCTGCTCGCCCAGGAGGCCCGCCGCAAGGGCGTCCACGTCCTGCTCGCTCCGACCGTCAACCTGCACCGCTCCCCGCTCGGCGGCCGTCACTTCGAGTGCTACAGCGAGGACCCGTACCTGACCGGGGTGATCGGCGGCGGGTATGTGCGCGGCGTCCAGTCCGGCGGGGTCGGCGCCACCGTCAAGCACTTCGTCGCCAACGACGCCGAGACCGACCGGTTCACGGTGGACAACCTGGTCTCCGAACGCGCCCTGCGCGAGCTGTACCTGGCGCCCTTCGAGGCCATCGTGCGCGGCGCCCGCCCGTGGGGCGTCATGACCGCCTACAACTCGGTCAACGGCACGACGATGACCGAGCACCACCACCTCGTCGAGGAAGTCCTGCGCGGCGAATGGGGCTTCGACGGCGTCAACGTCTCCGACTGGACGGCCGCCCGGGACACGGTGGGCGCCGCGAACGGCGGCCTGGACATCGCCATGCCCGGCCCGCGGACCGTCTACGGCCCCGCCCTCGCCCGGGCCGTACGGGACGGCGAGGTCGCCGAGGCCACGGTCGACGCCGCCGTTCGCCGGGTGCTGCGCCTCGCCGCCCGCGTCGGCGCCCTGGCCGGCGCCGAACCGGCCGTCACCGAACCGCCCGCGCCGGTCGACGGCGCGGCCCTGGCCCGGGAGATCGCCCGCCGCTCCTTCGTCCTGGTCCGCAACGAAAGGCGCGTCCTGCCGCTGAAGCCGGGCGGCACCGTGGCCCTGATCGGCGCCGCCGCCCGCGACGCCCGCGTCCTCGGCGGCGGCTCCGCCACCGTCTTCCCGGCCCGCACCGTCTCCCCGCTCGACGGCCTCACCGCCGCCCTCCCCGCCGGCACCCTGACGTACGACGTCGGCGCCGACCCGGTCACCGAACCGGCCCTGAACGACCCGGGGTTCACCGTGCGGGCGGTCTGCCGGAACGCGGCCGGCGAGGTCATCGGCACCCGCTCCGTCCCCGGCGCGGCCATCCAGTGGATGGGCACCGACCTCCCCGAGGGCGTCACCCACGACACCCTGGACACCGTCGAACTGACCGGCACCTACACCCCCCGCGAGTCGGGCCGGCACACCTTCGCGGTCAAGGGCACGGGCGCCTTCACGCTCACCGTCGGCGGGACGACGTACTACGACGACGTCCAGCGCCCGAGTCCCGACGACCCCTTCGACGCCTTCTTCGGCGCCCCCGTGCCACGCGCCGAAGCCGAACTCACCGCGGGCGAACCGGTCGAGGTCTCCCTCACCCACGCCGTCCGCCTCCCCGAGGACCTCCCGATGAAGGCCGTCGCCTTCGCGCTCGCCCACTGCGGCCCGCCGCGCGACCCGGACGAGCTGATCGCCGAGGCCGCCGAGGCCGCCCGGAACGCGGACACCGCCGTGGTCGTGGTCGCCACCACCGAGCGGGTGGAGTCCGAGGGCTTCGACCGCCGGGACCTGAGGCTCCCCGGCCGCCAGGACGACCTGGTGCACGCGGTCGCCGCCGCCAACCCGGACACCGTCGTGGTCGTCAACTCCGGCTCCCCGGTGGAACTTCCCTGGCGGGACGAGGTCGCCGCGATTCTGCTCACCTGGTTCCCCGGCCAGGAGGGCGGCACCGCCCTCGCCGACGTCCTCACCGGCACCCACGAGCCCGGCGGCCGGCTCCCCACCACCTGGGGCACCCTCGCCGACGCCCCGGTCACCCAGGTCGTCCCGGTGAACGGCGAACTGCCCTACAGCGAGGACCTGTTCATCGGCTACCGCGCCTGGGACCGGGCCGGCCGCACCCCCACCTACCCCTTCGGCCACGGCCTCGGCTACACCGACTGGGCCTACGAGTCGCTGGAGACCGACGGCACCACCGTCCGCGTCCGGGTCCGCAACACCGGCGAACGGCCGGGCCGGGAGGTGATCCAGCTCTACCTCTCCCCGTCCGGGCCCGCCCCCGGCCGCCCGGCCCGCCGCCTGGCCGCCTTCGCCTCCGTCGAGGCCGGCCCCGGCGAGAGCGCCGAGGCCACCATCGAACTGCCCCGCCGCGCCTTCGAGGTGTGGGACGACACGACGAAGACGTGGGCGTGTGTGAAGGGTTCGTACGAGATCTCCGCCGGCCGCTCGATCACCGACCGCCGGCTCACGGCACCGATTAACGTCTGATCCGGGACACTCCCCGCACACCGCGGACGAAGCCCCCACGAACAGCCCCGGTCCGGGACCTGACCCCTGGACCGGGGCTCACCGCCGTCAGCCGCGCACCCCGAAGCCGTACACCGTCTCCGAGCGGTAGACCTCGCCGGGACGCAGGACCGTGGCGGGAAAGTCCGGGCGGTTGGGGGAGTCCGGGAAGTGCTGCGTCTCCAGGGCGGTGCCGGCGTTCGGGGCGAACGGGCCGGACAGGTGGTCGCCGGTGTAGAGCTGGAGGCCCGGCTCGGTCGTCGACACCGTCAGGGTGCGGCCGGAGCCGGGGTCGTAGAGCTCCGCGACCTCCTCGGCCGCCCCGGTCACGCCCTTGTCCAGCACGAAGTTGTGGTCGTATCCGGAGCCAGTCGGGCGCGGCGCCCGGAAGTCCAGGCGGGAGCCCGACACATCGGCCGGCGCCCCCACCGGGATCAGGTCCGCGTCCACCGGCGTGTACCGGGACGCGGCCAGCCGCAGCTCGTGCCCGCCCGTGGCACCGGAACCCGCGCCGCCCAGGTTCCAGTACGTGTGGTTGGTCAGGTTCACGACTGTCGGCGCGTCGGTGACCGCCTCGTAGCCGATCCGCAGCGCCCCCGACGCCGTCAGCGTGTACGTCACCGTCACCGCCAGCCGCCCCGGGAACCCCTCCTCGCCGTCGGGGCTGACCCGGCTCAGCCGCAGCCCGTGCTGCACCGGAGTCACCTCCCACACGTGCTTGTCGAAGCCCCGCTTGCCGCCGTGCAGCGAGTTGGCGCCCTCGTTGCGCGTCACCTCATGCGTCCGGCCGTCCAGGGGGAACCGGCCGCCCGCGATCCGGTTGGCGTACCGGCCGATCACCGCGCCCAGGTACGGCTCCGGATGCCGCAGATAGCCGTCCAGGTCCGCGAAGCCCAGCACCACGTCCGCCGTCCGCCCCGACCGGTCCGGGACCTCGGCCGACTGCACGATCCCGCCGTACGACAGCACCCGCACCCGCACCCCGCCGCGCTCCAGCGTCCACCGGTGCACGGCAGTGCCGTCGGAAAGTGCGCCGAAAAGTTCGCTCATGTGGGAAACCCTAGGTCACGGGCTCTTCGCGGTGACCTTCCGGTACGCGATCTCCGCGAGCCGGGCCTGCCCGTCCTTGCTGGGGTGGAACCAGTCCCAGTGGCTCAGCTGGTCCGTGCCGAAGCGGAAGTCGTACACCGCGCCCCCGTCGAAGCGGCAGCGGCGGTCCTTCGCGCAGACCTCCCGGAGCACCTTGTTGTACTCCACCACCCGCCGCTGCACGGATTCCCGGCGCAGCGTCGCCGCGCTGGTCAGATCGTCCGCGTCGCCCAGCATCGACGGGCAGATGCCCAGCTTCCACACCTGCCTGCCCAGCACGTTCGTCCGGCCCTCGGACCACAGCCGCATCAGGTTCGGCACGCTCGACACGTACACCTGCGTCTTCGGCAGCGCCGAGCGCAGCGTGCGCATCGCCTCCTCGAAGCCCGCGCGGAACTCGGCCACCGGCGTCATCGCCGACGCCGTGGTCCGGCAGGCGTCGTTCCCGCCGGCCATCACCGTCACCAACTCCGGGCGGCGGGCCACCGCCTGCGCCATCTGCCCCGGCAGGTCCGCCATCCGGGCCCCGGTCACCGCGTAGTTCCAGCTGCGCTCCGCCGCTCCCGCGACCCCCAGCAGCCGCACCGCCAGACTCTCCACCGCCGCGTCGCTGCCCGTCGCCCAGGACGCCTCCGGACAGTCCGACAGCACCGTGCACGCGTCGAAGCCGCGGGTGATGGAATCGCCCACCGCCGCGATCGAGTCCGGGCTGGTGTCCCACAGCGGGGGCCGGGCCGCGCGCGCCTTCGTGCCCTCCGCCGCCGGCGAACCGTCCCCGCCCTGGCATCCGGCGACCCCCAGCACCGTGGCCGCCACGACGGCGAAAGCGGCTCGCACACGGTGGCTTCGCTTCCGCATCCCTGCTGTTCCCCTCGCTCGACGGCCCGGTGCTCCCCCTAGGACAACGACTGAGGGTTCCCGGTCCGGCACCCGGGGAACGGCCGGCCCCCGTACAAGCGTCCCCCTGGGTGAATGGCGGCGTTTTCCTGGCGCCGGGACCGACGGTACGTCACACTCCTTGCCCCGTCGCAAGGTAGCCTCGCCATCAACGCGGCCGTCGTGCCACTGCCGCCCAGCCAGTCCGCAAGATGTCCCGCTCTGCCCGGAGGTTCCGGTGACGACACGTGGAGTTCTGTACGTGCACTCCGCGCCGCGCGCGCTCTGCCCGCACGTCGAGTGGGCCATCGCCGGGGTGCTCGGCACGCGCGTCAGCCTCGACTGGATCCGGCAGCCCGCGTCCCCCGGCACCTGGCGCTCGGAGTTCTCCTGGCAGGGCCAGGCCGGCACGGCCTCCAAGCTCGCGTCCGCGCTGCGCGGCTGGCACCTGCTGCGGTTCGAGGTCACCGCCGAACCCTGCCCGACCGCCGAGGGCGAGCGCTACAGCTGCACCCCCGACCTCGGCATCTTCCACGCCGTCACCGGCCTCCACGGCGACATCCTGATCCCCGAGGACCGCCTGCGCGCCGCCCTGACCCGCTCCCAGCGCGGCGAGAGCGACCTGGAGGCCGAGATCGCCAAACTCCTCGGCAAGCCCTGGGACGACGAACTGGAGCCGTTCCGGTACGCGGGCGAGGGCGCCCCGGTCCGCTGGCTGCACCAGGTGGTGTAGAGCGGATGGCCCGGTCTCCACTCCAGGAGACCGGGCCATTCAAGCGCTACGGAACTCAGACCGTACGGAACGCCAGCACCACGTTGTGCCCGCCGAACCCGAACGAGTCGTTCAGCGCGGCGATCCGGCCCTCCGGCAGCGCCCGCGCCTCACCGTTCACGATGTCCGCGTTGACCTCGGGGTCCAGGTTGTCCAGGTTGATCGTCGGCGGCGCCGTGCGCTTCACCAGCGCCAGGATCGACGCGACGGTCTCCACACCGCCCGCGCCGCCGAGCAGATGACCGGTCATCGACTTGGTCGCGGAGATCGCCATGTGGTCGACGTCGTCGCCGAACACCTTCCGCAGCGCCTTGATCTCGGCCACGTCGCCCTGCGGCGTGGACGTGGCGTGCGCGTTGACGTGCACGATCTCGGCCGGCTTCAGGTCGGTGTTGTCCAGCAGGTTCTGCAGCGCGTGCGCGATCCCGTTGCCGGACGGCTCCGGCTGCGTGATGTGGTGGGCGTCGGCGGAGATGCCCTGTCCGACCGCCTCGGCGTAGATCCGGGCACCGCGGGCCTTCGCGTGCTCCTCGGACTCCAGGACGATCACACCGGCGCCCTCGCCGAGCACGAAGCCGTCGCGGCCGGCGTCGTAGGGACGCGAGGCGCCCTGCGGGTCGTCGTTGTTCTTGGACATCGCCATCATGTTGCCGAACGCGGCGATCGGCAGCGGGTGGATGGCGGCCTCGGTACCACCGGCCACGACCACGTCCGCACGCCCGGTGCGGATCATCTCGATCGCGTACCCGATGGCCTCCGCGCCCGAGGCGCAGGCCGAGACGGGGGTGTGCACACCGGCGCGGGCACCCAGCTCGATCCCGACGTTGGCCGCCGGGGAGTTGGGCATCAGCATCGGCACGGTGTGCGGGGAGACGCGGCGTACGCCCTTCTCCTTGAGTACGTCGTACTGGTCCAGCAAGGTCGTCACGCCGCCGATGCCGGAGGCGATGACCGCTCCGAGACGGTCGGGGTTCACGGAGGAGTCCACCCCGGCCTTGGCGGTGAAACCGGCGTCCTTCCATGCCTGCTGAGCGGCGATCAGCGCGAACTGCGCGGACCGGTCCAGCTTGCGGGCCTGCGGCCGGGGGATGATCTCGCCCGGCTCCACGGCGATCTGCGCGGCGATGCGGACCGGCATGTCCGCCGCCCACTCCTGCTCCAGCAGTCTGACACCGGACGTGCCGGCGACCAGGGCCTCCCAGGTCGAGGCTGCGTCGCCACCCAGCGGTGTGGTTGCGCCGATACCGGTGACGACCACGGTGCGATTGGTCGGGCTCACGGGAATTCTTTCTCCAACGGATACGGGGGAGGACTACCCCCGCCGGTGCGGGGATTACGGCGCCACCGCCGGGTGGCGGGGCCTTGCTACACGCGGCCTACGCGGTGGCCTCAGGCCTGGTGCTTGAGGATGTAGTCGGTGGCGTCGCCGACGGTCTTGAGGTTCTTGACGTCGTCGTCCGGGATCTTCACGTCGAAGCGCTCCTCGGCGGCGACGACGACCTCGACCATGGACAGCGAGTCGACGTCCAGGTCGTCGGTGAAGGACTTGTCCAGCTTGACGTCCTCGACCGGAATCCCGGCGATCTCGTTCACGATCTCGGCGAGACCGGCGACGATCTCTTCCTGAGTGGCGGCCATGTCAGGCGCTCCTTCTTGATATTCCAGACGGTTAATGGCATTTGCATCCGAACCGGACCGGGTGATCCGGCACGGAGTGTCTAGGGGAGGGTAACGACCGTGGCGGCGTAGACGAGACCCGCCCCGAATCCGATGACGAGCGCGGTGTCGCCGCTCTTCGCCTCCCCGGTGGCCAGGAGCCGCTCCATCGCGAGCGGGATCGAGGCGGCCGAGGTGTTGCCGGTGGTGCGGATGTCACGGGCGACCGTGACGTGCTCCGGCAGCTTCAGTGTCTTCACCATCGAGTCGATGATCCGCACATTGGCCTGGTGCGGGATGAAGACGTCCAGGTCGTCCGCGGTGATTCCGGCCGCGTCCAGCGCCTGCTGGGCGACCTTCGCCATCTCGAACACGGCCCAGCGGAACACCGCCTGGCCCTCCTGCGTGATCGCAGGGAACTTGATGTTGCCCTCGCTGTCGACGGGCAGCTGGGTGAGGTCGCCGACCCGGAACCGGTCCCAGGGGACGGTCTGCTTGATCGTGTCGGCCTTGTCGCCCTCGGAACCCCACACGGTCGGGCCGATGGCCGGCTCCTGCGAGGGGCCCACGACGACCGCGCCGGCGCCGTCACCGAACAGGAAGGCGGTGGCCCGGTCCTCCAGGTCGGTGAGGTCGCTCAGCCGCTCCACGCCGATCACCAGCACGTACTCGGCGGAACCTTCCACCACCATGCCCTTGGCCAGGGTGAGGCCGTAGCCGAAGCCCGCGCAGCCGGCCGAGATGTCGAAGGCGGCGGCCTTGGCGGTGCCGAGCTGGTCGGCGATCTCGGTGGCGATGGCCGGGGTCTGGCTGAAGTGCGAGACGGTCGAGACGACCACCGCGCCGATCCGCTCGGCGTCGATGCCGGCGTCCGCGATCGCCTTGCCGGAGGCCTCGATGGCCATCGCGGCCACGGTCTCCTCGGGACCGGCCCAGTGCCGGGTCTCGATGCCGGAGCGGGAGCGGATCCACTCGTCGGACGAGTCGATCTTCTCCAGGATCACCTCGTTCGGCACCACCCGGGTCGGCCGGTAGCCGCCGACGCCGAGGATGCGCGCGTACGGGGCGCCCTTGCTGGGCTTGATCTTCGCCATGTACGGCTCTCCTTAGGCGCCGGCGTGCTCTGCGAGCAGAGCCCGGGCCGCTTCCAGGTCGTCGGGGGTCTTCAGGGCCAGCGTCTTGACGCCGGGCAGGGCCCGCTTGGCCAGGCCGGTCAGGGTGCCGCCCGGGCACACCTCGACGAGCGCGGTGACGCCCAGCTCCTTGAAGGTCTCCATGCACAGGTCCCAGCGGACCGGGTTGGCGACCTGGCCGACCAGCCGCTGGAGCACCTCGGCGCCCGAGGCGACGGCCCGGCCGTCCTTGTTGGAGACGTAGGTCACCTTCGGGTCGGCCGGCGACAGCTTGGCCGCGGCCTCCTCCAGGGCCGTCACGGCCGGGGCCATGTGGTGGGTGTGGAAGGCGCCGGCCACCTTCAGCGCGACGACCTTGCGGACGCCCTCGGGCTTGTCCTCGTTCAGCGTGGCCAGCTGCTCCAGCGTGCCCGCGGCGACGATCTGGCCCGCGCCGTTGATGTTCGCCGGGGTCAGGCCCAGCTTCTCCAGGTGCGGCAGGGTCACCTCGGGGTCGCCGCCGAGCAGCGCCGACATGCCGGTCTCGGTGACGGCGGCGGCGTCGGCCATGGCCAGGCCGCGGGTGCGGACCAGGCCGAGGGCGGCCGTGTCGTCCAGGACGCCGGCGAAGGCGGCGGCGGTGATCTCGCCGACGCTGTGGCCCGCGACCGCGCCCGGCGCGATGTCGGAGATGTCACCCAGTGCCGCGGCGGACAGCAGCCCGGCGGCGACCAGCAGCGGCTGCGCCACGGCGGTGTCGCGGATGGCGTCGGCGTCGGCCTGGGTGCCGTAGTGGACGAGGTCCAGTCCGAGGGCGTCCGACCAGGCCGCCACGCGGTCCGCGGCACCGGGCAGGTCGAGCCAGGGGGTCAGGAAGCCGGGCGTCTGGGCGCCCTGGCCGGGAGCGACGAGTACGAGCACTCTCACACTCTCTCTTGGGGTGGGCGGGGGCCGCCCGTGGGGACAGGGACGAAGAACACGTAGGGCTTTTGTGGAGCCTCGACAAAACCTTATGTCTGGGGTTCAGCGTCGGCCAGACGCCCCAGGATGAGCGCGATCCGCAGTGTGAACGCGGATCTTACATCCGAGGGGGACCAGCCGGTGACGTCAGTCACACGTCGGAGCCGGTAGCGGACGGTGTTCGGGTGAACGAAGAGCATTCTCGCCGCGCCTTCGAGACTGCTGGCCTGCTCCAGGTAGACACTCAGCGTTTCCAGCAGCGCCGAGCCGGCCTCCTCCAGCGGTCTGTAGATCTCCTCCACCAGTTGCTCGCGGGCGCTCGGGTCGCCCGCGATGGCGCGCTCCGGCAGCAGATCGTCGGCGAGCACCGGGCGTGGTGCGTCCTGCCAGGCGGTGCACGCCTTCAGCCCGGCGGCGGCGGCCTGCGCGGACCGGGTGGCGGCCAGCAGATCGGGGACGACGGGGCCCGCGACGACCGGTCCGGCGGCGAACGGCCCGATCAGCGAGCGGGCGACGGCCAGCGGGTTGTCGCTGCCGCCCGCGATGACCACCAGCCGGTCGCCGAGCACCCCGGTCAGCACCTGGAGCTTGGCGTGCCGGGCGGCCCGCCGGATGGCCTCCACGGTCAGCTCGCTGTCCCCGTCGGGCGCGGTGCCGAGCACCACGCACACGTGTTCCGGCGAGTTCCAGCCGAGCGCGGCGGCCCGGCTGACGGCCCCCTCGTCGGCCTCCCCGCTCAGCACGGCGTTCACCACCAGCGACTCCAGCCGCGCGTCCCAGGCACCGCGTGCCTCGGCGGCCTGGGCGTAGACCTGGGCGGTGGCGAAGGCGATCTCCCGGGCGTACACCAGCAGCGCCTCGCGCAGCACGCTCTCGTCGCCCGGGGCGGCCACCTCGTCGATGGCGGACTCCATCACCTCGATGGTGGTGCGCACCATCTCCACGGTCTGCCGCAGCGTGATGGCCCGGGTCAGCTCCCGGGGCGCGGTCCCGAAGACGTCGGTGGAGATCGCCTGCGGGGCGTCCGGGCGCCGGAACCACTCGGTGAAGGCGGCGATGCCCGCCTGGGCGACGAGCCCGATCCAGGAACGGTTCTCCGGGGGCATGGCCCGGTACCACGGCAGGGTCTCGTCCATGCGCGCGATGGCCTGCGCGGCGAGACTCCCGGAGGACTTCTCCAGCCGCTTCAGGGTCGCGGCGTGCGGGTGGACGTGACGGGCTGCGGGGTCACCGTGGTGGGATTCGGGTTCGGGCACGGGGACAAGGGTGCCTTATCCGGACGGGAGCCCGCGCCGCCGGGGGGCGGTGACGGGCGGCCCGGCCGGTGGCGGGCGGGGGCGCGCGGCCGACGCCCGGACCGGTGTGGGCGGCCGGGACGGTGCGGCGGGGCGGCCGGGCGGCCCTTCGCCGGGCGGCCGGGCCAGGAACCGGAAGGCGCCCCCGGCCGGTCTCCGTACGGTGCCCCGGACCGGGGCCGCCCGCGGCCCGGTCCGGACCGCGGGGCTACCGTGGGGGCCGTGATGACGGACGTACGGCGCGCCGGTGAGCGCTATCGCGGCGGGGACCCCGGGGCCGGGATCGACACCCGGCACGCCTTCTCCTTCGGGCCGCACTACGACCCCGACAACCTGCGGTTCGGCGCGCTGATCGCCTGCAACGAGGAGCGGCTGGCCCCCGGCGCCGGTTTCGACGAGCACCCGCACAGCCACACCGAGATCGTCACCTGGGTCGTCGAGGGCGAGCTGACCCACCGCGACTCCGGCGGGCACGAGACGCGGGTCGGCCCCGGGGACGTGCAGCACCTGAGCGCGGCGGCGGGCGTGCGGCACGTGGAACGCAACGACGGCCCGGCCCCGCTGACCTTCCTCCAGATGTGGCTGACCCCCCGGGAGCCCGGCGGCACCCCGTCCTACACCCTGGTCCCGGCCGCCGGGGGCCCCGTCAGGTACGAGGTCCCGGCCGCCGGCGCGGTGCTGCACGTCCGGCGGCTGGGGGCCGGGGAGCGGACGGCGGTGCCGGACGCACCGTGGGTGTACGTCCATGTGGTGCGCGGCGCGGTCCGGCTGGCCGGGACCGGGCTGGGCCCCGGCGACGCGGCCCGGATCACCGGCGCCGAGGGGCTCCGGGCGCTGGCGTCGGCCCCGGCGGACCTGCTGCTGTGGGAGATGACGCCGTAGCGGCGGCAGCCCCCGAAGGACGCGGCCTCGTCAGCCGCGCAGTTCCGCGAGGACCGCGTCCGTGAGGGCCGGCCACGCCTCGATCGCCCAGGGGCCGAACGCGCGGTCGGTCAGGGCGACCCCGGCCGCCCCGGCGTCCGGGTCGATCCACAGGAACGTGCCCGACTGCCCGAAGTGCCCGAACGTGCGCGGCGAGGACGAGGCGCCCGTCCAGTGCGGGGACTTGCCGTCGCGGATCTCGAAGCCCAGGCCCCAGTCGTTCGGGTTCTGGTGCCCGTACCCGGGCAGCACGCCCTTGGTCCCCGGGTACTGCACGGTCATCGCCGCCGCCACCGTCCGCGCGTCCAGCAGCCGGGGCGCCTGGACCTCCGCCGCGAACCGCAGCAGGTCCTCGACCGTCGACACCCCGTCCTTCGCCGGCGACCCCTCCAGCGACGTGGCCGTCATGCCCAGCGGCTCCAGCACGGCCTGGCGCAGGTACTCCGCGAACGGGATGTCCGTCGCCTTGGCGATGTGGTCCCCGAGCTGCTCGAACCCGGCGTTGGAGTACAGCCGCCGGTCCCCGGGCGGGGCCGTGACCCGGTGCTCGTCGAAGGCCAGGCCCGAGGTGTGCGCGAGGAGGTGACGGACCGTCGCCCCGGGCGGACCGGCCGGCTCGTCCAGCTCGATCGCGCCCTCCTCGTAGGCGACGAGCGCCGCGTAGGCCGCCAGCGGCTTGGTGACGGAGGCCAGCGGGAAGCGGTGCCCGACGGGACCGTGCGTCCCGAGGACGGTCCCGTCGGCTCGTACGACTCCCGCCGCGGCGGTGGGGACGGGCCAGTTCTCGATCAGCGCCAGGCTCTGCAACGACATGCGTCCGAGCCTATGCGGCTCACAGCGACAGCCGCATCGACGGGTCGGAATCCCGGGTGAAGCCCAGCGCGGTGTACAGCGGCTCGGCCTCCGGCGAGGCGTTGAGCAGCACGTGTCCGGCGCCGCGCGCCCGGAACCAGGCCAGCAGCTCCTCCATGCACGCGCGCGCGTAGCCCCGCCTGCGGGCGTCGGGGTCGGTCGCCACGCTGAAGACGTACCCGACCCGGCCCCGCGGATTGCCGGGCTTGCCGATGCGGTACTCCACGGTCCCCGCCACCAGCGCGGCCAGCGCCCCCGGCCGGCCGGGGTGGTCCACCACGAACGCGGCGAAGTCCGCGTCCCCGGCGAGCCGCTCGCGCAGTTCCGGCAGCGACTCGCGCTGCCAGCCGGCCGCCCCGTCACCCCCGCCGCCTCCGTCGCCCCACAGGGAATCGATCATGATCTGGCGCAGTCGCAGTACTTCCCCGGCATCCTCGGGCCGGGCCCGTCGTACGAGACTCATGGGGCGCAGGCTAACCACCGCCACCGGGTCCGGTCCTGGGGATTTCTTACCGGACCGGCTTGCTTGGAGTGCACTCCAACGCCATAGCGTGGGGACATGACGGTGATGCAGACCACGCCAGCGGCCACCGGGCAAGCCACCCCCGCCGACATCTGCTCCGCCCCTCCCCGGCGCCACCCCCGCCCCGACGGCCAGGACCGCTACACGATCAGCGAGGTCGTGGCGTTCACCGGTCTGACCGCGCACACCCTGCGCTGGTACGAGCGGATCGGGCTGATGCCGCACGTCGACCGCTCACACACCGGCCAGCGCCGCTACCGCAACCGCGACCTGGACTGGCTGGACTTCGTGACCAAGCTCCGGCTGACCGGCATGCCGGTGGCGGACATGGTCCGGTACGCGGAGCTGGTCCGGGAGGGCGAGGGCACCTACGCGGAGCGGCGGGACCTGCTGGAGTCGACCCGCCGGGACGTCCTGAACCGGATCGCCGAACTGCGCGACACGCTCGCCGTACTCGACCGCAAGATCAGTTTTTACGCCACGGAGGGGACCACTCGATGACCGACGCCAGGATTCCGACGGTACGGCTCGGCGCGGACGGGCCGGAGGTCGGCGTGCAGGGCCTCGGCTGCATGGGCATGAACTTCGGCTACGGCCCGACGGACGCCGGGCAGGCCCGTGCCGCCCTGGACCGGGCGCTGGAGCTGGGCGTCACGCTGTACGACACGGCGGACGCCTACGGTGCCGGGGAGAACGAGCGGTTCCTCGCGCCCTTCTTCAAGGCGCACCGGGACGAGGTGGTCATCGCCACCAAGTTCGCCCTGTCCATCCCGCCGGACGACCCGACCAAGCGCATCATCCGCAACGACGCGCCCTACATCCGCGAGGCGGTCGAGGCCAGCCTGAAGCGGCTGGACGTCGAGGTGATCGACCTGTACTACATGCACCGCCGCGATGTGAACGTGCCCATCGAGGAGACCGTCGGCACGATGGCGGAGCTGGTCCGCGAGGGCAAGGTCAAGCACCTGGGGCTCAGCGAGGTCACCGCGGACGAGCTGCGCGCCGCGCACGCCGTGCACCCGATCGCGGCCGTGCAGTCGGAGTGGTCGCTGTTCAGCCGGGACATCGAGGCCAGGGTCGTACCGGCCGCGCGGGACCTGGGCGTGGCCCTGGTGCCGTACTCGCCGCTCGGCCGCGGCTTCCTCACCGGCTCCTTCACCAACGCCGAGCAGGACCTGACGGCCGACGACTTCCGCCGCCAGCAGCCCCGCTTCACCGGCGCCAACGCGACGGCCAACGCGGCCCTGCTGGCGCCGATCCGGGCGATCGCCGAGGCCCGCGGCGCCACGCTCGGCCAGATCGCCCTGGCCTGGGCGCAGCAGCGGGCGTCGGTCGCGGACCTGACCGTGGTGCCGATCCCGGGCACCCGCAAGCCGGGCCGGGTGGAGGAGAACGTGGCGGCGACCCGCATCACCCTCACCGACGACGAACTCGCCACCCTGGAACCCATCGCCTCCCAGGTCTCCGGCGACCGCTACCCGGACATGCGCTTCGCGTCGGCGGGCCGCGAGTAAGCACCACGCGGCGGGGCCGACGATCCGGCGGGGCTGTCCGGAACTGCCCGTCCGGCGCGCCGACCATCCGGCGTGCCGACTGTCCGCCGGGGCTGATTACCCGGCGGGGCCGGCTGTCCGGCGGGGCTGATTACCCGGCGGGGCCGGCTGTCTGCCGGGGCTGATTACCCGGTAGGGCTGGCTGTCTGCCGGGGCTGATTACCCGGCGGGGTCGACTGCCCGGCACGCCCGGCTGTGCGGCTGGGCTGGCTGTCGGGCGGACCGGCTGTCCGGTGCGCCCGGCCGTTCGCCGGGGCCGATTGTCCGGCGCGCCCGGCCGTTCGGCGGGGCCTGCCGGCCCGTTGGGCCGGACGGGGGAGCCGGACGGGTGGTCACAGTTCGGCGAGGAGTTGTGCCTTCTTGGTGGAGAACTCCTCGTCGGTGACCAGGCCGGCCTGGTGGAGTTCGCCGAGGTGGCGGATGCGTTCGGCGATGTCGGCGGGGTCGCGCCGGGCCGGGGACGGTATCGCGGGTACCGGTCCCCGGGTGCGCACGGCGGCCAGGACCGCCGCGGCGAACGGCAGTGACTCGTGCACCGGGCCGTAGCCCAGCCCGAAGACGACGGCCGCCGGGTCCTGGTCGGGCTGCGCGGGCGCCGCCGGGCCGGGCGTTCGCCGGACCAGCCGCAGATGCCCCTCGAAGACCTCCGGCGAGCGCCACTCCACCCCGCTCAGCTCGGTCACCGCGAAGCTCTGGTCGCCGGCCTTCCACTTGGTCGAGGACGCCCCCGTCCAGGACCAGCGGAACTGCACGGACGTCCCGTCGAAGGACGCCTTGCCGTCGTAGGCCTTGAAGTGCAGGGGCGCCTCGGGCGCCGCGACCAGGTGCCGGTCGGCGGGGCCGGACTCGGTGAGCAGCCCCTTCAGCTCGTCGGCGTAGTACTCGGCGAGGGTCTCCCGCTCGGCCGGCAGCACCAGCCGGTACGGGTCGGAGCCCTCCTTCAGCTGCCCGTCGGCCGCCTCCATCAGCGGATCGGCGCCGGGGCGCGGCCGCAGGCGCAGGACGACCGTCCCGCGCCGCCCCGGACCGAGGGTCACGCCCTCGACCGCGGTCAGCGGGATGCGGCGCTCGCCCAGCGCCTGGAACAGCTTCGGTGTCCGAATCCCCCGTTCGTAACGGATGAGCACGGAGTCGGACTCGAACTCCCAGACGGCATGAAAACCCGCCAGTACGTCACCCATGCGGCTCATCGTATGCGGCACGTGTCCCTCCGTCGCCACCCGCGCAGACCGCACTTCCTGCTGTTTCTACGCGCGTTGGGCCGTCGGCGTGCCGGACAGACCGGACCGGCACGCATCATCCTGCTGTGCGCACGTCACCTCGCCGTACGCGCCCACCCCGATGTCGGCGAGATTGCGCAGGCTGTCCGTGCCGGGCTCGAAGTAACCGCTGTGGCCCTCGGCGTCCCGGGCCGACAGCACCCGCGCGCCGAACGCCGAGGACACCGGGTCGGCGCCGTGGCCGAGGCCGCCCAGCTCCAGGTAGGGCACGTCGCGCACCCAGTCGCTGGCGTCCCGCATGGCCCACACCCGGGCCGTCGTGCCGAGGCCGGCGGCGCTGCCGGCGCGCATGCCGGGACTCGCGGCCACCGCCAGGTCGGCGACCCGGCGGGGCATGTCGCGCGCGGCGACCCCGCAGAGCACCGAGCCGTAGCTGTGGCAGAACATCGACACCGGGGACCGGCCGGGCAGCGCCCGCAGCAGCGCGTTCAGCCGTACGGCGCCCTCCTCGGCGCGCAGTCCGGTGGCCGCGTCCACCCCGAGCCCGTCGGGGGAGGTGTAGTCGGCCCAGGCGATCACCGCCGTACGGGTCGAGGGGCGCGCCGCCCGCTCGGCCGCGTAGAGCGCCTTGGCCATGCCGACCGGGGCGCTGTAGGGGCGGCTGGTGCGCTGGAAGGTGAGCAGGTCGGTGTCGACGCCGGGGACGACGACCGAGATCCGCCGGGCCGCGGCGAGGTCGCCGAACACCTCGGCGATCCGGCCCGGGCCCGCGGGGTCGAAGGCCAGGATCTGCCGGCCGTCGCTCAGCAGGGATTCGTAGCGGTGCATCCGCCGGCCCGCGTCCTGCTGGCCCGCCGCGCTGAGCCGGCTGTCGTGCATGCGGGCGCGCTCGGTCGCGCGGGCGCGTTCCAGCGCGAGGTGGTTGGCCCGGTAGCGCAGGGAGACCGGGGCGCCGTTCATGTTGCCGACCGCGAGCGGGTAGCGGCGGGCCAGCCGGTCGCGGTCGCCGGGGGTGAGCGAGCCGAAGAATCGGGCGAGCCGGGTGGGGGCGGCGTCGGGGTCCGGCAGGCGCAGGCCGTGCAGGTGACCGTGGCGCCACTCGGCGAGCGAGGCCGCGAGCGCCGACGACTCCCGGTGGGTGCGCAGGGCGGTCCAGCCGGTGGTCGCGAGCATCACGAACACCACGGCCAGCGCGAGCAGGGCGCGCCAGATGCTGAGCTGCGGGGAGGTGTCGAAGGAAGTCACTGGGAGGACACACTAGGAGAGCGAGCGGGTCTCGGGGTAACCGAGTGGCGGGGATCACGTTTCGGCGGGCGGTGGTGAGGGAGTCGGCGATCTGCCAACGATCTCAGGTGGTCCGCCAGTTTCCGGTGAGCGCCGAACCCACCTGATCGAGGTACGACGTGGTGAGCGTCCGGATCAGCTCGGCCCCCGAGTCCTCGCTGGTGCACCACTGCCGCTCGGTGACGCGCATCACCCCGCCGAACACGGCCACCGCCAGCCGGGGCCGGGGGTCGGCGTCCACGTCGACGCCCTCCCGCTCGGCCAGCACCCGCGCGAGGGCCTCCTCCGTCGCGGCCAGCCGGCGCAGCCGGGCGGCGAACAGCGCGGGCTCGGCCTCGATCGTGCGGTACATGCGCAGGTGCAGTTCGACCGGCACGACCGACTCGACGGTCGCGTGCAGTTCGTCCCAGCTCTCCAGGAACGCCTGGCGCAGGGCCCGCATCGGCGCCTCGTGCGGCGGGCGCGCCCGTACGGCCCCCACGAACGCCGCCTCCGCCATGTCCTGGACCGCGAAGGCCACGTCCTCCTTGCCCGCGAAGTAACGGAAGAAGGTGCGCTGCGAGACGTCGACGGCGTCGGCGATCTCGTCGACGGTCGTGCGCTCGTAGCCCTGCGTGGTGAACAGTTCGAGAGCGGCCCGCAGCAGCGATTCCCGTGTACGCCGCTTCTTGCGCTCGCGCAGCGTCTCCATGGCCACTCTCCTGTGAACGCGGGCGAACCTCCGTCCGGCCCTGGGCTTGACCCCCTTTTTTCGTGTCAGTAACCGACTAGTGAATTGGTTTGTCAACTGTCAGCGGCTGTCACTAACCTGAGTGTATGACTAGTCGGACCACCATCGACGCGACGGGGCCGGGGGACAAAGCGCCGGCGGCCCCGTCCGGGCCGCAGCCGGCCGCGGGCCTGCGCGGCCACCCGTGGCTCACGCTGATCACCGTCGCCGTAGGGGTCATGATGGTGGCCCTCGACGGCACCATCGTGGCCATCGCCAACCCGGCCATCGGCAAGGATCTGCACGCCAGCTGGGCGCAGCTGCAGTGGATCACCAACGCCTACTTCCTGGCGCTCGCGGTCTCCCTGATCACCGCCGGCAAGCTCGGCGACCGCTTCGGCCACCGGCAGACGTTCCTGATCGGCGTCACCGGCTTCGCCGTCGCCTCCGGTGCCATCGGACTGTCCGACAGCATCGCCGCGGTCGTCACCTTCCGCGTCTTCCAGGGCCTGTTCGGCGCGCTGCTGATGCCGGCCGCGCTCGGCCTGCTGCGCGCGACCTTCCCGGCCGAGAAGCTCAACATGGCGATCGGCATCTGGGGCATGGTCATCGGCGCCTCCACCGCCGGCGGCCCGATCCTCGGCGGTGTCCTCGTCGAGCACGTCAACTGGCAGTCGGTGTTCTTCATCAACGTGCCGGTCGGCGCCCTCGCCCTGCTGCTGGGCCTGCTGATCCTGCTCGACCACCGCGCCGAGAACGCCCCGCGCTCCTTCGACCTGCTCGGCATCGCCCTGCTCTCGGGCGCGATGTTCTGCCTGGTCTGGGCCCTCATCAAGGCCCCGGCCTGGGGCTGGGGCGACGGCAAGACCTGGCTGTTCCTCGTCGCCTCGATGGCCGGCTTCGCCCTGTTCGCCCTCTGGGAGAAGCGGGTGAAGGAGCCGCTGATCCCGCTGGCGCTGTTCCGCTCGGTCGCGCTGTCCGCGGGCGTCGTCCTGATGGTGCTGATGGCCATCGCGTTCATGGGCGGCCTGTTCTTCGTCACCTTCTACCTGCAGAACGTCCACGGCATGAGCCCGATCGACGCGGGCCTGCACCTGCTGCCGCTGACCGGCATGATGATCGTCGGCTCCCCGCTGGCCGGTGCCCTCATCACCAAGGTCGGCCCGCGGATCCCGCTGGCGGGCGGCATGGCCGTGACCGCGATCGCCATGTACGGCATGTCCACGCTGGACGAGGGCACCGGCAGCGGCCTGATGTCCGTCTGGTTCGCCCTGCTCGGCCTCGGCCTGGCCCCGGTCATGGTCGGCGCCACGGAGGTCATCGTGGGCAACGCCCCGATGGAGCTGTCCGGTGTCGCGGGCGGACTCCAGCAGGCGGCCATGCAGATCGGCGGCAGCCTCGGCACGGCCGTGCTGGGCGCGGTGATGGCCTCCAAGGTCGACAGCATCCTCGGCGACAACTGGGCGGACGCCGGGCTGCCGAAGCTGCCCCCGGAGCAGCT
Source organism: Streptomyces rubradiris (assembly GCF_016860525.1). Taxonomy (NCBI): domain Bacteria; kingdom Bacillati; phylum Actinomycetota; class Actinomycetes; order Kitasatosporales; family Streptomycetaceae; genus Streptomyces; species Streptomyces rubradiris. Next base: position 5,612,774 of record NZ_BNEA01000015.1, read on the forward strand.
GCACCAGGCGGCCGAGGCGGTCCAGCAGGGTGTCGCGCCGGTGACCAAGGACACCCCGGCACCCATAGCCGAGAAGATCACCGAGGTGGCCCACCACACCTTCATCGACGGCATGAGCCTCGCCTCCCTCGTGGCGGCGGGCGTGGCCGCGGTCGCCGTCCTCGTCGCGCTGCTCACCAAGCGGGGCGCGAACGCGGAGGCGGGCGCGGGCGTGGGCCACATCTGACGGCCCCTTCCCGGCGGAGTTCGCCTATCAGGGTGACTCCGCTCAAGATCGCTGGCTCCCGGCGCGCGCCGCAGGTCACAGTGGGTCAACTCCTCCGCAGGACATGGGAGGACCACGGGGCCGCGGCGCGCGCTGTCGGAGGGGGACAGCGCGCCCGGTCTGCTCCGGCGCAACCGGGGTACTCGCACCGTGAAGCCGAACTGTCCAGATGCCCCAGGGAGTTGATGATGGCAGGCTTCGGGCACGGAACACGCGGGTACCCCCGGTCGCGTGGCCGGACGTGGTCACGCACCGGGCCGGACCGCGCGACGCTCGGGATCATCGGCGCCATCTGCGCGGTGGCCGGCTTCTTCGCGCTGGGGATCGTCCTCGGTCCCGTCGCGATCTTCTGCGGCTGGCAGTCCATGGGCCGCAGTTGGTCCGGCGAACGCAACGTACCGGCGCTGGTGGCCCTGGTCCTGGGCGCCATCGACACCCTGCTCGCCGCCATGGCCCTCACGGGCGCGGCGGCCTGGGGGAACGGCCTTCTCTAGGGGGCCGGCGGCCCGTTGCCGGGCGCGGAGGGACTGTTGCCGACCGCGCAGCTCTCCGCGTCCCTCCGGGTCTCCGCGAGCCGCGCCACCTCGGCGCGCAGCGACCGCACCTCCTCGGCCAGCGCGGCGATGGCCTCCGTCTGCCGCCGCTCCTCCACGTCGTCCTTCTCGAACCGCGAGATGAACCAGGCGGCGATGTTCGCGGTGACGACACCGAGCAGGGCGATCCCGGACAGCATCAGCCCGACCGCGATCATCCGCCCGAGTCCCGTCGTCGGCGCGTGGTCGCCGTACCCCACGGTCGTCATCGTCGTGAACGACCACCACACCGCGTCACCCAGCGTCCGGATGTTCCCGTGCGGTGACTCGCGTTCCACGGACAGCACGGCCAGCGAGCCGAACATCAGCAGGCCGATCACGGCCCCGACGACATAGGTGGTCAGCCGGATCTGCGGAGCCATCCGCGCCCGCCGGCCCACCAGCAGCAGCGTCGACACCAGCCGCAGCAGCCGCAGCGGTTGCAGCAGCGGCAGGACCACCGCGCACAGGTCGAGCCAGTGCCGTCGCACGAACGTCTTCCGGTGCGGGGCGAGCGCCAGCCGGACCAGGTAGTCCAGGGCGAACGCCCCCCACACCACCCACTCGACCCCCGTGCACACGGCCGTCAGGAACCGCCCGGCGGAGGCGTCCACGATGGGCACCGCGTAGGCGACGCCGAAGACCACCGCGAGCCCCAACAACGGCCGCTCGGTGAACCGCTCCCACCGCGCTTGCGCGGACAGTTGTTCCATGCCCGCATCGTAAAGAAACGGTAAGTACAGCCCCCAAAGGGGCGCGGGGAACCGCGCGACCAGCCCACTGCCGGCCCGCGCCTTCCCCGCACCCCCTTGTCGGCCCAAGCCAAGCGCAACGGCTACGCGTCGCCCCCGGCCGCCCCCGGATCCGCCGCCGACACGTCCAGCAGCTGGTACCGGTCGATTGCCTGCTTCAGCACGGACCGGTCGACCTTCCCCTCCCGTGCCAGTTCCGTCAGCACCGCCACCACGATCGACTGGGCGTCGATGTGGAAGAAGCGGCGCGCGGCGCCCCGGGTGTCGGCGAAGCCGAACCCGTCGGCGCCCAGGGACTGGTACGGGCCGGGCACCCAGCGCGCGATCTGGTCCGGAACCGATCGCATCCAGTCGGACACGGCCACGAACGGTCCCTCCGCACCGCCGAGCTTGCGGGTCACGAACGGCACCCGCTGCTCCTCCTCGGGATGCAGCAGGTTGTGCCGCTCGCAGTCCACGGCCTCGCGGCGCAGCTCGTTCCAGGAGGTCGCCGACCACACGTCCGCCTTGACGTTCCACTCCTCGGCGAGGATCTTCTGCGCCTCCAGCGCCCACGGGACCGCCACGCCCGACGCCATGATCTGCGCCGGGATCGAGCCCGCGGTGCCCTCGGCGAGCCTGTGGATGCCCTTGACAATGCCCTCGACGTCCACGTTCGGCGGCTCGGCCGGGTGCTGGATGGGCTCGTTGTAGACGGTGAGGTAGTAGAAGACGTCCTCGCCGTGCGGGTGCTCGGGCGAGCCGCCGTACATCCGGCGCAAACCGTCCTGGACGATGTGCGCGATCTCGTAGGCGTACGCCGGGTCGTAGGCCACGCACGCGGGGTTGGTGGAGGCCAGCAGCTGGGAGTGGCCGTCCGCGTGCTGGAGGCCCTCGCCGGTCAGGGTCGTGCGGCCGGCGGTCGCGCCCAGGACGAATCCGCGCGCGAGCTGGTCGGCCATCTGCCAGAACTGGTCGCCGGTGCGCTGGAAACCGAACATCGAGTAGAAGACGTACACCGGGATCAGCGGCTCGCCGTGCGTGGCGTAGGCCGAGCCCGCGGCCATCAGCGAGGCCGTGCAGCCCGCCTCGGAGATGCCGTCGTGCAGCATCTGGCCGGTCGGCGACTCCTTGTACGCCAGCAGCAGCTCGCGGTCCACCGACTCGTACTGCTGGCCCAGCGGGTTGTAGATCTTCGCGCTCGGGAAGAAGGAGTCCATGCCGAACGTGCGGTACTCGTCCGGCGCGATCAGCACGAACCGCTTGCCGATCTCCTTGTCCCGCATGAGGTCCTTCAGGAGCCGGACGAAGGCCATGGTCGTCGCGATGGACTGCTGGCCCGTGCCCTTCTTCACGGTCGCGTACGCCTTGTCGTCCGGCAGGGCGAGCGGCTCGGAGCGCACGACGCGCGTCGGAACGTAACCGCCGAGGGAGCGGCGGCGGTCGTGCATGTACTGGATCTCCTCCGAGTCCCGGCCCGGGTGGTAGTACGGCGGCGGGCCGGACTCCAGCTCCTTGTCGGAGATCGGCAGGTGCAGCCGGTCCCGGAAGCGCTTGAGGTCGTCGACCGTCAGCTTCTTCATCTGGTGCGTGGCGTTGCGGCCCTCGAAGTTCGGGCCCAGCGTCCAGCCCTTGACCGTCTTGGCCAGGATGACCGTCGGCTGGCCCTTGTGCTCCTTGGCCGCCTTGAACGCGGCGTAGATCTTGCGGTGGTCGTGTCCCCCGCGGCCCAGGTGCAGGATCTGGTCGTCGGTCATGTTCTCGACCATCGCGCGCAGCCGGTGGTCGTCGCCGAAGAAGTGCTCGCGGATGTAGGCACCGGACTCGGTGGCGTACGTCTGGAACTGGCCGTCCGGGGTCGTGTTCATCTTGTTGACGAGGATGCCGTCCCGGTCCTGCGCGAGCAGCGGGTCCCAGGAGCGGTCCCAGATCAGCTTGATCACGTTCCAGCCGGCGCCCCGGAAGACCGACTCCAGCTCCTGGATGATCTTGCCGTTGCCGCGCACCGGGCCGTCGAGGCGCTGGAGGTTGCAGTTGACCACGAAGGTCAGGTTGTCCAGGCCCTCGCGGGCGGCCAGGGTGAGCTGGCCGAGCGACTCGGGCTCGTCCATCTCGCCGTCGCCGAGGAACGCCCACACGTGCGAGCGGGAGGTGTCGGCGATGCCGCGCGCCTGCATGTAGCGGTTCATCCGCGCCTGGTAGATCGCCGAGAGCGGGCCGAGGCCCATGGAGACCGTCGGGAACTCCCAGAAGTCCGGCATCGAGCGCGGGTGCGGGTAGCTGGACAGGCCGTCCGGGTACTTCGACTTCTCCTGGCGGAAGCCGTCGAGCTGCCCGGCGGTGAGCCGGTCGAGCAGGTAGGCGCGGGCGTAGATGCCGGGGGAGGCGTGGCCCTGGAAGAAGACCTGGTCACCGCCGTCGCCCTCGTCCTTGCCCCGGAAGAAGTGGTTGAAGCCGACGTCGTAGAGCGAGGCGGAGGAGGCGAAGGTGGCGATGTGGCCGCCGACGCCGATGCCCGGGCGCTGGGCGCGGGAGACCATGACGGCCGCGTTCCAGCGGGTGGCGTTCAGAATCCTGCGCTCGATCTCCTCGTTGCCCGGGAAGAACGGCTCGCTCTTGGTGGGGATCGTGTTGACGTAGTCCGTGCTGCGCATCTCGGGCACGGCCACGCGCCTCTCGCGGGCCCGCTCGATCAGGCGCAGCATGAGATAGCGGGCCCGCTCCCGGCCGCGCTCGTCGACGGCGGCGTCCAGGGAGTCGAGCCATTCCTGAGTCTCTTCGGGATCGAAGTCAGGGACCTGACTCGGAAGGCCGCCAATGATGATCGGGTTGCGATCGGATCCGGAAGCCACGCTGTTCCTTACCTGTCGGAGGGCCAGTTCTCGTTAACGGCTGCCTGCACCGTTCCCCATCGTGTACCTGGGGAACGCGTACGTCATCTCCACGGTCGTCTCCGCCGGCGCACCACCGGTCAAAACGCAACGATACGCCCGGGGTGTGACGTGCTTGGCAAAATTGTTCGAGTGGCGTAACCCAGGATGATTCCGAAGGGTGCAAACCGGGCACATCGGCGTGATGTGGGGGAGGGAAAAGCGCGATACGGTGCCAGGAGTTACGGCGACACGGCCGGGAGCGTCACCGTTTCGACGGTCCCGACGGCCGGGTACTTGCGCGATCCGCCCCGCCCGTGTGGACTACGGCCAATGCTTCGCGCACGCGCGTGGCTGAGATACTCAACAAAGACATGATCAGGAGGCAACCCGTGAGCGCGACCGCGGACCACGCGGAGGAGCGGACGAACCCTGCCGCCAGGCTGGGGTTCCAGCCCGGGCAGGTGGTCCAGGAGATCGGCTACGACGACGACGTCGATCAGGAGCTCCGCGAGGCCATCGAGGAGGTCACCGGGACTGACCTCGTGGACGAGGACTACGACGACGTGGCCGACGCCGTTGTGCTGTGGTTCCGTGACGACGACGGCGACCTGACGGATGCGCTGGTGGATGCCACCACGTACATCGAAGAGGGCGGCGCCATCCTGCTCTTCACGCCGAAGACCGGCCGTGACGGGTATGTGGAACCGAGCGACATCCAGGACGCCGCCACGACGGCCGGTCTGACGGCCTCGAAGAGCGTCAGCGTCGGCAAGGACTGGAGCGGCTCGCGCCTGGCGACGCCCAAGGCCAAGTCCAAGCGGTGACCGTCTGAGCCGATGGCCGGCCGGGCCGGGCCCCTTTCGGCCCGGCCCGGCCGCCGTGAACCCCTCGGCGACCGCTGCGTAGGGTGGACCCGAGCGCCGTGTGCGCTCATGCGTCACTTCCACCCGAACAGCCCCCGAAGGGATGCACGACGATGGCGATCCAGGTCGGCGACAAGGCACCCGACTTCGAGCTCAAGGACAACCACGGCCGCAGCGTGAAGCTCTCGGACTTCCGCGGCGAGAAGAACGTGGTCCTGCTCTTCTACCCCTTCGCCTTCACCGGCGTGTGCACCGGCGAGCTGTGCGAGCTGCGTGACAACCTGCCGAAGTTCACGGACCGGGACACCCAGCTGCTCGCCGTCTCCAACGACTCCATCCACACCCTGCGCGTCTTCGCCGAGCAGGAGGGCCTCGAGTACCCGCTGCTGAGCGACTTCTGGCCGCACGGCAACGTCTCGCGCGCCTACGGCGTCTTCGACGAGGACAAGGGCTGTGCCGTCCGGGGCACCTTCATCATCGACAAGGAGGGCGTCGTGCGGTGGACCGTGGTCAACGGCCTGCCGGACGCCCGCGACCTCGGCGACTACGTGAAGGCGCTCGACACTCTGTGAGCCACGCGGGCCGACACCTGGGTTTCCTCGGCCCAAGCTGAGCGGCAGGCGGGAACCCGTCACTAGGATCGGCACGTTGATCCCATATCCGAAGCACGACGGGGCTCCCCGCCCCTGAACACCACATGGAGGACCCGTGGGAGTCAGCCTCAGCAAGGGCGGCAACGTATCGCTGACGAAGGAGGCCCCGGGCCTGACCGCGGTCATCGTCGGTCTGGGGTGGGACGTGCGGACCACGACCGGTACCGACTTCGACCTCGACGCGAGCGCGCTGCTGCTGAACAACTCCGGCAAGGTCATCAGCGACCAGCACTTCGTCTTCTTCAACAACCTCAAGAGCCCCGACGGCTCGGTGGAGCACACCGGCGACAACCTCACCGGTGAGGGCGAGGGCGACGACGAGCAGATCAAGGTGAACCTGGCCGGCGTCCCGGCCGACGTCGACAAGATCGTGTTCCCGGTGTCGATCTACGACGCCGAGAACCGCCAGCAGTCCTTCGGCCAGGTCCGCAACGCCTTCATCCGCGTCGTCAACCAGGCCGGCGGCGCGGAGATCGCCCGCTACGACCTGAGCGAGGACGCCTCCACCGAGACCGCCATGGTCTTCGGCGAGCTGTACCGCCACGGCACGGAGTGGAAGTTCCGCGCCATCGGCCAGGGCTACGCCTCCGGGCTGCGCGGCATCGCGCAGGACTTCGGAGTCAACGTCTGATCCCGGCAGCGTAACGACATCCTCGGTGTCCGGCGCCGCACCGTTTACGGGCGGCGCCGGACGCACAGGAGAACCAGGGAAGCACCACCAGGGGAGGACCAGCATGGGCGTCACGCTCGCCAAGGGAGGCAAGGTCTCCCTCTCCAAGGCCGCACCGAACCTCACCAACGTCATGATCGGGCTCGGCTGGGACGCGCGCTCCACCACCGGTGCCCCCTTCGACCTGGACGCCAGCGCGCTGCTGTGCGGCGCGGGCAACCGGGTGCTGGGCGACGAGTGGTTCGTGTTCTACAACCAGCTCAAGAGCCCCGACGGCTCGGTGGAGCACACCGGCGACAACCTCACCGGTGAGGGCGACGGCGACGACGAGTCGATCCTGGTGGACCTCGCCAAGGTCCCGCTCCACTGCGAGAAGATCATCTTCCCGGTCTCCATCCACATGGCGGACGAGCGCGGCCAGACCTTCGGCCAGGTCTCCAACGCCTTCATCCGCGTGGTCAACCAGGCCGACGGCCAGGAACTGGCCCGCTACGACCTCAGCGAGGACGCCTCCACCGAGACCGCGATGATCTTCGGGGAGCTGTACCGGTACCAGGGCGAATGGAAGTTCCGAGCGGTCGGCCAGGGGTACGCGTCGGGGCTCCGGGGCATCGCTCTAGACTTCGGAGTCAACGTTTCGTAAAGCCGCGTACGGCGCGGGGGAGAACTCTCCTCGGAATTCGTCCGGGAGGGGCCTCGACAGATGATGGGGTAGCCAGTGCTTCTCAAAACCTTCGGATGGTCCTTCGCGATCACCGCGCTCGGTCTGGTCGCGGGGGCGTTCTACGGGGGGTGGACCGGCTTCGGGGTCGTGGCGATCCTGGCCATCCTGGAGATCTCGTTGTCCTTCGACAACGCGGTGGTCAACGCCGGAATCCTGAAGAAGATGAGCCCCTTCTGGCAGAAGATCTTCCTCACCATCGGCGTGCTCATCGCCGTGTTCGGCATGCGGCTGGTCTTCCCCGTCGTCATCGTCGCCATCAGCGCCAAGATGGGCCCGATCGAGGCCGTCGACCTCGCGATCAACAACAAGGAACGCTACGAGCAGCTGGTGACCGACGCCCACCCGGCGATCGCCGCGTTCGGTGGCATGTTCCTGCTGATGATCTTCCTCGACTTCATCTTCGAGGACCGGGACATCCAGTGGCTGCGCTGGATCGAGCGGCCCCTGGCCAAGCTCGGCCGGGTCGACATGCTGTCGGTCTGCATCGCCCTGATCGTCCTGCTGGTCGCCGCCTTCACCGTCGCCACCCACGCCCACCAGCACGGCGGCGTGCACGCCGACAAGGCCCAGACGGTGCTGATCTCCGGCATCGCCGGCCTGATCACCTACATGATCGTCGGCGGTCTCTCCGGCTACTTCGAGGACAAGCTGGAGGAAGAGGAGGAGCGCGAGCACGAGCAGGAGGAAGCGGCGGCCCGCAGCGGCAAGAAGAAGCCCGCGATCGTGCTGGCCGGCCAGGCCGCGTTCTTCATGTTCCTCTACCTGGAAGTCCTGGACGCGTCCTTCTCCTTCGACGGCGTGATCGGCGCCTTCGCCGTCACCAACGACATCGTCCTGATGGCCCTGGGCCTCGGCATCGGCGCCATGTACGTGCGTTCGCTGACCGTCTACCTGGTCCGCCAGGGCACCCTGGACGACTACGTCTACCTGGAGCACGGCGCCCACTACGCCATCGGCGCCCTCGCCGTGGTCCTGCTGATCACCATCCAGTACGAGATCCACGAGGTCATCACCGGCTCCATCGGCGTGATCCTGATCCTGGCGTCCTTCCTCTCCTCGGTCCGCCGCAACCGCGCCCTGGCCGCCGCGGGCGAGGGCGGCGGCGCGAAGACCGAGGTCTCCTCCGGGGTGTGACACCCCCGCCGGTGAGGAACGCTTCGAACGGGGCGGCCGACGCGGTCGGCCGCCCCGTCGGTGTCACAACGGGTACCTGGGGGCGGGAATGGGTTTCTTCGACGGGCTGCTCGGCGGGCGCGCCGCGGCCTTCGACTCGGGCAACGCGGCCACCAACGCGATCGAGCTGACCAGGCGGCACCCGACGGTGTCCCTGACCAAGCAGGGCGCGGCCACCGGCAACCTGCGCGTCAACCTCACCTGGCGGATGCGGACCTCCGACTTCGGTCCGGGCCCCCGCACCAGCCTGCTGCGCCACCCCTTCAAGGCGCTGAAGCCGCCGGAGATCCTCGGCCACGGCCAGAGCATGGTCAACGTCGACCTCGACCTGGGCTGCCTGTACGAGCTCACCGACGGCACCAAGGGCGTCGTCCAGCCCCTCGGCGGCTACCTCGGCGACGTCAACGCACCGCCGTACATCAAGCTCAGCGGCGACGACCGGTTCGGCTCCGGTTCCGGCGAGACGATGTACGTCAACCTCGACCACCGCGAGGACATCAGGCGGCTGCTGGTCTTCGTCTACATCTACGACCAGACGCCCGCCTTCGACCGTACCCAGGCCGTCGTCACCCTCTACCCGAGCAACGGCCCCCGCATCGAGATCGGCCTGGACGAACGCCATCCCCAGGCCCGCTCCTGCGCCGTCGTCCTCCTGGAGAACGTCAAGGACGAACTGATCGTCCGCCGCGAGGTCAAGTTCGTCTACGGCTTCCAGGGCGAACTGGACCGCCTCTACGGCTGGGGCCTCCAGTGGGGCAGGGGCTACAAGGCGAAGGCGGACAGATGAACGCTCCGCACTGGGGCGCCCCGAAAGGGGCGCGGGGAACTGCGCGGGAACCACGCCCGGCCCGCAGTCGCCGTACGACCGAAGCCCCCCCCCGAGCTGGTAGGCGAACCTACCGCCCGATGAACTGAGGCCCTTGCGGCGGCATCCGGAAGTACCCGTCCCCCGCCGAAGCCGCCGGCACCGGCACCGGCTGCGGATACCCGTACGCCGGCACCTCCGGAGGCAACGGCAGGGCGGACGTCGGCGGCTCCTCCGCCGCCGCCTCGGACTCGTCCACCGAGATGCCGAAGTCCGTCGCGAGCCCCTCCAGCCCGTTGGAGTAGCCCTCGCCCAGCGCGCGGAACTTCCAGCCCTCCCCGCGCCGGTACAGCTCACCGCAGATCAGCGCCGTCTCGGCCCCGGTCTCCGGCTTGATGTCGAACCGGGCCAGCGGCTCGGCGTCGGCGGCCCCCGCGTCGTACAGCAGGATGCACAGCGCCGGCACCTGGTCGAAGGCGACCCCGTCGGCGGAGGCGACCAGCAGGATTCGCGAGACGCCGGGCTCGACCCCGGTCAGCTCTGACTGGATCGTGTCGGTCAGCCCCTCGGCGACCCGCTTCTTGCCCAGCCGCCACACCGTCCCGGAGGGGTGCCGGGGCTGGTTGTAGAAGACGAAGTCCTCGTCGGAGCGCACACGGCCGTCGGGTCCGAGCAGCAGCGCCGACACGTCCACGTCCGGGACGCCCTGCCCGGGTGTCCAGCGCAGCACGGCGCGTACCGTGGTGGCCTCCAGCGGGACGTTCGACCCCTTCAGCATGGCGTGCGTCATGCGGTCATCCTGCCCTCTCGGTCCTGGTCACGACAATGTGGGGGCGTGGCGCCAACAGGGGCGAGTTACCGGAAATTCATGTCCACGGGGAACCTCCGCCATGGGTCCCTACGTACTATTACCGGCCACCCTTTACCGAACCCAGAGGCGTGGCCGGAGTTCAAAGGGAGCCCTATGCGTCATTTCGGGCACATCGCCCCCGAGGTGCGGCAGCGCCTCTTCCACCAGGAGCCGTGCGCGTTCACCGCCGACTCCCCGGCCAGGCTGCTCTCCGCGGCCCTGGGCGCCACGCTGTACAGCCCGGCGACCCGGCCCAGACTCGCGGACGACATCGTCAAGCAGGCGGGCAACGGCGTGGTCTCGATGGTGCTGTGCCTGGAGGACTCGATCGGCGACGCGGACGTGGCGGCGGGCGAGGAGAACCTCGTCCGGCAGTTCGCCGACCTCGCCGCCCGGCCCGGGGCGGAGCCGCCGCTGCTGTTCATCCGGGTGCGCGCCCCCGAGCAGATACCGGACCTGGTCCGCCGCCTCGGCTCTGCCGGGCGCCTGCTGTCCGGGTTCGTGCTGCCCAAGTTCACCGAGGAACGCGGCATCCCCTTCCTGGAGGCCCTGACGGCGGCCGAGAGCGCCGGCGGCCGGCGGCTGTTCGCCATGCCGGTCCTGGAGTCGCCCGAGCTGCTGTACCGCGAGTCGCGCGTGGAGACGCTGGAGGGCATCTTCCGCGCGGTCGACAAGTACCGCGACCGGGTGCTGGCCCTGCGCCTCGGCGTCACCGACTTCTGCTCCTCCTACGGCCTGCGCCGGGCCCCCGACATGACCGCCTACGACGTCCAGGTGGTCGCCTCCGTGATCGCCGACGTCGTGAACATGCTCGGCCGGGCCGACGGCACCGGCTTCACCGTCACCGGACCGGTCTGGGAGTACTTCCGCGCCTCCGAGCGCATGTTCAAGCCGCAGCTGCGGCAGAGCCCCTTCCTCCAGGTGCAGGCCGCCGAGCTGCGCGAGCGGCTGATCGCCCACGCCATGGACGGGCTGCTCCGGGAGATCTCCCTGGACCAGGCCAACGGTCTGCTCGGCAAGACCTGCATCCACCCCTCCCACGTCCTGCCCGTGCACGCGCTCTCCGTGGTCAGTCACGAGGAGTTCAGTGACGCCCAGGACATCCTGCGGCCGGAACGCGGCGGCGGGGGTGTACTGCGGTCGGCCTACACGAACAAGATGAACGAGGTGAAGCCGCACCGCGCCTGGGCCGAGCGGACCCTGCTGCGCGCCGAGGCGTTCGGTGTCGCCCACGAGGACGTCGGCTTCGTGGAACTGCTCGCCGCCGGCATACCCGGCTGAACCTTTCGCCACCTCAGCAAGGAACGCATGAAGAACGCAGTGAACGACGGGGTCTGGTCCGGCAGCTGGGTCGCCGAGCGACTCGGGGTCGGGCTCGTGGGCGACGACGGGCTGCCGGCCCTGCTCGGGCTCGCGCTGCGCCGCAACCCCAAGCGCGCCCACCTGCTCGTCTCCCAGGTCCTCGGCAAGCACGTCCCGCAGTCGCCGTCCGTGGTCTACGACCATGGCCTGCGGCTGGGCCGCCGGGTCGCCGCGCTGCTCGGCGCCGAGGCGTCGGACGCGCTCGTCCTCGGGTACGCCGAGACCGCGACCGGGCTGGGGCACTCGGTGGCGGACGGGCTCGGTTCCGTGCCGTATCTGCACTCCACGCGGCGGCCGGTGCGCGGGGTCGCCGCCGCGGGCGGGTTCGAGGAGTCGCACTCCCACGCCACGTCGCATCTGCTGCTGCCCGAGGATCCGGGGCTGCTCGCCGGGCGGGGGCCGCTGGTGCTGGTGGACGACGAGTTCTCCACCGGCAACACGGTCTTGAACACCATCCGTGACCTGCACGCGCGATATCCCCGGCGGCGGTACGTGGTGGTCGCGCTGGTGGACATGCGGTCGCCGGAGGACACGGCCCGGCTGGAACGGTTCGCCGGGGACATTGGGGCACGGGTGGACGTGGTAGCCCTCGCGTCCGGGGTCGTGGAGCTGCCGGAGGGGGTGCTGGAGAAGGGGCAGCGGCTGGTCGCGGAATGTGAGGCGGCCGGGTGCGGGTCCGTTGTGGCCGGTCGCGCCCCTACCGGGGCGCACCGGGTCAGGCGAGTCGACCTGCACTGGCCTCCCGGCCTCCCCGACGGCGCCCGGCACGGGTTCACCCCCGCCCACCGCGCCCGGCTCGAAGCCGCGCTCCCCGCCATGGCCGAGCGCGTGCGCGCGGCCCTGCCGGCCGGTGCGCGCCGGGTGCTGGTGCTCGGGTTCGAGGAGCTGATGTACGCCCCGCTGCGGCTCGCGCGGGAGCTGGAGCGCGCCACGGACGCGGAGGTGCGGTTCTCCACCACCACCCGCTCGCCCGTGCTCGCCGTCGACGACCCGGGCTACGCGATCCGTACCCGCCTGGTCTTCCCCGCCCACGACGACCCGGCGGACGGACCCGGCGAGCGCTACGCCTACAACGTGGCCGGCGCCGGTTTCGACGCCGTCGTGGCCGTGGTCGACTCCGTCGCCGACACCCCCGCCCTGCACGCGCGGGACGGCCTGCCGGCCCGGCTCGCCGAGCAGGTCCCGCACGTTCTGCTCGCGGTCGTACCGTCGTACGTCCCGCACGTTCCCGGAAGGCCGGCCATGCTGCCCGAGCCCCTGCGCGGTCCCGCGTTCTCCTCGTACGCGCCGGAGGAGGTCGGCTGGCTGCTCCAGGACCTGTCCGACGTGCCCCTGGAGGCGCCGACCGAGGAGCGGGAGGAGGCCGTCCAGAGCGGCGGCGCGCACTACGCGGAGTCGTTGCCGGTGGAGTACCAGCCCAGCGAGCGCTACCAGGCGCTGTTCCACGCGGCCCTCAAGGCGTCGGCGGCCCGGCTGGCGCGGGCGGTGGGCGTGGTCACCGAGACGGTGATCGCCGAGCGCTCGCCGCGCCCGGTGCTGGTCTCCCTGGCCCGCGCCGGCACCCCGGTGGGCATCCTGATGCGCCGCTGGGCGCGGTTCCGGCACGGGCTGGACCTGCCGCACTACGCCGTGTCGATCGTGCGCGGCCGGGGCATCGACACCAACGCGCTGCGCTGGCTCGCCGCCCACCACGACCCCCGGGACGTCGTCTTCGTGGACGGCTGGACCGGCAAGGGCGCCATCACCCGGGAGCTCGCCCAGGCGCTTGAGGAGTTCGGGGAGCGGGAGGGCGTCACCGGGTTCGACCCGGAGATCGCCGTCCTCGCCGACCCCGGCTCCTGCGTGCGCACGTACGGCACCCGGGACGACTTCCTCATCCCCTCCGCCTGCCTCAACTCCACCGTGTCCGGGCTGGTCTCGCGCACGGTGCTGCGGGCGGACCTGGTCGGCCCGGACGACTACCACGGGGCGAAGTTCTACCGCGAACTGGCCGGAGCCGACGTCTCCGTGGCCTTCCTCGACGCCGTCTCCGCCCGCTTCGAGGAGGTCGCCGACTCCGTGACCGGCGCGGTCAAGGAACTGCTCGCCACCGACCGCACCCCGACCTGGGCGGGCTGGCGGGCGGTCGAGCGGATCTGCGAGGAGTACGGCATCCACGACGTGAACCTCGTCAAGCCGGGCGTCGGTGAGACCACCCGGGTGCTGCTGCGCCGGGTGCCGTGGAAGATCCTGGCGCGCGCGGGCGCGGGCCCCGAACTGGACCACGTACGCCTGCTCGCCGAACAGCGGGGCGTGCCGGTGGAGGAGGTCGGCGAGCTGCCCTACAGCTGCGTCGGGCTGATCCACCCCAAGTACACACGCGGTGCCACGGGCGCCGACGGGAAGGCGGTGCACGTCTGATGCCGGTGCTGGTGGCGAGCGACCTCGACCGCACGCTGATCTACTCCTCGGCGGCCCTCGCGCTGACCATGCCGGACGCCCGGGCGCCCCGGCTGCTGTGCGTGGAGGTGCACGAGGCCAGGCCGCTGTCCTACCTGACGGAGACGGCGGCCGGGCTGCTGACGGAGCTCGGCGACGCTGCCGTGTTCGTGCCGACGACGACCCGGACCCGCAAGCAGTACCAGCGCATCAACCTGCCGGGCCCCCCGCCCCGTTACGCGATCTGCGCCAACGGGGGCCACCTGCTGGTCGACGGGGTCGCCGACGCCGGCTGGCACGCGCGCGTGCTGGCACGGCTCGCCGACGAGTGCGCGCCGCTGGCGGAGGTCCGCGAGCATCTGCTGCGCGCCGCCGACCCGGTGTGGGTGCGCAAGCACCGGGTCGCCGAGGACCTGTTCGCCTACCTGGTGGTGGAGCGCGAACTGCTGCCCGAGGACTGGGTGAAGGAGCTGGCGGTGTGGGCGGAGAACCGCGGCTGGACCGTCTCGCTCCAGGGCCGCAAGATCTACGCCGTGCCCAAGCCGCTCACCAAGAGCGCGGCCGTCCGCGAGGTCGCCCGCCGCACCGGCGCGGAACTGACCCTGGCCGCCGGCGACTCCCTGCTGGACGCCGACCTCCTCCTGGCAGCCGACCGGGGCTGGCGCCCGGGCCACGGAGAACTGGCGGACACCGACTGGACGGCCCCTCGGATCACCGCACTACCGGAACGGGGGGTACTGGCGGGGGAGCGCATCCTCAGGGAGTTCTTGAAAGCGAGCAGCGCGACGACTCCCTAGGGGCGCGGGGAACTGCGCGAAGTACCACAACGGCGCCGCACCCGCCCGACGGCGAAGCGCGGCACCCCGGTTGGCGACTATCCGCAGCACCCTCCACCGCAGCATCCGCCACCCCCGGCCCGGGGCGCGGGCGCCGGCCCACCGGAGACGCCGCCCACGGCAACCGTGGACAAAAGCTTCACCGTGTCGTCATGCCCGGCAGGGCACGTCGCGGGGGCGGCGGACTCCGCCATGGGACGGTTGAGTTCGAACGTGTCGCCGCAGCTCCGGCAGCGGTACTCGTAGCGAGGCATGGGGCCAGGTTAGCCGTCAGGGGGGCGCCGGGGGCAGCTCAATGTTTCATGAGTGTTGCCATCCGTGCGGCATATGTGCAGGGCATTCGAAAACGTTACTGATAATTTGTGAACGCCGTGGCGAGGATGCTCAGCTCACCCGCGCGAGCGAGACCGAGTGCGGAGGGAGACGCAGGCGTGACCGATGCGTCGCAGGGGGAGGACGGCCCCATGGGGGGTGGCCGTGGCGGGAACCCGCGGGGGGCCGACGAGACCCTGCATCTGAGGGTCGACGCCCTCAGGGCGGACGAGACGATGCAGCTGCGTGTGCCCGCGCCGTCCGAACGGCCCTCGCCGTCGAAGGACTCCGCCCCGACCGGCGGCCGGGCCGACCGCCGGCGCGGCGCGCGTTCCGCCGGCCGGAAGCGCTCGCGGAGCCGCCTGCTCGGCCCGCTCGCCCCGTACGCCCGCCGAATAGCCCCCTACGCGCGCCGCCTGAAGCCTGTCTATCCGCGCCCCGGCCGCACCGGCTGGCGCCGCTGGATGCCCTCCTGGCGCCAGTGGATCGGCGGTCTGCTGACCTCGTTCGGCCTGCTCGGCGCGTTCCTGGTGACCGCGTACGCGATGACGGACATACCGAGCGACATCAACTCGTACGCTACCCAGCAGGACAACGTCTACTTCTGGTCCGACGGCACGCCCATGGCCCGTACGGGCTGGGTGCAGCGGCAGGCGATGCCGCTGGAGGACATTCCGCAGGACGTGCGCTGGGCGGTGCTCGCCGCGGAGAACGAGAGTTTCTACTCGGACCCGGGCATATCCCTCAAAGGCATCAGCCGGGCGCTGTTCCGCACGGTGGGCGCGGGGGACACCGAAGGCGGGTCCACCATTACCCAGCAGTATGTGAAAAACGTTTACCTGACGCAGAACCAGACCGTCAGCCGTAAATTCACCGAGGCGATGATCGCCCTCAAGCTCGACAACAAGATGAGCAAGGACGAGATCCTGGAGGGCTATCTCAACACCAGCTGGTTCGGCCGCGGCACCTACGGCATCCAGCGCGCCGCCCAGGCCTACTACGGCAAGGACGTCGACAAACTCGACGTCTCCGAGGCGGCGATGCTCGCCTCGCTGCTCAAGGGCGCCGGCCTGTACGACCCGACGCTCGGCAAGGCCAACCACGCGCGGGCGGTGGAGCGCTGGTCCTGGATCCTGGACCGGATGGTCAAGATCGGCAAGCTGTCGAAGCAGGAGCGGGCCGCGTACACGAAGTTCCCCGAGCCGCTGAAGACCAACCCGCTGTACGACACCGGCGAGCAGAGCGACTACCTGGTGGAACTGGCGGCGCAGTACGCCAAGAAGGCCGCGCACCTGACGGACAAGCAGTTCGACCTGGGCGGCTACCAGATCTACACCACCTTCGACCGCAAGCGGGAGAAGGCCCTCACCGACGCCGTCGCCAAGGCCCGCGAGGAGGCGCGGGACGCGACTCCCGAGGCGGCGGAGGACGGCCACTACGGCGCCGCCTCGGTGGCCGCCGACGGCAGGATTCTCGCCGTCTACGGCGGCCCGGACCACCGCAAGCAGGGCTACAACGAGTCCAACGCCACCACGGTCCCGGCCGGCACCGCCTTCCTGCCGTTCGTCTACGCCGCCGGACTCGAACACGGTGTGCACAAGACGCGCAGCGGCTCCGCCACCCCCATCGGCCCGGACAGCGTCTACGACGGCGACGACGCCGTGCCCGTCACCACCCCCGAGGGGCCGTACTGGGACCGCAGCGGCAAGAAGGTCGCCGCGCACAACGACGGCGGGAAGTCGTACGGGAAGATCACCCTGCGCGAGGCGCTCGCCAAGTCGGTGAACACCCCGTTCATGCAGCTCGGCATGGACGCCGGACTGGACAAGGTGCGCGACACCGCCGTGGCCGCCGGGCTGCTGCGCTCCAGCATGGGCCCCCAGGTGCCCGCGCTGTCGCTGGGCACCTCCACGCCCAGCGCGATCCGGATGGCGAACGGCTACGCCACCTTCGCCGCCGGCGGGAACCACACCGAGCCGTACTCGGTGGTCCGGATCACCCGCAACGGCGCCCCGGTCGCGCTGAACACCCCGCGCCCGAAGCGGGCGGTCGCCGCGCGGGTGGCCGAGCAGGTCACCGAGGCGCTCACCGACTCCTTCCGCACCGCCCACCCGGACGCGGCGGCCGGCCGGTCCGGGGTGTCCGGGAAGGCCGGCGGCACCGAGAAGGACACCGCCGCCTGGTACGTCGGCACGGCCGACTCCGTGTCCACCGCGGTCGTCGTCTACCGGATCGACCTGGCCAAGTCCCTGGAGCCACTGCCGCTCCAGGGACTGGCCGGGCCCGCCCACAGCGTCCCGTACGCCCTCTGGTCGGCCGCGACGGGCCTCGGCTGAGCCGGGTCCCCCGTCCACCCTCCCCTCCCGCAGAATGAGCCGCGCATGCCCCGCAAGATGTCGTCGTCAGGCCGCCGTCGAGCCCCCCGCCGCCGCGGCGCGCCCCGTGCCACCCGTCCCCAGGTCCTGACACTGGCCGCGCTCCTCGTCGTGGCCTCCCTGGTGGCCGGGTTCCTGGCGCTGTCCGGCACGGACAGCGAGAGCACACCGGCCGCCGCGACCGGAAGCAAGAAGCCCGAACCGGTCGCGCCCCCCAAGCCCAGCCCGAGCCCGTCGTGGGACGGCAAGGTCAAGGTGCTGGGGGACGGCTCGACCTCCTACACCGGCCCGCAGAAGGGCCAGTTGAAGCCGGTCCCGCTCAAGCCCGGTGAGAAGCCGCCCCAGTTCGTGGTCTTCTCCTGGGACGGCGCGCTGGAGGGCGGCGACCACCTGTTCTCGCACTACCGGGAGCTGGCGAAGGAGTACAACGCGCACATGACCTTCTTCCTCACCGGCATCTACCTGCTGCCCAAGAGCAAGAAGGCGCAGTACCAGGGCCCCATGCACTCCCCTGGTGACGCCGCGATCGACTACGCCACCGACGACCACATCCGCACCACCGTGGAGGAGCTGTCCAGGGCGTACAAGGACGGCAACGAGATCGGCACCCACTTCAACGGCCACTTCTGCGGCGCCAAGGGCGGCGGCGACTGGAGCGTGGCGCAGTGGAAGAGCGAGATCGACCAGTTCTACAAGTTCGTCGAGCACTGGAAGACCAACACCGGCTTCACCGATCTGCCGCCGCTGCCCTTCGACTTCAAGCGGGAGGTCACCGGCGGCCGGGCACCCTGCCTGGAGGGCCAGCCGAACCTGCTGAAGGCCATCAAGGACTACGGCTGGCGCTACGACGCCAGCTCCCCGGGCGACTTCCAGATATGGCCCACGAAGAAGAACGGCATCTGGGACTTCCCGCTGCAGATGCTGCCGTACGAGGACGGCAAGTACCAGGGCCTGTCCATGGACTTCAACTTCCTCTACAACCAGTCCGACGGCGAGACCCAGGGCGACCCGGCCAAGTTCCCCGAGTGGGAGCGGCGCACCGTCGACTCCTACATGGACGGCTTCGACCGCGTCTACTACGGCAGCCGGGCGCCGCTGTTCATCGGCAACCACTTCGAGGACTGGAACGGCGGCATCTACATGAAGGCCATCGACCAGGTGGTCAAGAACGTGTGCACCAAGGAGGGCGTCAAGTGCGTCTCCTTCAAGGAGCTGGCGGACTGGCTGGACGCGCAGAAACCGCAGACCCTGGCCGCCCTGCGGGGCCTGGACCCGGCCCAGTCGCCGGACTGGTCGGCGGTCGTCAAATAGCCGGTCAGCACGGCTGGTTCCACTTGTGCGCCCCTCTTCACAACCGGTGCACCGGCCATGCGAAGATGCCCCTCTCCCGGTAGGTGTACCGGAGTAGAGGGGAACATCATTGAAATCCAGAAGACTGAGCCGTAAGCGGCGCCGTACGGCCATAGTGACCGCCGCGGCCGCCTCGGTGGTCGCCGGTGTGGCCCTGGTGCCGAACTGGAGCGCGGGCGCGGCGGTGACCGACGACCCGACGGTGGACGCGGCCACCAAGGCGACCTTCCAGCGGCTGGCCGACGCGGTCTTCACCGACCGCACGCAGGCCCTGGTGGAAGGCGCCGGGGCGAAGGAGACCCGGCACACGGCCGGTTTCGCCGGTTCCGTGAGCCTGTCCGGCGGACAGACGCGGGAGCAGGCGTCGGCGCTGAAGCAGCTGCGCGACCGCCGCGGCCGGCTCGCCCGGCTGGGGGAGACGTACCGCGCGGGCAGCACCCAGGTCCGGCTCGACGCGACGCAGGTGAAGGGCCGCAAGGCGAAGGTCGCGGTCACCGAGACCACGACGCTGACCTACGGCAAGACCGCGACGAAGAGCCCGGAGTCGACCGGCTTCCAGGCGCACCACGAGCTGACCTTCTCGGCCGACCGGCACGGGAACTGGCGGCTGACCGGCATCCGCGACACCGACGACGGCTACCTCGCCGTGAACCAGGTCGCCAAGCCGGAGACCGCCGAGCCGCAGGCCGCGGCCGAGGACGACGGTCCGCCGAGCGCGGTCCGCGCGGCCACCACCCGCACGGCCCCGGCCAACCCGAAGAACTTCTCCGCGAGCGGCTACGACTACAAGGCCATGGTCGCCTACGCGCAGAAGTACTGGAGCAGGTACAACCCGGACTACCCGAACTTCAACGGGCACGGTGCCGGCGGCGACTGCACCAACTTCGTCAGCCAGGCCCTGAAGGCGGGCGGCTGGAAGCACGTGCCCGGGTACACGTACGACTTCCACAAGTGGTTCGGCAACGCCGAGATCCAGTCGGACTCGTTCGTCGGCGTGAACGAGTGGTCCTGGTTCGCCCTGTCGTCCAAGCGGGCCACCAGCCTGGCCAACGTCTACCAGATGGACCTCGGTGACGTGCTCCAGATGGACTTCAACCGGGACGGGTCGAAGGACCACACGATGATCGTCACCTCCCGGGACCGCCGGGGCGTGCCGTACGTGACCTACCACTCGACCAACACCTACAACCGGTCGGTGGCCAGCCTGGTCGCCTCGTACCCGAACGCGGCGTTCTACGCCTACCGGACCTGATCGGGTCCCTGCCGCGGGCCCGGCCGCCGGCCGTCCTCCTCGTGCGGGGAGGGCTCGGAGTGGCGGGCCCGCCAGTACGGGTTGTCGTGCGGCAGCGCGTGCCCTACCCGGCCGTACATGCCGAAGGTCATCAGCAGCAGGCCCACGACGAAGCTGAAGTACACGTTCTGGATCTTGAACGCCAGGAAGTTGCTCGGGGTGTCCAGCAGGCCGAGGAACAGGAAGCCGTTCAGCAGGAACAGCACGCCGAGGACCATGTTCAGGGTGGAGGCGAAGTTCCCCCCGATGGCCGCGCCCACCAGCAGCAGCAGGCCGATGCAGATCGACAGCACGCTGAGCGCGCCGTTGGTGTTCAGCCCGGCGACCTGGTTGCCGCCCGTGCTGAAGAAGCCGATCTGGTCCAGCAGGCCGAGAATGCCGAAGGCGACCAGGAACGCGCCGATCAGGCCCGCCCCGGCGCGGTAGACCCGGTTGAGCCGGTGGTCCACGGGCAGGTGGTCGTCGAGCCGGATCCGCCGGCGTTCCCGGCCCTTCCTCGAATGCACCGCGTGTGTGGCCATGTCCGCCTCCTCGCGCACTAGCGGAGGCCATCCGTCCGTCCCCCCAATATCCGCCACCCCCGCCTGCCCGGCAACACGCGTCCGTCGGCGGCCCGTGCGGCCCGTGCGGCCCGCGTGGCTCAGTGGCCGGTGCCGCGGTCCTCGCGGATGAGGGCCACCGTCCGGGCCACGCTCTGCCGGACCGCCTCCGTCTCGCCGAGGAAGTGCCAGTAGTCCGGGTGGCGCCCGGCCAGGGTGCCGATCGCCCGCTCCAGCCGGGCCACCGCCTCGTCCAGGGGGCGGGCGTGCCGGGGGTCGGGGGTCGTGCGGCCCGCCATCGCCAGCCGCTGGGCGTCCCGGATCGCGAACCGGGTCCGCTCGATCTCCTCCTGCGGGTCCTTCTGCACGGCGTTCAGCCGGGCCAGCCGGTCACCGGCCGCCGACACCGCCTCGTCGGTGGCGTTCAGCAACGCCCGGACGGTCGACAGCAGCGCCGTGGCGTCCGCCCACCGCTGGTCGTCCCGCGCCGCCCGCGCCTCCGCCAGCCTCGCCTCGGCCTGCCGCACGTTGCCGGCCGCCAGCGCGGGCACCTGCTGGAGGTCCTGCCAGCAGGCGGCGGTGAACCGGCGGCGCAGCTCGCTGAGGACCGGTTCCACCTGCTCGGCCCGGGTGGTCAGCGCCTGCGCCCGGGTGCGCAGGGACACCAGCCGGTGGTCGATCTCGGCCGCCCGCTCGGGCAGCCGCTCGGCCTCGGCCCGGATCGCCCCGGCCTCCCGCTGCACCCGCTCGGCCCGCTCCAGCGTGGCGTCCACCCCGTGCTGCCCGGCGCCCTGGTTCAGCCGGGTCAGCTCCGGGGCCAGGGCGGCGAGCCGCGCGGCCAGGCCGTCGGCCCGCAGGTGCTTCGCGCGTACGGCGTCCAGGGCGTCGCTCGCGGCCAGCAGCGACTGCCGGGCCCGCTCCACGGCGGGCGCCAGCCGGGCCAGCCGGGTCTCCGCCTTGTCCAGCAGCGGCCCGAGCGAGCGGCCGAACTCCTCCAGCTCCCGCCGCACCCGCAGCAGTTCGTCCCGGGCCGCGGTCAGCTCGGTGCGCGCCCGCGCGGCCGGACCGGCCTCCAGCGCGTCGCGGTCCAGGTCGTGGGCGTCGACCGCCTCGATGTACCGCCGGCTGGCCTCGTCGACGCGGTGCCCGAGGGCCGCGAAGTCCGTGACGGCGCGGCGGGCGGCGGGGGAGGCGTCCGCCGCCGCGATGGTCTCGACCGAGATCCTGAGGTCCCGCTGGGCGGTGTCGAGTTCGTAGAAGGCCGCCGCGGCGGCGTCCTTGGCGGCCTGGGCCTCCGCGCGCTGGTTCTCGGCCCGCCCGCCGAACCAGCGCCGGGTGCCCCCGCCGGCGAACGCGGCGGCCAGCAGCGGCGCGGCCAGCAGCGGCAGGCCGAGCAGGGCGAGGGTGTCCCGGACGGCACGGCGGCCGCGCCGGGTCCGGGTGGTGGACGGCGGCGGGTACGGCGGTGTCGCTGGCGTGCCCCGTGTCGCCGTCACATGCCTCTCCCGCGTGGTGATTCGCCCTGGGTGGTGCCATTGTCCCACCCGGTGAGGACGAACACACGGGCCGGTCGGTTCGCCCGGGGGCGCGTGACGTTCCCGGCTGTTTGCGGAGCGGCCCGCCGGGCCATGTAGGCTGTCGACCTGTCCGGGTGCGTAGCTCAGGGGTAGAGCGCCTGCCTTACAAGCAGGATGTCGGCGGTTCGAAACCGTCCGCGCCCACGGATACGGCCCCTCGGAGATCTCCGGGGGGCCTTCTTCGTTCCCCTATCCTTCCGCCCGCTCCTCGTGGGCGTGCTTCAGGCAGGTCCGGGCGTCCATCCGCTCCGCCGCCGGGACCTCCGTCCAGAACCGGTGGGTGCTGACGAAGACCGCCAGCTCGTGCTCGCGCCGCCGCAGCTTCTCCACCTGGGCCTGCTCGTCCTCCGTCCAGCCGGGGGACGCGGGCCGCTCCACCTTGCGCCAGCCGTTGTCGTCGCTGAAGCCGTCCATCGGCTCGACCGACCAGGGCAGCCGCTTGAGCAGGGCCGACAGCTCGGCCCGGACCTGATGCAGCTCCTCCTGACCGGCGAGGAGGTCACTGGGGAATTCATAGGTCGTAGCCACGCGGCAATGCTACGCCTGTTCGAATTAGTGAAGCGAGACCGTACGGGCGGTACGGGTGAGGTTTCAGCCGTGCGAGTGACCGACGGTCAGTATGCCCGAGTGACCGTCGGTCGGCAGCTCGACTGACCGCTGGTCAGTATCCCGCCGCGCGCAGCTCCCGCACCAGCCGCCGCGCCACCGGCACCGGCACGCCGTGCCGCTCGGCCGCCCGCAGCAGGGCGCCGCCGATGGCGTCCAGCTCCAGCGGGCGGCCGGCCTCGGCGTCGCGCTGCATGGACGACTTGGCGGCGGGCGGGAAGGCGTCGTACCGGGCCAGGGCCCGCACCGGGTCGGTGGCGGCGCCGCAGGCCCGGCCGACCGCGGCCGTCTCGGCGACCAGCGCCTCCAGCTCCGGGCGGTGCCGGGTGCGGGCGGTGCCGAGCGGGACGCCGTACCGGGTCGTGAGCAGTGCGAACGGGGCGAGGAAGGCCATCTTGGCCCACAGCGCCGCCGACTCCTCCCCGGCCACCCGGGCGGTCGTACCGCACTCCGTGAGCAGCGCGGCCAGTGCCTCCAGCCGGGCGCGGGGCACGGCGTCCCCGGCCAGGTCCAGCTCCGTGAACGGGCTGCCGTGTTCGATCACGCCGGGCGCGACGCGGGTGGACTCCACGCGGATCACGGCCGGGGCGACCCGGTCGGGGCGGTAGCGCTCGCGCAGGAGCCCGGGGTGTTCGACGCCGTTCAGCAGTGGGACGAGCAGGGCGTCACCGAGCACGGCGGGCGGGACCCGGGTGAGGGCGGCGTCGAGCGCTGTGTGCTTGACGGTGACCAGGCAGACGTCGACCGGTGTGCGCAGTTCGGTGTCCGCGTCGACGGCGGCGGTGAAGTCGCCGAACTGCGCACTGCGGACGGTGATGCCGTCGCGGCGCAGCTTTTCGGCCGTTTCCGGCCCGGCGAGGCAGAGCACGCGATGGCCGGAACGGGACAGCAGGGCGGCGAGCAGGCCGCCGGTGCCGCCGGGGCCGAGGACGGCCACGGAGAGCGGATGCGTCATGGAGTTGTTCCCTTCGACGGTCGGCCCCGGGAGTCGGTGGCCGCCTTCGCGGTGATCATCGCAGGGCGCGGCGCGCGGCGCGAGACTGAGGGTATGTGCCGGAGCATCAAGACGCTGCGCCCGCCCGTGCTGCCAGGTGAGGCCACGGACGACGACATCCGCGCGGCCGCGTTGCAGTACGTCCGAAAGGTTTCGGGTTTCAGGACCCCGGCCGCCCACAACCGCGAGGCCTTCGACGCGGCGGTGGACGCCGTGGCCCGCGCCACGGCGGAACTCCTGGGCGCGCTGGAGGTGCGGGGGCGTGCGGGTCCCAAGTGATCACGGGCGGTGACGGTGTGACTGGAGGGACTGGTGGGGCGTGAAAGGGTTGGCTAGATGTTGAACTTGCAAGCACTGATTAGGTGCACCTAACCTTGGCTTGATTCGGTTCCCCTCCCCTTAGCCGGCCTCGTCCCCGGCCGGCCCGACAGACACCGAAGAGGAGTCATCCCCACATGTCCGCTCGTCTCGATTCCGCTCAGCCCTATGTCCTGGGGCTCTTCCGCATCGTCATCGGCCTGCTCTTCGCCGTGCACGGTGCCGCTTCCCTGTTCGGCGTCCTCGGCGGCGCCGCCGGCACCGGCGGCACCGTCGCGGCCGGCACCTGGCCCGGCTGGTACGCGGCGGTGATCCAGCTCGTCGCCGGCGGCCTGGTCCTGCTCGGCCTCGGCACCCGCGGGGCCGCGCTGATCGCCTCCGGCTCCATGGCCTACGCCTACTTCGACGTCCACCAGCGGCTCGCGCTGTGGCCGATACAGAACGGCGGCGAGCTGTCGGCGATGTTCTGCTGGTCGTTCCTGCTGCTGGTCTTCACCGGCTCCGGCGCCTTCGGCCTGGACCGCCTCCTTTCCCGGCGCCCGGCGCGGGACGCGGCCGAGGAGGCCGAGGCGGCCGAGCAGGCCCCGGTGGCGGTCTGACGCCGGACAGCGCACGGGCGGCCGGCGCACCTCGGGTGACCGGCCGCCCGTGAACGTCGCATGATCGGTTCACGAACCCCCCGCGAATCTCCTGTCACACCCGCCGCGTACGCTGTACAGCTGTCAACGGGGGAATGTCAGGAGTCGTCGTGTGGGAAAGCGTGGGGTCGCTCGCGGCCGGGCCATGGATCTACGCCGTGGTGGCCGTCTCGGTCCTGCTTGATGTGTTCCTGCCGGTGCTGCCCAGCGGAGTGCTGGTCATCACGGCGGGTACGGCAGCGGCGGCGGGCACCGGCGCGGCGGCGGGCCAGGTCGCGCACGAGGTGCCGGACATCCTGGCCCTGATCCTGTCCGCCGCGACGGCCTCGGTCCTCGGCGACCTGGTGGCCTACCGCCTCGCCTGGCGCGGCGGCGAGCGGCTGGACCGGGCGATAGCCCGCTCCCGCAGGCTCACCTCCGCGCAGGAACGTCTCGGTGACGCCCTCGCCCGCGGCGGCGGCGCGCTGGTCGTCCTGGCCCGCTTCGCCCCCGCCGGCCGCTCGGTCGTCTCCTTCTGCGCCGGCGCCGCCCACCGCCGCGCCCGCGACTTCCTGCCCTGGTCCGCCCTTGCGGGCCTGTCCTGGGCCGCCTACAGCGTGGCCCTCGGCTACTACGGCGCCCAGTGGCTGGGCGCCACCTGGCTCGCCACGGGGGTGTCGGTGGCCGCGCTGTTCGGCGCGGGCGCGGCGGCGGGGTTCCTGATGAGGCGCAGGCCCGCTTCCTGAGACGGCCCCGCACGGGCGCCCCGAAGGGGCGCGGGGAACTGCGCGACCGGCCACGACGAGGGCCGCGGCCGCAGTGCACCCGCAACCCCTACGGCGCGTAGGCGGACGAACTCAGCAGCTCGCCAGGTAGTTCGTCAGCGCGCTCTTCTCGGCCGAGTCCACCGACAGGCCGTAGTAGTACTTCACCTGCACCCACGCCCGCACGTACGTGCACACGTACGCCGACCGCGACGGCATCCACGTGGCCGGGTCCTGGTCGCCCTTGGCCTGGTTGACGTTGTCGGTCACGGCGATGAGCTGCGGCCGGGTGAGGTCGTTGGCGAACGCCTGCCGCTGGGCGGTCGTCCACTTGCTCGCGCCGGAGTCCCAGGCCTCGGCCAGCGGGACGAGGTGGTCGATGTCGAGGTCGGACGCTGCGGTCCAGGTCGCGCCGTCGTACGGCGAGTACCAGCTGCCGCTGGTCGAGGCGCAGGAGGAGTCGGTGACGACGTTCTCGCCGTCCCGCTTCAGGACCGTCTCGCGGGTGTTGCAGGTGCCGCTGACGGTGATCCAGTGCGGGAACAGGTCGCGGCTGTAGCCGGTGCGGTTCTCCGTGGCCACGGTGAGCTGGGCGAGGTATCCCCGGGCGGTGGCGGCGCTGACCGGCGTGGGCAGGGCGGCGGAGGCGCTCGGCGAGTTGAACAGGGCGACGGTGGCGATCAGGCCGGTGAGGGCGGCCAGGATGCTCGTCCGTCGACGCGCGTAGAACGTGGGCATGCGTGAACTCCCTTTGGAGTTTGGGGTGTTGGAGCGCGAGCGAGGGAATGCTCGCGATGAGGGGTTGCCGGCGGATGAGCGTTTGATTAGAAGTTAGTGACGTGATCATGTCAGGACAAGGTTGACGGCAAAACCTTCACATCCCGTACGATGGGAGGCGCAGAAGGGGAGTAGCTCTTCGCCGGACCGTCGACATACTGCTCAGCGAGCCTGAGCCGGCGCCCGGAGGCGGCTTCCGGCAGGAGCCGCCAGCGAGACCTTCGGCAAGCAGTGCACGCCCGTGCCCCACCGGCACGGGCGAGAAGTGTGCTGCCGTGCCGAGGTGTCATCGCGTGACGTACCGCACTCTCGGTGGGGCAGCCCGACCGATTGAGGACCTTTGATCAGCATCACCGTGACGGCGCTCGTCTTCGGCGTCGTCTTCCTCGCCGAACTGCCGGACAAGACCGCGCTCGCCGGTCTCGTGCTCGGCACCCGTTACCGCGCCTCGTACGTCTTCGCGGGCGTCGCCGCCGCCTTCCTGCTGCACGTCGTGCTCGCCGTCGCGGCCGGCAGCGTGCTCACCCTGCTGCCGCAGCAGATCGTGCACGCCCTCACCGGCGTGCTCTTCCTCGGCGGGGCCGCGATGCTCATGCTGAAGAAGGACGACGGCGAGGAGGAGGTCAAGAAGCCCGCCGACCAGTCCTTCTGGAAGGTCGCGGGCACCGGCTTCATGCTCATCCTGGTCGCCGAGTTCGGCGATCTCACCCAGATCATGACCGCCAACCTCGCCGCCCGCTACGACGACCCGGTCTCCGTCGGTCTCGGCGCGGTGCTCGGTCTGTGGGCCGTCGCCGGGCTCGGCATCGTCGGCGGAAAGGCCCTGATGAGGCGGGTGCCGCTGCGGCTGATCACGCAGATCGCGGCCGTGCTGATGCTGGCGCTCGGCGCCTGGAGCCTGTGGGAAGCGGTGGCCGGCTGAGCGGTCGGGCGGGCGAACGGGCGATGAATCCTCGCCGGGGACGGTGGCGGAAACGCGCAACCGTTTTGTACCGTGGAGGAACAAAGTGGCTCCCGCCCGTTTTCCCTGACCGGCGGGCGGGGCCGCCTTGTCCCTCCCGCCGTCTTTCCCGACCCGGGTCCTCCTCCCTTCTGGAGCTGCCGATGCCGGCCACCGCCACGCCCACCGTCCTCACCTGCCGTGCCCTCCTGCTCGACATGGACGGCACCCTCGTCAACTCGGACGCCGTGGTCGACCGCGTCTGGCGCCGCTGGGCCGGACGGCACGGGCTGGACGGCGACGAGGTGATGAAGGTCATCCACGGCCGGCAGGGGCACGCCTCCATGGCCCTGCTGCTGCCCGACCGGCCGATGGAGGAGAACTTCGCGGAGAACGAGCGGATGCTCGCCGAGGAGACCGCCGACACCGAGGGCGTGGTCGAGGTGCCCGGCGCCGGGGCGTTCCTCGCGTCGCTGGCGGGGCTGCCGCACGCGCTGGTGACCTCCGCCGACCTCGGGCTGGCGACCGCGCGCATGACCGCGGCCGGGCTGGCGCTGCCGGAGGTCCGGGTCACCGCGGAGTCGGTCGGCGCGAGCAAGCCCGACCCGGAGGGGTTCCTGAAGGGCGCGGCCGAGCTGGGGATCGATCCGGCCGACTGCGTCGTGTTCGAGGACTCCGGTGCGGGGATCGCGGCGGGGCGCTCCGCGGGGATGCGGGTCGTGGGGGTCGGGCCGCGGGCGGTCGTCCATGAGCCGGATGTGGCTGTGCCGGACCTTACGTGTGTGCGGGTGGAGGCGGGGGCCGACGGGACGCTCCGGCTGCTGATCGGCTGACGGTCTGCGGGCGCGGTGCGCTCGGTCTTCGGGTGCGGGTGCGGGTGCGTTGTGGCTGGTCGCGCAGTTCCCCGCGCCCCTTTGGGGCGCTTCAGGCTTCCCTCGTTTCCTTCTCCAGGCTTCTCCGGGTTGCCGGGCCGTATTCGCCCAAGGGGTCCTCCTTGATGCCCCGGGCCAGTTGGTAGTTGCGTACGGCGTCTTCGACGGGGCGGGTGTAGGTGCCGTCGATGCGGTCGCCGTAGAGGTTCAGCCGGCGTAGGCGCTGCTGGAGTTCCGTCACCTCCGGGCCGGTGTCGCCGCGCCGTAGTACCAGGGGTGCCGTCGGCGTGGCGGGCGGGGTGGAGGTGGCCGTCGGCGACGGGGCCGCGGACGGGGTACGGGACGGCGTCGGCGTCGGCGTCGGTGACGGGGACGCGGTGGTCGGCGTCGGGCTCGGGGTCGCCGGGGTCGGTGAGGTCGGCGGGGGAGTGGGCGGGGCCGCCGGAGGTGCCGGTGCCGGGGTCGTCGCGGGAGTCTTCGTAGGGGCGGCCGGGATGCTCTGTCTGATTTCCTGGGCCGCTCGGTCGTGGGTCGGGGTGCGGTAGGAGGTCAGGGCGAAGGCGGTCGCCGCCAGCAGGGCCACACCGAGGCCGCCGCCCGCCAGCAGCAGCGTGCGGCGGGAACGGGGGCCGGGGTCGGCGGGCTGCTCGGGGGCGGGCGGTACCGGCCGGGGGGCCGGGGCCGACGGGGGCGGAGGGTCGGGGAAGTCGGTGTGCGGGGGCGGGACGGCCGTCGTCGCCGGGGTCGTCGTCGTGACGTACGGGCGTATCCGCAGCGGGTCGAAGTCCTCCGCCGATGCCGCCTCGGCCGTGCGGGTCTCGCGCAGTGCCTCGGCCGCGCGCTCGGTGCAGTCGCACGCCGGCGTGTTGTCCGGCCCCCTCGGTGTCCCGCACTCCGGGCAGGTGCTGCCCCGCTCTCCCGTCACGCCGAGTCCCCCCTCACCGGTCACGCTGCATCCCCCTCACCCGTCACGCCGTATCCCCTTCACCCGTCACGCGGTATCCCCCTCACCGGTCACGCTGTGCCCCCGTCACCCGTCACACTGTGCGCCCTCACCCGTCACGCTGTGCCCCCTCCCCTCGGGAACTTCCGAGGTTATGCGGACGACCGCGGTTTCCGCAGGTCTCGACAGGCCATAACCGGACACACAGATCACGATGGAAGGTGCATCCGAGCCCCGGGAGGTTGCCATGGCCCTGGACACGCACGGCACGGCCGAGCGCACCCACGGCGGCGAGCACGTACCCGGCAGCGTGCTCGTCCCGATCGGCGCGCTGCTGCTCGGCCTGCTGCTCGCCGCCCTGGACCAGACGATCGTCTCGACCGCGCTGCCGACCATCGTGAGCGACCTGGGCGGCCTGGAACACCTCTCCTGGGTCGTCACCGCCTATCTGCTGGCGTCCACCGCCGCGACCCCGCTGTGGGGCAAGCTCGGTGACCAGTACGGCCGCAAGCGGCTGTTCCAGACGGCCATCGTGATCTTCTTGATCGGTTCCGCGCTGTGCGGGACGGCCCAGGACATGCCCCAGCTCATCGCCTTCCGGGCGCTCCAGGGCCTGGGCGGCGGCGGGCTGATGGTGCTGTCCATGGCGATCGTCGGCGATCTGGTGCCGCCGCGCGAACGCGGGCGCTACCAGGGCCTGTTCGGGGCCGTGTTCGGCGCCACCAGCGTGCTCGGGCCGCTGCTCGGCGGGCTGTTCACCGAGCACCTCAGCTGGCGCTGGGTGTTCTACGTCAACCTGCCCGTCGGCGTCGTCGCGCTCGCCGTGATCGCCGTGGCGCTGCGCCTCCCGCGGCGCGCCGCCCGCCACGTCATCGACTATCTCGGCACCTTCCTGATCGCCGCCGTCGCCACCTGCCTGGTGCTGGTCGCCTCGCTCGGCGGCACGACCTGGGCCTGGGGCTCGGCGCGGATCATCGGGCTCGCCGTGCTGGGCGTCGTCCTCGCCGCGGCGTTCGTGGCCGTGGAGCGACGGGCCGCCGAACCCGTGCTGCCGCTGAAGCTGTTCCGGGTGCGCACCTTCACCCTGGCGTCCGTCATCAGCTTCGTCGTCGGCTTCGCCATGTTCGGCGCGATGACCTATCTGCCGACGTTCCTCCAGGTCGTGCACGGCGTCACCCCGACCATGTCCGGCGTGCACATGCTGCCCATGGTCTTCGGCCTGCTGCTGTCGTCCACCGTCTCCGGGCAGATCGTCAGCCGCACCGGCCGCTGGAAGGTGTTCCCGGTCGCCGGCACCGCCGTCACCACGCTGGGCCTGCTGCTTTTGGCCCGGCTGGACGAGCACGGCGGGACCGCCGTGATGAGCACCTACTTCTTCGTCTTCGGCCTCGGACTCGGCCTGGTCATGCAGGTGCTGATCCTGATCGTGCAGAACGCCGTCCCCTACGAGGACCTGGGCGTCGCCACCTCCGGCGCCACCTTCTTCCGCTCCATCGGCGCCTCCTTCGGCGTGGCGATCTTCGGCACGGTCTTCGCGAGCCGCCTCGGCGACAAGCTCGCCGACGCCTTCCGGGGCGTACGGCTGCCGCCCGGGGCCGACGCCGACGCGCTGAAGTCGGACCCGCGGGGCATCGCCGCCCTGCCGCCCGTGCCGCGCCAGGCCGCGCTGCACGCCTACGCGTCCGCCATCACCGACGTCTTCCTCTACGCCGCCCCCGTCGCCCTCCTCGGCTTCCTGCTGGCCTGGTTCCTCAAGGAGGACCGGCTGCGCGCCTCGGTCACCGCGCCGGACGTCTCCGAGACGATCCCGCCCAACCCGGTGGAGCGTTCCTCCTACGACGAGTGCTGCCGGGCCCTGTCCGTGCTGGGCTCCCGCGAGGGCCGCCGCGAGGTCTACCGGAAGATCATCGACCGGGCCGGGTACGACCTGCTGCCCGCCGCGGGCTGGCTGCTGCTGCGCGTCCGCCGCTACGGCTCCGTGGAACCGGCGCTGCTGGCCGAGCGCAGCGCGGTCCCGCTCCAGGCGGTCATGGCCGCCGCCCGCCAGGTGGAGGAGCGGCGGCTCGCCGAGCGCCGGGGACTGGACCTGGTGCTGACCGACACCGGCCGCGAGGTCGCCGAACGGCTCGCCGCGGCCCGCGAACAGTCGCTGGCCGAGCTGCTCGGCGACTGGTGGGGGCCCGGCCGCCCCGAGGACCTGACCCGGCTGGTCCACGACCTCACCGGCGAACTGTGCGGCGCCGAACGCGAACGCCCGCACAACGGGAGCACGGTGGCGAAGGTCAGCTGAGCGGGTCCGCCGACTCCGGTACCGGGACCGGGTCCGACCCCAGCTCCTTGCGGAACCAGTGCTCGGCGTAGGGGTCGGTGTTGTGCGGGGCGGTCTCGGTGTAGCCGAGGCGGGCGTACAGGGCGCGGGCCTCGACCAGGTCGCCGCGGGTGTCCAGGACGATCCGCCGGGCGCCCAGCAGGCGGGCGCGCACCTCGGCGGCGGACACGAGCAGCGCGGCCCCGTTCCGGCCGCGCCGCTCGGGCAGCACGAACACCCGGGTCAGCTCGGCGGTGTCCGCGTCCAGCAGCCGTACGCCCGCCGTACCCGCGGGGGTGCCGTCGTACCGCCCGACCAGCAGGCACCCGGTCGGCGGGGCGAGTTCCGCGCCGCTGCCCGCCGCGATCTCCCGTTCCAGCTCGGCGGGGTCGGTGCGGCGGCCCTCGTGCAGCAGGTACCAGCGGTCGCTGACCTCCGTGTAGTACGCCCGCCAGAGTGCGGCGGCGGCCGGGGAGTCGTACGGCTCGGCGGTGATCGTCCACGTCATGGGCGTCATTGTGGGGTGCGGGCCGTCGTTTGTGGACCGGGTTCCGGGTCACCCGGGGGGTGAACCGGCCGGCGGAGCCGGTCCGATCGGAAGGGGCCGGAAGGCAACCATGTCCACTTGGCTGATCATTCTGTTGATCGTGATCGCCGCGGTCGTGGTCCTCGGCGCGGCCGGGCTCGTCGCCCGGCGGGGCCGTGGCCGGCGCGGCGGGACGAGCCTGAAGCGGCGCTTCGGGCCGGAGTACGAGCGGGCCGTCGCCCTGCACGACGGGGACACCAAGGCGGCCGAACGGGAACTGGGCGAACGCCTCGAACGCCACGGGGACCTGCGGGAACGGCCGCTGGACGGGGCCGAGCGGCAGCGGTACGCGGACCTCTGGACGGCCGTGCAGGAACGCTTCGTGGACTCTCCGAAGGAGGCGGTGGCCGAGGCCGACCGGCTGCTCGCGCAGCTCGCCGGGGCGCGCGGCTACCCCGACGGCGGGCGGTACGAGGAGCAGGTCGACGCGCTGTCCGTGCACCACGCCGACCATGTCGACGGCTACCGGCGGCTGCACCGGGCGGCCCGCGAGGGCGGCGGTACCGAGGAACTGCGCTCGGCGCTGCTCGGCGGGCGCGCCCTCTTCGACGACCTGACCAGTGCCGAGCCCGGCCGGCACCGGGCCCCGGCGGGTACGGGCCGCGCCACGGCGTCCCACGGCAGCCGCTCCCACGCCCGCTCCCACACACCGTGGGCCCTGCACCGGAGCCGACCGAAGGAGAGCTGAGCGCCATGCGGGACAGCATGAGCGGCCGCGGCCCCGGCGAGGACCGCCACCGCACCGAACGCCTCTCCCGGGCCCCGGGCGAGGAATGGACACCGGAACAGGACTCCCCGGACACCGACGAATGGAGCCCGGGCGACGCCACCCCCGCCCACCGCACCCCGAGAAGGCCCCGCCCCGAGGAACGCCTCCCGGGCGAACCGGGCCGGGCGGAGGCCCCGAGCGGGGGTACGACGGGCTGGATCTCGGGCGCGGGCGAGGGCACGGGCACGGGCACGCCGGGCGCGGAAGCCGGATCGACGGGTTCGGCACGCGACCGGACCCCGGACACGGAAGCCGGAACGACGGGTTCGGCACGCGGCCGGACCCCGGACACGGAAGCCGACGGTGTCGGACCGGTAGCTGACCGGGCCCCGGACGCGTCCGGTATCGGACCGGCAGGCGGGCGGCTTCCCGGTTCCGTCGGTCCCGGTCGCGAGGGTCTGACCGGCGACGACCGCACGCCCGAGGACACCCCGGCGCCACCCCCGGGACCGGCCGGCGCCGGCGTCGGGCAGTGGCGCGGTGCGGAGGAGACCGGGCAGTGGC
Organism: Streptomyces rubradiris; assembly: GCF_016860525.1. NCBI lineage: Bacteria > Bacillati > Actinomycetota > Actinomycetes > Kitasatosporales > Streptomycetaceae > Streptomyces > Streptomyces rubradiris. The sequence continues at coordinate 5,646,011 of NZ_BNEA01000015.1, forward strand.
GCGGTACTGAGCAGGCCGGGCACGGACGGGGTACTGAGCAGGCCGGGCACGGACAGGGTACGGAGCGGGCCGGGACGTCGCACGGAACGGAGGGACTGCGGCCCGGTACCGAGGAGTTGGGCGACGGGTTCGGGGCCAGTCACCGGGCGGAGCGGGACGCGATCTCGGAGGAGCACCGGATGCCCGACAACGGTCTGGGCGCGCCGGCGCCCGGTGAGGCATCCCGGCGCGAGGCGATGACGACCGACACACCGGGCCGCGACACCTGGCCGACGGCACCGGGCGCACCGACCCGCGACGCGCCCCGCTCGGACACCGCCCCCGCCACCGGCCCCGTGGGCACGGAACCGGTCACTCCGGTCACCCCGGTCGCCGCTCCCGCCACCGCACAGCCCGCCCCCTCCGGCCATGGCTCCCCCCTGATCGCGCGGGAGGAAGTCGAGGAGTGGCAGCGGCGGATGCGGGAGGTGGTCGGGGGGTTCGTGGACCAGCCGAAGGGGGCCGTGGAGCGGGCCGACCGGACCCTGGAGGAGATCGCCGCCCGGTTTAGCGAGGCGGTGACGCGGCGCCGCCGTACCCTGCGGATGTCCTGGGAGGGCGCCGAGGAACGCGGAACCGGTGCCGACACCGACACCGAGCAACTGCGGCTCGCCCTGCGGGACTACCGGGAACTCGCGGAACGGCTACTGCACAGCTGAGCCCGTCGCGTCCGTGCCACCGGCGGCAGCCCTGCGCTGCCGCCATTCCCGTACGACCTCCTCGACGTCGTACGGCTTCTTCCCCAGCGGCGGGCCGGGCGGCGGCTTGAACATCATGTCGCGGATCTTGACGTTGACGTCCTCGATGATCTTGCGGGCGATCCGCTCGGAGGGCGCCGCGTACGCCGCCGCGAGCGCGTCCTCCGCCTCCTTGCGCAGGGCCAGCGCGGGCGGCAGGTAGGCCAGGCCCTCGCGAGCCATCTTCCGCTTGACCCACCACAGTTCGTCGTACGTGGAGTCGACCTCCGTCGGCAGCGGCGCCCCCGCCCCCGGCAGCGCCTCGAACTCCCCGCGCCCCTGCGCTTCACGGATCTGTTTGTCCACCCAGGAGTCGAACGGAACGCCCGGTGGCTTTCGCTCGGTCATGGGTCCATTGTGCCGGACGCCACCGTGCCGGGAGCTTTATCATGCGGCGACGGTACGGCGGCCCGCCCGCCGCAACCCACCGCCGTGCAACGGCGTTTCAGACGTTCAGGGGGAGCGCTCGTGCTCGAACTCACCATGGTCGCCGTCCCGGGGGCGGGCGCGGACGCGGGTGCCACGGCCGGCATGACGCTGGCCGAGCTGCCCAGCGAGCCGGGCTCCGCGTTGCGGGTCGGCCGGGACGCGGGGGTGTGCCGGCTGGTCACCCCGGAGGACTGGCTGTTCGTCTCCCGCGTGCACCTGGAGTTCCGCTGCGGCCCGGACGGCACCTGGCAGCTGACCTGGCTGCGCGGCTCCCGGCCCGATCCGGCCTCCGAGGTGCGGCTCACCTACGGCCCGCACGCCCAGGCCGTCGGCTACGGCGCGACCGTGCCGCTGCCGCGCGGCGGGGCGGGCGAGATCGTCGTCCAGGAACGCTCCGGGCGGCGCAGCGTCAACGTGGGGTTCTTCCACGAGGTGTGAACCGGCGGCGCCGCGCGAACAGGTGTGAGCAGCCGATCGCACACGGCAGCTGTGAACCCGGTCAACAGGCCGGCCGTGAGACTCAGTCCTGCACCCGCGCCAGCGCGAAGCCGTCGTAGCCCTTGAGGCCGACCGTCTGGATGGCCGTGCCGGACAGCCGGGGGTGGGAGGCGAACAGGTCGAGCGCGGCGCGGATGCCGACCACGTCCGGCTCGGTGCTGCGCGCATCGGCCACCCGGCCCCCGCGCACCACGTTGTCCAGGACGATCAGGCTGCCCGCCCGGGTGAGCTTGAGCGCCCACTCCACGTAGTGCCGGTAGTTCTCCTTGTCCGCGTCGATGAACACGAGGTCGAAGGGGGCCGGGTTCTCGTCGGCGAGCTTGGGCAGCGACTCCAGGGCCGGGCCCACCCGCACCTCCACGATCCGCTCCAGCCCGGCCCGGGAGATGTTGCGGACGGCCACGTCGGCGTACTTGGCGTGGTACTCCAGCGTGACCAGTCTGCCGTCCTCCGGCAGGGCGCGGCCCAGCCAGATCGTGCTGTATCCGCCGAGCGTGCCGATCTCCAGCACGTTCCGGGCGCCCTGCGTGAGGGCGAGGAGCTGGAGGAGTTTGCCTTGCGCTGCCGTGACCGCGATCGGGGGCAGCCTGGCGGTCTCGCTGTCCCGCAGGGCCGCCCGCAGCGCCTCGTCGTCCGGTGAGAGATGGCTGGTGAAGTAGTCGTCGACGTCGACCCAGAGCTGCGACCCGCTCATAGCGCCTGCTGCCTTTCCCGAGTGTCTTCCGGAGGCTGTTCACGCTTGCACGGCCGATGATCCCAGCAGACGACCGGGAACGGAAGAGTTGCCTCGCCCCCGGACACGGCGAAGGCCCGCGGCCGGACGAATCCGGCCGCGGGCCCCAACCGCACGCGAGAGAGTGCTCAGCTGCCCTCGATCGACGGTGCCGAGCCCGGCAGCGGGCGGCCCGCCGACTCCGACATGCGCCAGACGGCGAAGCCGCCCACGACGGCGGCGGCCATCATGTAGTACGCGGGCATCATCATGTTCCCGGTGGCCCCGATCAGCGCGGTGACGACGAGCGGGGTCGTACCGCCGAACAGGGACACGGAGACGTTGAAGCCGATGGACAGGGAGCCGTAGCGCACCCGGGTCGGGAACAGCGCGGGCAGCGCGGCCGGCATGGCGGCGGTGAAGCACACCAGCAGCAGGCCCAGCGCGGCCATGCCGAGGCCGACCGCGAGCAGGCTGCCCTGGCGGATCAGCAGCAGCGCCGGGACGGACAGCAGCAGGAAGCCCGCGCAGCCCGCCGCGATCACCGGGCGGCGGCCGATCCGGTCGGTGAGCGCGCCGGCGAACGGCTGGACGATCATCATCAGGGCCATCACGCCGAGCACGACCAGCAGGCCGTGGGTCTCGTCGTACTTCAGCTCACTGGTGAGGTAGCTGGGCATGTACGACAGCAGCATGTAGTCGGTGACGTTGAAGACCAGCACCAGGCCCATGCAGATCAGCAGCGCCTTCCACTGGCCCGCGACCATGTCCCGCAGCGGCACCTTCGGCCGGGCCTCGGCCTTCTCCAGCTGCGCGGCGAAGGCGGGGGTCTCCTCCAGCCGCATCCGCAGGTACAGGCCGATGATGCCCATCGGGCCCGCGATCAGGAACGGGATGCGCCAGCCCCAGGAGAGCAGGTCCTCGGAGGACAGCAGGGCGGTCATCAGGGTGACCAGGCCCGCGCCGCCGATGTAGCCGGCGAGCGTGCCGAACTCCAGCCAGCTGCCGAAGAAGCCGCGCTTCTTGTCGGGGGCGTACTCGGCGATGAAGGTGGACGCGCCCGCGTACTCGCCGCCGGTGGAGAAGCCCTGCACCAGCCGGGCGGCCAGCAGCAGGATCGGCGCGCCGACGCCGATCATCGCGTAGGACGGGATCAGGCCGATGGCGAACGTGCCCACCGCCATCATGATCATCGTCAGGGCGAGGACCCTCTGGCGGCCGATGCGGTCGCCCAGCGGCCCGAAGACCATGCCGCCCAGCGGGCGGACCAGGAAGGCCGCCGCGAAGGCACCGAAGGTGGACAGCAGCTGCGCGGTGGGGTTGCCGGACGGGAAGAAGACCTTGCCCAGGGTGACCGCGATGTAGCTGTAGACACCGAAGTCGAACCATTCCATGGCGTTGCCGAGCGCTGCCGCCTTGACGGCGCGCCTCACCAGGGCGGGATCGGTGACGGTGACATTGCGGGCCTTGGCGGCCCGGCGGGTCGTCGGACGCGGGGTGACGGCAGTGGCGGTCGCCAAAACGGGGCTCGCCTACCTTTCGACGGGGACAGGGTCGGGCCCGCCGACGGCAACGGTGACGTGCGTGGGCCGAAAATCGACCATAGGCGGCTTCTGCGTCTTACGTGCTGTATGCGACTAGGTGCATACTGCAGCGAAACCGCGGGTACGCAGGTACGTCTGCCCCCTCACCCGAGGTCATTCCTCCTGGTCAGTGTGATCCTTATCGCGCCCCCGGGCTGCAACCGGAGCCCACCGGAGCCTCCCGGGGTCGAACGCATCCGGACATAAGCGGCCACGTCGGGTTAACAGGGGGTTGCCTGCGTTCCTCCTCAAGGTGTCTGCGAGCCTCATAGGGCACGCGGACAGGAATCCGGCGCATCGGGCGTCCGGGACGAAGGGGCGGGAGGCCGACGAGTCGTGATGAGCGTGAGGCACGGCGGACGACCCACGGGGGGCTTCGACGGGCCGGAGGCCGGCGCGCGGCTGAGAGCCACCCGGCTCGCCCTGTGGGCCGTGGCCCTGATCCTCGCCGCCCGCCAGATGGCCGTCGTCCTCACCACCCCGGGCAACGAGCGCCTCACCGACCTGGAGACCTGGATCGGCCCCGAGGGCGTCCTGCACGTCAAGGGCTCGATCTACGACTCCACGGAGTTCACCGGCACCCCCTTCGGCGGCCTGGTCCTGCGTCCCCTGACCCGCTGGGCGGAGGCCGCCCTCGGCTGGAGCTGGACGTTCGGTTCCCTGCTGCTGGTCGTCGCCCTCGGCGTGGTCGCCGCCCGCGCGCTGCCCGGACCGGTCGGCCGCCGTACCTCGCTGCTGGCCGCGCCGGTCGCCGTCAGCCTGCTGATGGTCTCCCTGCCGGTCCGCAACGACCTGTGGCTCGGCCAGACCAGCATCACCCCGGTCCTGCTCGTCCTGCTCGGCTGCTTCACCGTACGCGGACAGCGCGCGAGCGGACTGTGCATCGGCGTGGCCGCCGCGCTCCAGCCCACCGTGCTGCTCTTCGTCCCCCTGCTGTGGTTCACCGACCGCCGCCGGGCCGCGGGCGCCGCCGCCGGGACCTTCGCCGTGTGCACCGCGCTCGCCTGGGCCGCGCTGCCCCACGACTCGTACGCCTACTGGGTGCACCACCTGGCCGGGGCCGGGCTCGGCGGGCAGGCCGACGCCCTCGCCAACCAGTCCCTGCACGGCGCCCTGCTCCGCCTCGGCCTCACCGGCCACCTGGAGACGGCCCTCTACCTCGTGCTCGGCGCCGCCGTCGCCGTCCTCGCGCTGCGCCGCGCGGTCCGCTACGCCCGCGACGGCCAGCTCCTGCTCGCGGTCGCCGTCACCGGCTGCGCCGCCATCGCCGTGTCGCCCACCACCTGGCAGCACCAGCTGCTGTGGCTGCTGCTCGCGATCGTCGGCCGGGCCGGGCGGCGGGCTTCGGACCGCTACGTCTGGCCGGTGGCCGTCGTCCTCCTCACCACGCTCCCGGCGTCGATGATGCTGCCGGAGATGTCCGTGCTGTACCCGCTGCGGGACAACCTGGTGCTGCTTGCGGCGCTGGCCGCCGCCACGGCGGTCCCCTTCCTGCCGCGCACCTCGCCGTACTATCGCGACCCGGTACCCGCCGAGTACGCGCCGCAGCCCCCCGCCCGCTGGAGCCGCGTCCCCCTCCTGCCCTTCCTCCGCCGCGTCCTGTCCCGCCCCAACCTCCTGCTGGAACTGCTGCTGCTCCGCGTCACCTACGCCGCCTACCAGCAGGTACGCCTGGCGGCGACCGGCGGCACGATCTCCGGCGGCCGGGCCCGCGCCGAGCACCACGGCGAGCTGGTCCTCGGCCTCGAACGCTTCCTGCACATCGACATCGAGCACGCGGTCAACCACGCCACCGCGAAGATCGACTGGCTGCGGGAGTTCTTCGTCTTCTACTACGAGTCGTTCCACTTCGTCGTCCCGCTGACCATCCTGGGCGTCCTGTACTGGCGCCGCCCGGCCGACTACCGCTGGGCCCGCGCCTCCCTCGGCTTCGCCACCCTGCTCGCCCTCGCCGGCTTCTGGCTCTTCCCGCTGGCGCCGCCGCGCCTGATGCCGACCCTCGGCATCATCGACACGGTCCATGGCGTCCAGGACTTCGCCAAGCCGGACTACGGCACCCTGACCGCGCTGACCAACCAGTACGCGGCGATGCCGTCGCTGCACTTCGGCTGGTCGCTGTGGTGCGGCGTGGTGATCGCGGTCGTCGCGCCCCGCTGGTGGATGAAGGCCCTCGGCCTCCTGCACCCCTTCCTCACGGTCTCCACGATCATCGCGACCGGCAACCACTGGGTCCTGGACGCGGTGGGCGGCGCGGCGGTGGTGGGCGCGGGCTTCGGGCTGTCCTACGTCTTCCAGGGGCCCCGGGCCGCCCCGGCGCCCGCGGTCTCCCCGGCGCCGGTTCCAGGGCTCCACCCGGCTCTGGGGCGTACCGACTTCAGGTGACGGCGGGGCGAGGCGACGCCTCCTCCGGGCCGCTCGCGGGCAAGGCTCATCCCGCTGTAGCGGACGGGAGTGAAGGAGTCATCCGTGAACAAGACCAGGACGCGCGCGGTCGTCGCTCTGCTGGGCGCCGGGCTGCTGGCCTCCGGCGCCCTGACGGGGCAGGCGGCGGCACAGTCGGGGCTGGTGCTGGAGAACGTCGCCAACCCCGGGTACGTCCTCGACAACGACGCCGGCCGGGGAGAGGACTCGAGTGTCCTGGTCTACGACCGGCACGGCGGGCCGAACCAGGTGTGGGAGGTGGCCCCCGAGGGCGGCAACACCGTCCAGATCATGCAACGGATCGGCGGGCGGGAACTGTGTGCCTCCGCCGTGTTCAACGGCATCGCCGAAGTGTCCATGCAGAGCTGCGGCAACAACGGGTCGGTGACGCGGTGGACCCAGGTCGCCGTGGGCGGCAACCGCTGGGTCTACCGGAACCACGCCCAGGGCAAATGCCTCGCGGCGACCCGGCTGAACGGTCCGGCCGAGCTGGTCGATTGCGCGTACGGGGACCAGGACCAGCAGTGGATCAAACGCGCCGGATGAGTGAAATCTCATTACCTGAACTATCACTTGTTCAGGTGAGAGTTCGGGTGTGTCCCCTTTAATTCCCTCGATCGGTGGGATTTCCCCTTTCGAGGGCTGGAACGGAAAGGGGACACCCACTCATGCTCCGCATCGCACATGTGGCCAGACTCGCCCTGACGGCCGGTATCGCGGCCGTCCTGGCCGTCGGCCTGACCTCCAGCGCGGAGGCCGCCACCGGGAACATCCGGTACTTCAGCGCGTCCGGCCAGGAGGCCCGGATCGACAATCCGCCGGACAACGTCTGCATCAACCTTCGCTTCCGCGCGCAGCTGCTCGCCAACAACACGAACAAGACGGTGAGCTACTTCTTCGGTGCGAACTGCACCAACTTCACCGACAATCTGCCCCCCGGCCGCGCGGTGGCCTACAACAACCCCCTGTCCGTGCGCGTCATCGGCTGAGAAAGGCGGTCCCTCCATGTTCCGCATCGCACGTCCGGCCAGGCTCGCCCTGGCGGCCGGCACCGCGGCCGTTCTGGCCGTCGGCCTGACCTCCAGCGCGGAGGCGGCCACCGGGAACATCCGGTACTTCCGCTCCACCGGAGAGGAAGCCCGGATCGACAACCCGCCGGACAACGTCTGCATCAATCTTCGTTTCCGCGCGCGGCTGCTCGCCAACAACACGAACCGGTCGGTGGCCTACTACTACAACGCGAACTGCTCCAACCTCAGGGGCGTCCTGGCCCCCAACCGGACAGTGTCCTACGCGAACCCGCTGTCCGTGCGCGTCCTCGTCTGAGCCGGTTCCGCAACCGGCCCTTCAGTGCAGCGGGCCGACGCGGCGGGGCAGCCGTGGCACTCGAACCACACCGTCTTCCCGCCGGCGCCCGCTGCCACCCCCCACTTGTCCACCACGGCGTCCAGCAGGGCCAGGCCCCGGCCGCCCTCGGACTCCTCGTCCACCTCGGTCTCCATCCGGGGCAGCGCGGCGAAGCCGTCGCTCACCTCGGCCCGGACCCCCGCCGCCTGCCGGGCCACGACCACCCGGCAGCGGCGGTCGGGCACATGCCGTACGACGTTGGTGACCAGCTCGCTCACGCCCAGCTCCACGGCGAACGTCAGCGGCTCCAGCTCCCACTCGCGCAGCAGCGAGCGGACGATCCGGCGGATGTGGCGCACCGAGTGCTCGCCGACCGTGATTTCCATGCGGTACTGGGGAATGTGGGGAAAATTCAGGTTCACGGTACGAGACTGACCTGTTCTCACTACGCTCGGCTACAGGAAGAACACAACGAGTCCCCACGTGGACTCTGTTGCGTGAGAGGGGTCCCACCGTGGCCAACATCAGCACCCTCGACGCGGGCGCGTCTCCGCTCCACTACTACGGCTTCGAGCTACGGCGGTATCGGGAGGCGGCGGGCCTCACACAGCGCCAGCTCGGGGAAATCATCAACTACACCGGCTCGCTCATCGGTCAGATCGAGACAGCGAGGAAAGTGCCCACGCTGGAGTTCAGTCAGCGGGTGGACGCGGCGTTGGGGACGGGGGGTGCGCTTACGCGGCTGGTTCAGCTGGTGCTGCGCAGTCAGCTTCCGCCGTGGTTTCAGGAGGCGGCGGAGTTGGAGGCGCGGGCGGTGGAGATCTGCGCCTTTCAAACCCACGTCGTCCACGGTCTGCTTCAGACTCCGGCCTACGTGCGGGCGGTGCTCGGAGTGCTGAACCAGGACAAGCTCGGGGACCGGACCACCGCTCGACTCGCCCGACAGCGCGTCTTCGAGAAGGAGAACCCGCCGGTCTTCTGGATGATCCTCAGCGAGGCCGCGCTGCATCAGGAGATCGGTGGCCACGAGGTCATGCGTGAGCAACTGGCCCACCTGTTGACGTTCGAGGACGACCCGAGGGTCAACGTGCAGATCCTGCCGTACTCGGCGGGGGAACACCCGGGCCTGCAAGGCTCGTTCACTGTCTTCCAGTTCGCCGCTGATCCAGCCATCGTCTATACGGAGGGCTACAGCAGCGGGCATCCGACCGCAAACCCGGAGACCGTCAGGGACTGCTCGCTCCGTTACGATCACCTCCAGGCCGCCGCGCTCTCGATCAAGAAGTCGGCGGAGTTGATCCGAGGCGTCATGGAGGACCGCTATGGAGAGCAAGTGGCGTAAGTCGAGCTACAGCGGCGACCAGGGCGGTGAGTGCGTCGAGTGCGCCCCCCTCGGTGACCTGACCTGGCAGAAGTCCTCGTACAGCAGTGACCAGGGCGGCCAGTGCCTGGAGGTCGCCGAACCCCCCTGCGCCACCACCGTCGCCATCCGTGACTCGAAGAACCCGGCGGGACCGGTGCTGAACGTCGGCCCCGCCGCCTTCGGCGACTTCGTTACCTGGGCGTCGGCTACAGCCGCTGGATGATCGTCCCGGCCGCCAGGCCGCCGCCCGCGCACATGGTGACGAGGGCGAACTCCTTGTCCGCGCGCTCCAGTTCGTGCAGAGCCGTGGTGATGAGGCGGGCGCCGGTCGCGCCGACCGGGTGGCCGAGGGCGATCGCACCGCCGTTGACGTTGACCTTGTCGAGGTTCTGGTCGAAGACCTGGGCCCAGCTCAGGACGACGGAGGCGAACGCCTCGTTGATCTCCACGAGGTCGATGTCGTTGAGGGTCATGCCCGCCTTGCCGAGGACGGCGCGGGTGGCGTCGATGGGGCCGTCCAGGTGGAAGTGGGGGTCGGCGCCGACCAGGGCCTGGGCGACGATCCGGGCCCTCGGCTTCAGTTTCAGCGCGCGGGCCATCCGCTTGGAGGCCCACATGATGGCCGCCGCGCCGTCGGAGATCTGGGACGAGTTCCCGGCGGTGTGGACGGCCGTCGGCATGACCGGCTTCAGACCGGCCAGCGCCTCCGGGGTGGTGTCCCGCAGGCCCTCGTCCTTGTCGACCAGGCGCCACATGCCCTGACCGGCGTCCTGCTCCTCCTCCGTGGTGGGCACCTGAACGGCGAAGGTCTCCCGCTTGAAGCGTTCCTCGGCCCAGGCGTGCGCGGCGCGCTGCTGGGAGAGCAGGCCGAGCGCGTCGACGTCCTCGCGCGTCAGGCCCCGGTGGCGGGCGATGCGCTCGGCGGCCTCGAACTGGTTGGGCAGGTCGACGTTCCACTCGTCGGGGAAGGGTTTCCCGGGGCCGTGCTTGGAGCCGGAGCCCAGCGGGACCCGGGACATGGACTCGACACCGCAGCTGATACCGACGTCGATCACGCCCGCCGCGACCATGTTGGCCACCATGTGGGACGCCTGCTGCGAGGAGCCGCACTGACAGTCGACCGTGCTCGCCGCCGTCTCGTAGGGCAGGCCCATGGTCAGCCAGGCCGTGCGCGCGGGGTTCATGGACTGCTCGCCGGCGTGGGTCACCGTACCGCCGACGATCTGCTCCACCGCGTCGGCGGGGATGCCGGTGCGGCCGAGGAGTTCACGGTAGGTCTCGCCCAGCAGATAGGCCGGGTGCAGATTGGCGAGCGCGCCGCCGCGCTTGCCGATGGGGGTGCGGACGGCTTCGACGATCACGGGTTCGGCGGCCATGGCTGCGGGTCCTCTCCGAGAGGGCTCTCCTCCAGAACTAGTACGTGTTCTAGTTCTCCTCGGCAGTCTGCTGACGTGATGTGCGTCACCGCAAGGGTCTTGCGGGTGCGGAAGGCGTGATCCGCATGGTTTCGGCGCGGATTGGCTCAGTCGCGGCTCTTGCGACTTGTAGAACCCGTTACTACCGTCGCCGCACCCGCTGATGGACCGTCAGATGGCTGGAGCCGCCGATGCCCTGTCCAGCGCTGCCCGACGGGTTCGACCCCACCGATCCCGACCTGCTGCACCACCGCGTGCCCTTCCCGGAGTTCGCCGCCTTGCGCCGTAGCGAACCGGTCCGCTGGATCCCGCAGCCGCACGGCGTCGCGGGCTTCGCCGACACCGGCTACTGGGCCGTCACCCGGCACGCCGACGTCAAGTACGTCTCCACGCACCCCGAACTCTTCTCCTCGTCCCTCAACACGGCGGTCATCCGCTTCAACGAACACATCGAGCGCGACGCCATCGACGCCCAGCGGCTGATCCTGCTCAACATGGATCCACCGGAACATACGCGGGTGCGCCAGATAGTGCAGCGCGGCTTCACGCCACGCTCGATCCGCGCGCTGGAGCAGCGGCTGCGCGCCCGCGCCGAGTCGATCGTCGCCGCCGCCCGCGCCCGCTCCGAGCCCTTCGACTTCGTCACCGAGGTCGCCTGCGAACTCCCGCTCCAGGCCATCGCGGAACTGATCGGAGTGCCGCAGGAGGACCGTACGAAGATCTTCGACTGGTCCAACAAGATGATCGCGTACGACGACCCGGAGTACGCCATCACGGAGGAGATCGGCGCGCAGTCCGCCGTCGAGATCATCGCCTACGCCATGAACATGGCCGCCGAGCGCAAGCGCTGCCCGGCCGGGGACATCGTCTCGGCGCTGGTGGCGGCGGAGGACGAGGGCAACCTGAACTCCGACGAGTTCGGCTTCTTCGTGCTGATGCTGGCGGTCGCGGGCAACGAGACCACCCGCAACGCCATCACCCACGGCATGCACGCCTTCCTCACCCACCCCGACCAGTGGGACCTCTTCCGCCGGGAGCGCCCCGCGACCACGGCCGAGGAGATCGTGCGCTGGGCCACCCCGGTCAACGCCTTCCAGCGGACGGCGACCCAGGACACCGAGCTGGGCGGCGTACCGATCAGGAAGGGCGACCGGGTGGGGCTCTTCTACGCCTCCGCCAACCGCGACCCGGAGGTCTTCACCGACCCCGACACCTTCGACATCACCCGCGATCCCAACCCCCACCTGGGCTTCGGCGGAGGCGGTCCCCACTACTGCCTCGGCAAGTCCCTGGCCGTGCTGGAGATCGACCTGATCTTCCGCGCGACAGCCGACGCGATGCCCGGCCTGCGCCTCGCGGGCGACCCGCGACGGCTGCGCTCGGCCTGGATCAACGGGGTGAAGGAACTGCGGGTGGTGGCCGGCTGAACCGTGGACATACGCGCGCGCCCCCGCCGGGTGGGCGGGGGCGCGGGAGCGTTGTGGGGTGCTGTCGGCCGGGCTCAGTACCAGCCGTTGGCCTGCCAGAAGTCCCAGGCCTTGACGGGGCTGCCGTAGCGGGAGTTCATGTAGTCCAGGCCCCACTTGATCTGGGTGGCCGGGTTGGTCTTCCAGTCGGCGCCGGCGGAGGCCATCTTGGAGGCCGGGAGGGCCTGGACGAGGCCGTAGGCGCCGGAGGAGCTGTTGGTGGCGTGGGGGTTCCAGCCGCTCTCATGGGAGACGATCTTGCTGAAGGCGTTGAACTGCGCGGCGTCCGGGATCATCTTGTGCGCGATCGCCTGGGCGGAGGAGGCCTGGGCCGGGGCGGCGTGAGCCGGAGCGGCGGTGAGCGCCATGCCGGCGGTGGCGGCGGCCACGGCGGCGGTGGTGAGGGCCTTCTTCGGGGAGGCGATGCGGCGGATGATGGAGACGGTCACGAAGTACCTCTTGCGTCGGGGGCAGGGGATCGCCCGCATGTGGTGGGCCACGTGGTGTGGCCGGCATGCGTGGGCGCCGCGGCCCGCTTCGGGCTCGTGGCGCCTGGCGACGTCATCCAGATAAGCAGGCCCGCCGGGGGCCCGCAATGACCCCCTTTACTAGTGGTGGCCGGATTCGTGAGGGACGCGAAGTATGTGGCGTGCGTCTCAATCCGCAGGTCACAGGCGGTGCGGGATGGGGCGAATCCGGCAAAAGGTGCTACGGCGTCGGGTCGTAGGTGACGTGCGTCATGTGGGGTCCTTCACCGGCTCGCTCACGACGCGTGCTTGGGTTCGCGCGCTGGGTCACTGCTTGGGGTCGTCGAATGTGACCGCGGTCTCGAACGCGGCGCGCCTGGTGGCCCGGCGCAGTGCCCGCAGTACCGCCGGGCCGAGCGCGAGGGTCAGCACGACCGTGCACAGGGCCCGGCCCAGGTCCCAGCCGAGGGACGTGGCCGTGCAGTACGCGACGAACCGGGCCAGGTTCGCGGCGACCGCGTCCCCGGCCACGAACGAGATGCCCGAGGCCCCGCCGCCCATGAAGGGCCAGCCGGCCAGGTTCATCACCGTGCCGTAGGCGAACGCGGCCAGGAATCCGTAGACCGCGAGCACCAGCAGCTCGGCCCGGCCGCGCAGCCGGACCGGGCCCGGCAGCAGCCCGGCGCCCATCGTGAACCAGCCCATCGCCAGCATCTGGAACGGCAGCCACGGCCCGACCCCGCCCGTCAGCAGGGCGGACGCGAACATCGTCACCGAGCCCAGGGTGAAGCCGAACCCCGGGCCCAGCACCCGGCCGCTCAGCACCATCAGGAAGAACATCGGCTCCAGGCCCGCCGTACCGGCGCCGATCGGGCGCAGCGCCGCGCCCGTGGCGGCCAGGACGCCCAGCATCGCCACCGCCTTCGGGCCGAGATCGGACTCCGAGATCGTCGCCGCGACCACCGCGACCAGAAGAATGAGCAGGCCCGCGAAGAGCCACGGCGCGTCCTGCGCGTGGGCGCTCAGCTGGGAGCGGGGCGGGGCGAGGAACGGCCAGCAGAACGCGACCAGGCCGACGGCGCCGGTGAGGGCGAGCGCGGCGAGGGAGCGGGGGCCCAGGCGGACGGCGTGCAGGCGGGTGGGACGGGTGGGGCGGGTGGGGTCGGTGTGGCCGATGTGGCTGGTGCGGCTCATGTCAGGGCCTCGCGGACCTCGTTCAGGGCGTAGCGGACCTCGGAGACAGTCAGCCAGCGCTGCGGGGCCAGGATCTTCGTCACCTGCGGGGCGAAGGAGGGGGAGGAGACGACGATCTCCGCCATCGGGCCGTCGGCGATCACCTCGCCCTCGGCCAGCAGCACCACGCGGTGCGCCAGCTCGGCGGCCAGCTCCACGTCGTGCGTCGCCAGCACGATCGCGTGCCCCTCGGCGGCGAGTGAGCGCAGCACGGAGACCAGGCGGGCCTTGGCCGCGTAGTCCAGGCCGCGGGTCGGCTCGTCCAGCAGGAGCAGCGGCGGGCGGGCGGTGAGCACCACGGCCAGCGCGAGCGCCAGCCGCTGACCCTCGGAGAGGTCGCGGGGGTGGGTGTCGTCGGTGATGTCCGGGAGCAGCTCGGAGACCAGGGCGCGGCAGGTGCCGGGGGTGGCGCCCGCGTCCTTGTCGGCGGCGGCGCACTCCGCCGCGACCGTGTCGGCGTACAGCAGGTCCCGGGGGTCCTGGGGGACCAGGCCCACCTGGCGGATCAGGGTGGGGGCCGGGGTGCGGTGCGGGGTGAGGCCGCCGACGGTGACCGTGCCGGTGGTGGGGGCGAGCAGGCCGACGAGGGCGCCGAGCAGGGTGGACTTGCCGGCGCCGTTGCGGCCCATGAGGGCGATGGTCTCGCCCTTGGAGATGGTCAGGGTCACGTCGCGCAGGGCCTGGGTGGTTTCGCGGCGGAGGGAGAGGGAGTGGATCTGGGCGAGGTGGGACCCCGGTCGCGGTTGGTGGGAGGTGCGGGCGGTGCGGCGGAACCAGGTGCGGGGCCCGGTGCTGGTGCGGGCCGGAAGTCGGGTCGCTTGCCCGCGCTCGCGGGGTGCCTCCCCCACGCTCGACTTCGCTCGCGCGGGGGGACTCCCATCGCCCACCCGTGCCGCCTGGGGGCACTCCCTGCTCGAAGAGCTTGGGGCAGGCACGGCTGCCCGCCTGCCCTCGTCCGAAGAAACTTTCGCGAGCCGGGCCCGCAGGGGAGCCGCCTGGCGGCGGGCGTCCCGGATCGTCAACGGAAGCGGGGACCAGTCGGCCAGGCGGCCCAGGGCGATCACCGGGGGGTAGACCGGGGAGACCGTCATGATCTCGGACGGGGTGCCGGTGAGGGGGGTGGCGCCGGGGGCGGGGAGGAGGACCATGCGGTCGGCGTACTGGATCACCCGTTCCAGGCGGTGTTCGGCCATGAGGACCGTCGTGCCGAGGTCGTGCACCAGGCGCTGGAGGACGGCCAGCACCTCCTCCGCCGCCGCCGGGTCGAGCGCGGAGGTCGGCTCGTCCAGGACGAGTACCTGAGGGTGCGGGGTGAGGACCGAGCCGATGGCCACCCGCTGCCGCTGCCCGCCGGAGAGGGTGGCGATGGGACGGTTCCGCAGGGCGGCCAGGCCCAGCAGGTCCAGGGTCTCCTCCACCCGGCGCCGCATCACCGCCGGGGCGAGCCCCAGGGACTCCATGCCGTAGGCGAGTTCGTCCTCCACGGTGTCCGTCACGAAGTGCGCGAGCGGGTCCTGGCCCACCGTGCCCACCACGTCGGCGAGTTCGCGCGGCTGGTGGGTACGGGTGTCGCGGCCGGCCACCGTGACGCGTCCGCGCAGGGTGCCGCCGGTGAAGTGCGGGACCAGCCCGCTGACCGCGCCCAGCACGGTGGACTTGCCGACCCCGGACGGACCGGCGAGCAGCACGAGTTCGCCCTCCGGCACCTCGAAGTCGACGCCGGCGACGGTGGGTCCGGCGGCACCCTCGTACGTCACGCTGACATCCTCGAAGCGGATCACGACGGCTCCCTGGGGACGACGAAGGCGGGCAGCAGGGCGAGCAGGACGGCCACGGCGGGCCACAGCGGGAGGGTGGGGGCGACCAGCGGGACCACGCCGGGGTGCAGGGCCTCGGGGTCGCGGACCGAGGCCAGCGTCAGCAGCGCGGCCACGGCGGCACCGGAGCCGGTGACCAGCCAGGCGTGCGCTCCCCAGGGGTCGGGGCGGTACCGGGTGCGGAGGGAACGCCGGCCGCCCAGCCGCAGCCCGGCGAGCGCGGCGAGGACCCCGGCGAGCAGTACGGGAAGCCCGTACGTGCCGCCTTCCGCCGTCAGCAGCCCGTACGTGCCCGCGCAGACGCCGAGCAGGCCGCCGAGGGTGAGGGCGGCGGTGGTACGGCGGACGGGGGCGGGGACCTCGGCGGTACGGCCGTAGCCGCGGGCCTCCATCGCGGCGGCGAGCGCCACCGAGCGCTCCAGCGCGCCTTCCAGGACCGGCAGACCGACCTGGAGCAGACCCCGTAGACCCCGGTCGGGACGGCCGCGCAGGCGGCGGGCGGCGCGCAGGCGGCGGACGTCGGCGATCAGGTGCGGGGCGAAGGTGAGCGCGACGACCACGGCCACGCCCGTCTCGTACAGCGCGCCGGGCAGGGACTTGAGCAGGCGGGTGGGGCTGGCCAGGGCGTTCGCGGCGCCGACGCAGACGAGGAGGGTGGCGAGCTTCAGGCCGTCGTACGCGGCGAAGAGCACGGCCTCCGCGGTCACCCGGCCGCCGAGCCGGATGCCCTGCGCCCAGTGGGGGAGGGGGACTTCGGGGAGGGTGAGCAGGGTGTGCGTACCGGGGATGGGAGAGCCGAGCGCCACCGCGAACAGGACGCGGATGAGCAGCACGGCGAGGGCGAGCCGGACGAACGCGGCGTACGAGCGGGCCCAGGGGGCGGGGGAGCGGTGCGTCGCCACGACGTATCCGGAGGCCGCGAGGAGGAGGGCCAGGAGGAGGGGGTTGGTGGTACGGGTCGCGGCGACGCCGAGGGATATCGCCCAGAGCCACCAGGCACCGGGGTGGAGGGTGGGGCGGGACCGGGTGGGGGTGGTTTCCGGCGGACGGGACTGCGACTCCCTGGGGGCGCGGGGAACTGCGCGACCGGCCACGGCGTCGCCGCGGTCGCAGGACGGGCCGGGCTCACCCGGACGCATTGCGCCGCCGTCGGGACTGCCATATCGCCGCGCCTGCCAGCAGGGCCACCACCCCCACGCCGATCGGCAGCCCCAGGGACGGGCCGGAGTCGGAGTCGGAGGAGTCGGAGGAGCCGGACTCGGGCGCGGTGGCGGAGGGCTCGCGGTCCGTGGAGACCTGCTCGCCGCAACCCTTGTGCGGGTAGCCCGCGATGGCGCACAGCAGGGCGTTGGTGTCGTACCGCAGCGGCCCCGCCACCGCGGCGAGCGCGTCCGCGGTGGACGCGCCGGACGGCACCCGCGCGCACACGGCCCGCCGCTCCGGCGGGGTCTCGCCGGACGGCGCGTCCGCGGACGTGCCGAAGTCCAGGACCAGGGCGACCCGCTTGGACCCGGACTTCGCCGGGGTGTCCGCGCAGATCGTGTCGAAGTCCGCCGTACCGCGCGGCCGGCCGGCGTCCGCGGAGTCCGCGCCCACGGTGAACCGGAAGCCCTGCACCGTACCGTCGTCGGGCCGGGCGGAGGCCGGGCCCTGCGTCGCGTACGTCCAGTGGTCGCCGGTGCGCTCCCAGAAGGACCAGTAGCGGTAGCCGGTCGCACCGGCCCGCCCCGCGCAGACGAGGAGGAGCAGCGCGGCGACGAGCACCGGCGCGGCACGGCGGACGGCGGTCACGGCTGCCGCTTCTTCCGGCCGCTGAGCAGGAACCCGACACCGATGCTGGCGACGAGGCAGACGCCGAAGATCCACCAGCCCCAGTTCCGGGACTCCTTCTTCTCCTCCTCGTGCTGCTGACCGGAGGTGTCCATCTGCGGGGCCGGGCCCTGCGCGTTGAGGGCGCTGACCAGGCTGGTGCCGTTGAAGTCGCCCGGCTGCTCGCCGAGGGCGTGGGCGGCCAGGATCAGCTGGGCGTAGGCGGCGGGGCCGCTCTGCTCCGCCCACGGGCTGGCGTTCTTCTCCAGCCAGGCGTACGCCTTGCGGGCCGGTTCGGTACGGCCGTCCGCGGCGAGCGCGACGACGGCGTCCGCGGTGTTGCCGAAGTCGGGCTGGGCCTTGGCGCCGGGCAGGGTGGACTCCAGGTGCCCGGTCTTGCCGACGGCCGCCGCGAGGTAGGCGCCGGCGTTGTCGGCGACCTGGGTGCGGGAGGTGGCCTTGACGCAGGTGTCCTTGGCGGGGGCCTGGCTGGCGGCGCGGGCCACGAAGCCCTTGCCGAGCGCGCCGAGCAGACCGGCGGCGGTGGCGTCGGCGTTGGGGAGCAGCTCGCCCTTCTTGTCCGGCTGGAAGGCGAGGGCGCCGCCGCCGTCCCGGTCGCAGGGGATGGACCAGGCGGGCAGGGCGTCGTAGGGGGACTTGCCGGACTTGCGGACGGACGCCGGGTCGGTGCCGGCGGCGGCGAGCGCGCCGATGACGACGGAGGTGGAGTTGGTGTCGCTGGGGTCGCCCGGGTAGTAGCTCCAGCCGCCGTCCTCGTTCTGGACGGACTTCAGCCAGTTCACGGCCTTCTCCACCACGCCGCCGTGCCCGCCGGTCGCGGCGAGGGCCTGGACGGCGGCGGCCGTGCTGTTGGTGTCCGTCTTCAGCTTGTCGTCGCAGGGCTTGCCGGGGGCGGCCCGGAAGGCGGCGAAGGCGCCGTCCGCGCACTGCTGGCCGGTGAGCCAGTCCACGGCGGCGGGGGCGGGCTTGTAGCCGAGGGTCCGCTGCGCGACCAGCGTCAGCGACTGCCGCCACACGCCGTCGTACGTCGGGTCACCCTTGCCGTACAGCCCGGAGGGGACCGTCGTCTTGGGCGACGGGGACGGGTCGGCGGCCGTGGCGGGCGCTGCGGCGGCCAGCACGCCTACGGCGGCGAGAGCCGCGGCACTGCGGCGGACGTTCATGGTCGGCGACTGCCTCTCCTGCGGGGAGCCGGGCAGCACGCGGGTGACACCCCGGGCGGCTCGGCTCCGTCAACCTCGACGGTGCCGTGCGCGGCGGACCACCGGCGCACGCGAGCCGTCAACGACCCGGCGGGGCGTTCCCGCCCGCTCCGGCCAGGCCGGTGACGCGGCGAAGACACCGCCGGAATTGCACCGGCTTTCCCCCGTACGGGTGTGACGACCCCGCCACTTTACCGGCCGCCCGGAGCGGGCCCGGCGGTGGCCGTGGGGATGTGCCGGGGCTGCGGCGGGCGGGGAGCGCGCGCAAGAATCAAGCCACCCGGATACGCCGCGCGGGAGGGCGGGGCGGCTCCGCGGTTTTCGTCTTGTCTCCGCTTCACCGCCGCATCGGCCTTCGAGTGATCGTTTCTGCTCCGGGGGTGACCGAGGAGGGTGACCGGAGGGCGGCGGGACGGGACGGGAGGATGTCCGAGAGCGGGCGATCGGGCGGGTTGGGCCCGGCGCGGTGATCTCCACGGACCCCTCGCCACGAGCGTGCGAGGGTGGAGAACCGAGCGTGCGAGGGCGGAGAACACGGAGGAACCACGGAACGGTTGTCGGACCTGGTCCAGCGCCCCGTCAACCTGCGCGTCAAGGCCGACGACCTGCCGATCGGCCACGAGAACGGCGAGGTCACCGTGGGTGGGAAGCTGAGCGAGTGGCTGCTGGAGCCGGTAGCGCGGGACACGTTCCTGATGCGCAGCGCCGAGGACCGGTCCCCTGCCTGGTTCACGCCGGACCAGAAGACCCCCGCGCGAGTGCTCCTCGGCCCGCCCGTCGTCCCGGGGCGTCGGACTTCCGTTTAGTGACGGTCGCCGGCGAGGAGGACACGTACCAGATCCTGTACGGCGAGGAGGACACGTACCAGATCCTGTACGGCCCAGATCCTGTACGGCGAGGACAAGGGCATCGGGGTCTACGAGCCCGACCAGACCACCCAGCAGCCCCTGACCCTCCTCGGCGCCCCGAGCGCGTACCGCATCCTCGTCACGCCCGCCTGACCGGTCGACAGCTACGCCGCGTAGACGTGGGTCGCCGGGTGGATCGTGGCGGTGAGGTGGTGGGACATGCGGTGGAGGGCGTGTTCGCACTGGGCCGGGGTGTCGGCCGTGGCCACCCAGTGGGCCAGGCGGTCGCCGATCCCGGCGTGGGGGGCCGCCGTCACCGGGTCGCCGGGGCCGCGGGTGAGGACCATGCGTTCGGCGGACGGCTCGTCCGCGGCGGCCGGGTCCAGGCGGAGGTGGGTGAGGCGGCCGGTCACCGCCGGGTAGGCGAACTGGACGGCGGCGGCCCGCTGCCGGGTCGGGGTGACGTCCGGGAGCCCGCCGGTGGCCAGGGTCGCGGCCGCCCCGGCCAGGTCGACGCCGGTGGCCTGCTCCACCAGCAGCGTGATGAGGTCGCCGGGCGGGCAGGGTGCCACGCCCAGGACGCGGGGGCCGCGGGCGGTCAGCCGCAGCGTGATGTGCGCGACGGTGTCGGTGAGCCGCAAGGCGCACACGGCCCGCTGCACGCACTGGCGCAGGAAGCGGTTGTGCAGCAGGCCGTCGTGGGCGTGGACGCCGTGCCGCAGCGGGCGGCGGGCCGGCGGCGGGCCCGGGGTCGTACGGGTCAGCGCGACGATGCGTACCTCGTCGTCCAGGACGACCGTCTCGGCCGACACCGCTTCCCCCTCGGCGTCCCCCGGATCCGCCGTCGGCACCCGGTGCCGGTCCAGCAGCGCCCGTAACGCCACCGGATCGGCGCACGTCACGGCCGTCTCGTACGGCAGGCCCGGCAATCCGAGCCGGGCGGCCAGCCGGGCCGCCGCGGGCAGGTACTCCGGGGACCAGGCCAGTACGCCTCCGGGGGAACGTCTCCGTAACGCCCCCGCTGTCCGTTCCGTATCGGCCGGGTCCGCCGCCACGTGCGCGGTCGCATACGGGCGGGCCCAGCGGGCGGGCGGCAACGGGTCGACCAGGAGGACCGGGCGGGCCGCGGCGACCCGTGCCAGCGGGAACTCGCCGCAGATCTCCCCCCGGCCGGCCCCGAGGAGCACGACGGGCTGGGCCATGGGCCTGGACCTTCCTCGGGGGGAAGGCGATCAGGAGCGCCCCGGGTGCCGCTCCCCCATAGGCGGCACCCGAGGCGGGTCGGATCTTGCTCTCCGTGCAGTGATCCTCACCCACCGCGCCCTGAACTGTCAACGATAGCTGCGCTATTACGCAGGGAGCCTTGTCAGATCTGGTCGCCGAGGGGGCGACCTAGTAGCCTCGCGCCCAGCCAGCGAACGGAAAGACACGCTCAGGGGGGACTCGGTGAGTGACGCCTACGCCGCGCTGGCCGACGTGCTGGACCGGCTCGGCGAGCTGACCGGCAGGCCGGGCCGGCTGCCGGAGGCCCTCGACGTGGCCGGCCTCTCCTACCGCACCGGCATCCCCGTGGGCGTCGTCGTCGAACTCCTCTCCGGCGGCCGGGCCGGCGAGACCTGCCTCGCCCACCGGGTGCGCCAGCGGCTGGACTTCATCCGGGAGACCCGGCGCCGCCCGGACGGCAAGCGGTACTCCCTGGACGAACTGGCCCGGATCGCCGGGACCAGCAGGCAGTGGCTGAGCGAGTGGCGCAAGAGCGGCATGCCCAGCCTGGAACACGCCGACCGGCTGCGCCGCTTCTTCGGCCTGCCCGCCGGCTTCTTCACGGCCGACGAACCGGAGGCGCTGTGCGAGGCGCTGCAACCGGTGCTGCAGAGCCTGGAGGCCGAGGCCGACCCGCTGCTGAGGCTGCGCGAGTGCGGCCTGATCCGGCTCGCCGCCCGAGCCCCGCAGATGAACGCCCGGCAACTCTCCACCCTGGCCGACCTGGCCGAGATGATCATCGCCTCGGAGAAGGCGGGGGACACCGGGCGTGCCTGAACAGTCCGCCAAGACCCCGAAGGCCAAGCGGACTTCCCGGTCGGCGATGGCCCTGCGGCCCTTCGGCTCCCCGAAGCGTTTCCTGGACCGGCTCGTGCGCGAGACCGTCCGCACCCTCACCCCGCCGACCACCCCCGAGGCGTTCCTGCACGCGCTGTGCGCCACCCTCAGCCCCCACCTGGACCGCCCGGTCAAGCTGCGGTTCGTCGCCTTCCCGCCGGGCCTGGACATCTCCGGGATCACCCTGGCCCGCGAGGAGGACTACATCGTCGTGGTCGAGCGACGCGCCTCCGACCCGCACAAGTTCGTCATCGCCGGACACGAGATCGGCCACATCCACCACGGCACCCTGGACGTGCACTACGCCCCCGGGCTGCCCGCCGCCGCCCGCCGGCTGCTGGCCCGCGCCGACGACGACATCCCCTGGGACCGGGTGGTCGCCATGGCCACCCGGTCGCCCGCCGCCGAGGCCGCCGAGGCCGAGTGGGAGGCCGAGGAGTGGGGGCTGCGCCTCGCGGCCAAGTTCTCCAAGGTCGTCGGGCCGGGCGCGGCCGGCCGGATGACCCAGGACACCCTCACCGACCGGCTGTCCTCCTCGCTGGGCAACATAGGCGGCCCCTGATGAGCTGGGACATCTCCGGCTCCTGGATCTCCTACGCCGTCCCGGCCGTCCTGTTCGCCGTCGCCTTCGTGATCAAACTGCCGCTGCTGCGGCGCGCCTGGCAGGACCCGATCCTGCGGGCCACCGCCGTACTGCTCGCCATCGGCACCCTCGTCTTCGTCTCGCTGCCGCCGGCCAACCTGCACCGCATCAACGTCCTCACCGGCGTCCCCAACTTCGCCGCCGTGTGGGTGTACTCCCTCGCCACCGCCTACTGCGGGGCCTGCCTGTGGCTCATCATCACCTGGCGGGAACCGCCGTCCGCCACCCGTCGCCGGCGCACCCGCCAGGTCGGGCTGGCGTACGCCGCCGTCATCGCCGGGCTCTGCGTGACGTTCCTGCTCGCCGACCACAGCGTGGAGCGGCTGCGCGACCTCGACACCTACTACGCCCGCACGCCGTGGATGCGCGAGTTCATCCTGCTCTACGTCATCGCCCACACGGCGTCCGCGCTGGTCGCCGCCGGAATGCTGCGGGCCTGGTACCGGGAGGTCGCCGACGCCTGGCTGCGCCGCGCGGTGATCTTCCTCCAGGAGGCCTACGCCCTCGGGCTCCTCTTCGACGTCGCCAAGTTCGCGGCCATCGCCGGCCGGTGGAGCGGCCGGGACTGGGACTGGCTGTCGACCCACGCGGCGCCGCCGTTCGCCATCGCCGAGGCGGGCCTGGTGGCCGTCGCCTTCATCGTCGGCCAGGCCGGTCCGGTGCTGGCGGAGCGACGGCGCCTGGTGCGTGAACACCGGCGGCTGAAGCCGTTATGGCAGACCATGCTCACCATCACCCCGCCCGCCGCGCCCGCCACCGGCCGGGTCAGCGGCGCCGCGCTGCGTCTGGAGCTGCGCCGGGCCGCCATCAACGACGGCCTGTTGAAGCTCGGGCCGTACCTGAGCGCGTCCCGGCGGGAGCGGATACGGAGCGCGGCGCTGGAGGCGGGCTACCCGGAGCAGGTCGCGCGGGGCATCGCGGGGGCGGTGGACCTCCGGTTCGCCGCGGTGGCGCTGCACGCGCCCGACGACCCGGAACACCCGCACGCCGATGACGAGTTGTGCGTGTTCCCCTGTGTCCCAGACAGCGAACTGCAGAACGTCTCGCACGTGCTGCGCAACCACGAGGCGGCGATAGACAGGTTCCACCGGCAGGCCCTCGCCGCGGAAGGCTCCGGCGCCGGTGCCGGTGCCGGTGTCGTGGAGGGGCCCGGGGCACGGGATCCGGGCGCGTCGGCCTGACCCCTGCCGCTGCTCGTCCCGCTGCCGTTGCTCGTCCCGCCGCTCTCACACCGCCACGTACGCCACCGGCTCGCTGCCCGGTACCGGCTCCGCCCGGCCCAGCTTCACCAGGCGGCGCAGATGGGACTCGGCCTCGGAGACCGCGATGTTCCGGGAGCCGTAGGGGATGTCCCCCCAGGGGCGGTTCCACTCCATGCGCTCGGCGAGCCGCCAGGGGGTGAGCGGCTCGGCGAGCAGGGCCAGCAGGCCGGTCAGCCGGCGCTCGTGGTGGTCGAGCAGCGCCCGTACACGTCCCGGGGCGTCGGTGAAGGCGTGCTGGTGGGCCGGGAGGACCTCGGCGGGGACCAGCCGGGCGACCCGCTCCAGGGAGTCCAGGTAGTCACCCAGGGGATCGGTCACCGTGGCGTCGCCCGGGTCCTCGTACAGGCCGATGTGCGGGGTGACCCCGGGCAGCAGGTGGTCGCCGCTGAACAGGCGGCCCCGGCCGGGCAGCCGGGCCGGATGCTCCTCCTCCAGGTGCAGGCAGACATGGCCGGGCGTGTGGCCCGGGGTCCAGACCGCGCGCAGCCGGCGGCCCGGCAGGTCCAGGAGCTTCCCGGGGACGATCTCCCGGTCCGGCAGGGCGGGGGACAGGCCGGGCAGCGTCCGCCCGCGGGCCGACCGCAGCGGAGCCACGTGTTCCTCGGGCGCCCCGGCCGCCGCCAGCTTGTCGGCCATGTACGCGAACCACTGCTCCGGCCGGCCCTCCCGGGTGCGGCGCACGATCGCCGCGTCCGCCGCGTGCAGCGCCACCCAGGCGCCGGAGACCTCCCGCACCCGCGCCGACAGCCCGTGGTGGTCCGGGTGGTGGTGGGTGACGACGACGCCGTACACCTCCCGCACCGCCGTACCGCAGTCCGCGAGGCCCGCCGCCAGCGTGTCCCAGGCCCCAGGGTCGTCCCAGCCGGTGTCGACCAGCACCGGGCCCCGGTCGGTGTCCACCACGTACACCAGCGTGTGGCCGAGAGGGTTGTCCGGAATCGGCACCCGCACGGACCGCACGCCCCCACCGTGATCGAACGTCTCCGCCATCCGGTCCTCCGCCCCTTGTTCAATTGACTGGTAGTACAAGCGCGGACCAAGCAACCGTCAACGACGGAGGCCAGGATTTCCGAGAGATCCCGGAGCGGTTCGTCGAGCAGCGAGCGCAGGTCTCGGGGGAGAGACTCGCCGAGGACACCCCGTGCTGGAGTGGAAACCGGGCATCAGCGGGCCGACGACCGCCATGCTCGAGGAAGAGGACACCGTCACGGGGTGACCGCGTGGACCAGGAGCGTGCCGATATGCCCAGGCTGCGGTGCGCCGAGGATCCGCGCGTCGGCCACGGCGAAGCCGGCTCGGGTGAGCAGGCGCTCCCAAACAGCCGGACGGTAACTGTAGCGGTAGGTGAACATGGCTTTGCCCGCAAAGCCTCCTTTGTACATGCCCTGCGGCCCGTAGGCGCCGGGGATGGCAGGAGGCTGCGAGAAGGCGAAGACGCCCCCCGGCTTCAGCCGCCGGCGGACAAGAGGGAAGAGACGGCCCGGGTCGGTGAACCAGGCGGCTCCGAAGATCGAGTAGACCGCGTCGTACACCTCCTTGTGCTCGCTCAGGTACTCCAGAGCTTCTGAGCACACGAACTCCGCACCGGTACCGGCCCACTTCGTGGTGGTCTTCTCCACCATGACGGGAGACAGGTCGACACCCCGAGCGGCGATGCCGCGCTGAGCGAGGTACGCGAGGGAGCGGCCGGTGCCGCAGCCGATCTCCAGGACGGAGCGTGGTTCGCCGAGTAGTTCCGGGCCGGGTCCGTGACCGGCGTACTGGGTCCAGCAGAAGCTCGGCTCCGCGTCGTCTTCGAAGGCGGAAGCGGCGTAGGCGTCCCACAGCTCCGTCTCGGCGGCGATGTCGTGTTGTGCGGGCAAGGCGATTCCTCTTCGAAAGTGCCGGGCCCCTGTCCTCCGGAGGGCCGAGGGCAGGGGCCAGGGCAGGACCGTTCAGTGGCTGTCGGGGACCTTGTTGTCGCACGGCGAGCAGTCAGTGCCGTCGATCGCCCACAGTTCCTCGTCGGTGTCGAAGCCGATGGACTTCAGGAAGTTTGCCGTGCGCAGGCACAGGCCGTCGCGGCGGCGCTCGATGAACGGGGCGTGGTGCTTGTAACGCCCCTCGTTGTATACGTCGCAGAGGGCCCACCACACCGGCGTGTCGAGGATGAGCTGGTGGACGCCGATGTCGACGAGCTTGCCGACGCCCAGGTGGACCTCGGGGTGCTCCATGCAGCCGATGGTGTACATGACGGCGTTGCCGAGGATGCGTTCGGCCATGTCGCGGACCATCGTGTGGTCGCGGAGCAACAGGGCGACCTCGCGGTCCCAGAGGGTCATGCCGCTGGCCAGGACGTTGATCGTCAGGTGCTTGATGTGGGGCTGGACGGTGTTGAGGAGTTCCTTCGGGTCCCGTGCGCGGGTGCTCGTGGGTCGGTCGAGTGTGACGGTCATGGACTACTCCTTCGGAGACAGGTCGTGCCGTACCGGTTCGAGCCCGCCCCGTCTGCCGGCCTGTCCAGGCCTGGATGCGCGGTGCGGGCGCCTTGCGGATCCCGTCCCAGCGGGAGCTACTGGGTGATCGGCCAGTCGCATAGCCACGTCGGCGCGTACATTCCATGGCTGCCGAAGGGATCAACAACGTCGCGTGCTGTGACCATGTACAGGACGGTAATGATGAGGAGTTGCTGGCCGCGATGCGATGTTCTCGTATGTTCTCTCACTCCGGCTGAATGTTCTCGTGTGGTCTCACGCGAGGGGGTGCACGTTGTGGTGCGGGCGCATCGGCGCCGGTGATGCTGATGGCGACAGGGCCCACACCATGGGAGGCGACCGTGGCACGACGACTGCGTTTCAACGGCACCGACAGCAAGAACGGTGGCTGCCCAGCCGTTCACGAGGATCTCGACTCCGGTGAGATCATCGTCCAAGGGACACCGCTCACCGACCCCGAGGACATCGCCCGGCTCCAGCACTTCGGCCCTGGAGATGCCGCGGTGGTCGTACCGCGTGAACTCCTCGTCAATCACGGGCCCAAGGAGGTCACCCGCGTGCCCAAGCTGATCGTCCTGGAAGAGTTCGGGCGGCTCTTCGAGACCTTCGAGCACTCGGCTTGGCATCTGGAGACACGGCGGGGTTACGCATCAGACCGGGAGGACCCCGGATACGCGGAATTCCTTGCGACCGGAACGGCCCCGTGCGACCTCGACAGCGAGTGGTGCGCGAACATCCGCCGGCAGACGGCCGGCGGCAAGTACGTGGGGCGGGTACGCGTCGTGGACAACCCGCCGACCGAGGGACAGTTGTTCCTGCTCGACTATGCGAGGTGCAACGCGGCCACGGGCGAGGACGTGCGGAGCATGTGGCGCGAAGACGCGGAGCGGTTCCGGCTGCCCGCTGAAGACTTCTGGATCTTCGACAGTCGGCTGGTGGCCGTGCTGCGCTTCGATGACGAGGACGCCTTCCATGATGTCGAGGTCATCACGGAGCCAGCCGAGGTCCTGCGGTACTGCCAGGTCCGCGACGCAGCGGTGCACGGGTCCGTCCCGTACGACGAGTTCGCGGCGCGACTCGGCGCCGACCACTAGCGAGCGGAACCAGTGAGCACAGACTTCCAGCAGGCCAGGGAGGCCCTCGGGCTGCGCTTGAGGGAACTCCGGCTGTCGGCCCCGGGAGGACGGCTCACCGGTACGCGACTGGCTCAGCGACTCGGCTGGCCACACTCCAAGATCTACAAGCTGGAGAACGGCCGGCAGACCGCCACCAGCGAGGACCTACGGGCTTGGGCCGGGGGCGTCGGCCGACCGGACGTCTTCGATGAACTGGACGCCCGGCTCAAGGGCTTCGAGTCCCACATCCGCTCCTGGCGCCGGCAACTGGCCGCCGGGCACCGCCCCGTGCAGGACAGTTGGAACCTTGAGGTCGGGCGGTCCCAGGCCATCTATGCCTGGGAGGAGTCTGTCGTTCCCGGCATGTTGCAGACGGCCGACTACGCACGGCATATTTTCCTGCGTTACGCAAACCTTCAGGGGTCGGTCCGCGACACAGACGCTGCGGTCCGCGCCCGCATGCGGCGCCAGGAGTGGCTGTACGAGGCGGGCCGGAAGTTCCACGCCCTGGTGTGGGAGGCGGCCCTCCACGCCCTGATCTGTCCTCCGTCTGTCCTCGCCGGCCAGCTCGACCGGCTGGCGGGCACCGTCGGCATGGACACCGTGGAGCTGGGGATCATTCCGCTCGGCGCCTCGCTCAAAGTCCCGACGGCCAACGGTTTCTGGATTCTGGATGACAGGCTCGTGATCACCGAGGACTGGCATGCAGAGCTGTGGCTGGACGACGCCGAGAGCGTGGCCACCTACCTGCGGGTCTGGACCACGCTCCGAGATTCCGCCGTGTATGGCCACGACGCTCGGAACCTCATCAGCGCAGTACGAGGGACGTTGCGCTCGCGTTGAACCCGATGTCCGGGTACGCCTGCTCGCGGCAGGAAGGCGTTCACGCCGTCGCCCGTCGGGTACCCAGCGGTGCCAGACATATCGGGTGGTGGCGGATGGCCGCCTCGCGGCGCGAGGAGCCCGGCGGTACCGGGGACGGGCGGTAGGAGAGCCGTGAGCGGTACGCCCTGCGCGACCGGGCCGCCGAACCGGCCCTGACCGGCGCGGCGAACGCCGGGCGGGGCCGGCCGGACGGCGTGGACGCCGTGGTCGCCCTGGGCGTGGAGCGCGCGGAGGCCGCCGCGCGGGTGGTCTCCTCGGACGGGAGCTGGTATCAAGTCTGACACAGCGTCAGAAACGCCGGGGACGCGATGACGTGCGGCGGGAGGCAGGCGGTCATGACCGGACTCGTGGAACACGGACAGCTGTTCATCGGCGGGGAGCTGACCGACCCGCACGGCCGGGACGTCATCGAGGTGATCTCCCCGCACACCGAGCAGGTCATCGGCCGCGTGCCGCACGCCTCCCGGGAGGACGTCGACCGGGCCGTGGCCCTCGCCCGCCGCGCCTTCGACGAGGGCCCCTGGCCGCGCGCGTCGCTCGCCGAGCGGATCGACGTCGTCACCCGGATCAAGGACGGCATCGCCGCCCGGCACGAGGAGATCGCCCGGGTGATCTCCGCCCAGAACGGCTCCCCGTACTCCTGGAGCGTCCTCGCCCAGGCGCTCGGCGCGATGATGGTGTGGGACACGGCCGTCAAGGTCGCCCGCGACTTCACCCACGAGGAACGCCGGGCCGGTGTCCTCGGCCCGATCCTGGTGCGCCGCGAACCGGTCGGCGTGGTCGCCGCCGTCGTGCCCTGGAACGTCCCGCAGTTCGTGGCCGCCGCCAAGCTCGCGCCCGCGCTGCTGGCCGGCTGCCCGGTGATCCTCAAGCCGTCCCCGGAGACCCCGCTGGACGCCTACCTCCTCGGTGAGATCGCCCGCGAGGCCGGGCTGCCCGAGGGCGTGCTGTCCATCCTCCCCGCCGACCGGGAGGTCGGCGAGTACCTGGTCGGGCACCCCGGCGTCGACAAGATCTCCTTCACCGGCTCGGTCGCGGCCGGCAAGCGCGTGATGGAGGTCGCCGCCCGCAACCTCACCCGGGTCACCCTCGAACTGGGCGGCAAGTCGGCGGCCGTGGTGCTGCCGGACGCGGACCTGGAGACGGCCGTGGCCGGGATCGTCCCGGCGGCCTGGATGAACAACGGTCAGGCGTGCGTGGCCCAGACCCGCATCCTGCTGCCGCGCTCCCGCTACGACGAGTTCGCCGACGCCTTCGCCCGCGCGGCCGGCTCCCTGAAGGTCGGGGACCCGCTGGACCCGGCCACCCAGGTCGGCCCTCTCGTCGCCGAACGCCAGCTGCGCCGCAACCTCGACTACATCCGCATCGGCCAGGAGGAGGGCGCCAAGATCCTCGCCGGCGGCGGCCGTCCGGCCGGGCAGGAGCGCGGCTGGTACGTGGAGCCGACCCTCTTCGGCGACGTCGACAACACCATGCGCATCGCCCGCGAGGAGATCTTCGGCCCGGTCGTCTGCCTGCTGCCCTACGGCGACGAGCGGGAGGCCGTGCGGATCGCCGACGACTCCGACTACGGCCTGTCCGGCAGCGTGTGGACGGCCGACGTGGAGCACGGCACCGACATCGCCCGGCAGGTCCGCACCGGCACCTACTCCGTCAACACCTTCAGCCTGGACATGCTCGGCCCGTTCGGCGGCTACAAGAACTCCGGCCTGGGACGGGAGTTCGGCCCCGAGGGCTACGGCGCCTACCTGGAGCACAAGACGATCCACCTGCCGGCGGGGGCCTGAGCCATGGGCGACCGCTGGCACGTGCGGGTCGACCGGTCCCTGTGCGTCGGCTCGGCCCAGTGCCTCCACCACGCCCCCGGCGGCTTCCGGCTGGACTCCGCCCGCCGGTCCCGGCCCCTCGCGCCGGACACCGACGCGAGCGAACAGCTCCTGGCGGCGGCCGAGGGGTGCCCGGTGGAGGCCATCGTGATCACGCTGGCGGAGAGCGGGGAGGCCGTGTTCCCGCCGGAGGAGTAGACGGGCGGCCCCTCGTCCCGTGACGCGGCGGCCATGGCGCGGGGAGACCAGGGATGCGTTGGTAAATGGTGGGAATTGGGCGATTCCGTCAGGGATATCCGCTATATCCTGATATCAGCCTACGAGGCGAGTGAGGGAGTCCGACCGGAGTAGCCGACTCAGGCGAGACGTGAAGAGCGTCCGCCCGGGCCGACAGCGACGGTAGGGCTGAGAGGTCGGAAGGCGGCGACGCCGGACGACGACCCCCATCACCTGATCCGGACCATACCGGCGAAGGGAACCCGTCTCGTAGGTCTTTCCTGTGCCTCCCCGCCGGTGCCGCCGCGGCTGTCAGGGGCGCGCGGCGGCCGGGTCCGTCAGGTCGATCAGCCGGCACACCGTCTCGATGTCGATCTTCACCTGGGCGATCGAGGCACGGCCGGACAGCCAGGTGATCAGCGCCGAGTGCCAGGTGTGCTCGATGACCCGGACCACGGACAGCTGCTCGGGCGTGGGGTCCGCCAGCCCCATCGCGTCCAGGATGATCGCGGTCGTCTGCCGGGACACCTGGTCGACCTCGGGCGAGACGCTGCGGTCGGCGAAGGTGAGCGCGCGGACCATCGCGTCGGCCAGGTGCGGCTCCCGCTGGAGCGCGCGGAAGGCCCGCATCAGGGTCTCCGCGACCCGCTCGGCGGCCGTGGCACCCGCCGGGGGCTTCTTGCGCAGCGTGCCGTGCATGCGCTCCAGCTGGTCCTGCATGGTGGCGACCAACAGGTGCACCTTCGACGGGAAGTAGCGATACAGCGTGCCCAGCGCCACCTGCGAGGACTCGGCCACCTCGCGCATCTGCACGGCGTCGAACCCACCCCGGCCGGCGAGCCGCGCGCTGGCGTGCAGAATCCTGCGGCGGCGGGCCTCCTGCCGCTCGGTGAGGGGTGGCGCGGCCGGGCGCGAGGTGCTGGCTTCCGCAGGCATGGGTCCCGTTCCGTGACAGTCGGTGAGGGGGGCTGTAGGGCTCGTGATCAGCCAGCATGGCAGGGCCGCGCGCCGTGGCGCGAATCACCCGATCCACTGCTCACAGCGTCCCTACCTGCCGGTAGATTCGGAGCCTCCCGAACGATCAAGTCTGAAACTTGTTCTAGATTAGCGTCCCGTCGTAGTCTCGCGGGACAGTGCAGGCAGAAGGGGGCACGGAGTGACCGCTGAGGCCCGGGAAGCGGCTGCCGACCAGGAGCCCGCTGCCGACGGGGGGCGACCGCTCGACATCGCGCTCCTCACCTACAAAGGGAACCCGTTCTGCGGGGGACAGGGCGTCTACGTACGGCATCTCTCGCGCGAACTGGCCCGCCTCGGGCACCGCGTGGAGGTCATCGGCTCCCAGCCGTACCCCGTGCTGGACGAGGGCTACCCGAACCTCACCCTCACCGAGCTGCCCAGCCTCGACCTGTACCGCCAGCCCGACCCCTTCCGCACCCCCAAGCGGGACGAGTACCGGGACTGGATCGACGCCCTCGAAGTCGCCACCATGTGGACCGGCGGCTTCCCCGAGCCGCTGACCTTCTCGCTGCGCGCCCGCCGGCACCTGCGCGCCCGGCGCGGCGAGTTCGACGTCGTCCACGACAACCAGACCCTCGGCTACGGCCTGCTCGGCGACATCGGCGCGCCCCTGGTCACCACGGTCCACCACCCCATCACCGTGGACCGGCGGCTGGAGCTGGACGCGGCCGAGACCTGGCAGCGCCGCTACTCGGTGCGCCGCTGGTACGCCTTCACCCGGATGCAGAAGCGCGTCGCCCGCCGGCTGCCCTCCGTCCTCACCGTCTCCGGCAGCTCCCGCCAGGAGATCGTGGACCACCTCGGGGTCCGCCGCGACCGGGTGCACGTCGTCCACATCGGCGCCGACACCGGCCTGTTCGCGCCGAATCCCGCCGTCGCCGAGGTGCCGGGCCGGATCGTCACCACCTCCAGCGCCGATGTGCCGCTCAAGGGGCTGGTGTTCCTCGTGGAGGCGCTCGCCAAGGTGCGCGCCGAGCACCCCGCCGCCCACCTCGTCGTCGTCGGCAAGCGCCCCGCCGAGGGCCCGGTCGCCCAGGCGATCGAGCGCCACGGCCTCGCGGGCGCCGTCGACTTCGTCAAGGGCATCTCCGACGCCGAACTGGTCGACCTGATCCGCTCCGCCGAGGTGGCCTGCGTGCCCTCCCTCTACGAGGGCTTCTCGCTGCCCGCCGCCGAGGCCATGGCCACCGGCACCCCGCTGGTCGCCACCACCGGCGGCGCGATCCCCGAGGTCGCCGGCCGCGACGGCGAGACCTGCCTGGCCGTACCGCCCGGCGACGCGGACGCGCTGGCCGCCGCGCTGAACCGGCTGCTCGGCGACCCCGGGCTGCGGGCGCGGCTCGGCACGGCGGGCCGCGACCGGGTGCTGGCCAACTTCACCTGGGCCCGCGCCGCCGAGGGCACCGTGGCCCACTACCGCGAGGCCATCGCCCGCGCCGCCCGCACCGCGCCCTCGACGGGTTCCGCCCGCGACGGCCTCCTCCACGCCCGGACCGGCCCGCGCGGGGGCATCCCCGACGCGGCCCCGGCGAGCGTCGCGGCCCCGCCCAGCGCCGCGTCCGCGACCTCCACGAGTGACACCAGCGTCTCCTCCGAAAGCAGGGCCACGTGCTGACCGTCGACTTCTCCCGGTTCCCGCTCGCCCCGGGCGACCGCGTCCTGGACCTCGGCTGCGGGGCCGGCCGGCACGCCTTCGAGTGCTACCGGCGCGGCGCCCGGGTCGTGGCCGTGGACCGCAACGGCGAGGAGATCCGCGAGGTCGCCAAGTGGTTCGCGGCGATGAAGGAGGCCGGCGAGGCCCCCGAGGGCGCCACCGCCACCGCCATGCAGGGCGACGCCCTCGCCCTGCCGTTCCCCGACGCGTCCTTCGACGTCGTCATCATCTCCGAGGTGATGGAGCACATCCCCGACGACAAGGGCGTGCTCGCCGAGATGGTCCGCGTGCTCAAGCCCGGCGGCCGGATCGCCGTCACCGTGCCGCGCTACGGCCCCGAGAAGGTCTGCTGGGCCCTGTCCGACGCCTACCACGAGGTCGAGGGCGGCCACATCCGCATCTACAAGGCCGACGAGCTGACCGGCAAGCTCCGCGAGGCGGGCCTGAAGCCCTACGGCAGCCACCACGCCCACGCCCTGCACGCCCCCTACTGGTGGCTGAAGTGTGCCTTCGGCGTCGACAACGACAAGGCGCTGCCGGTGCGCGCGTACCACAAGCTGCTGGTCTGGGACATCATGAAGAAGCCGCTCGCCACCCGGCTCGCCGAACAGGCGCTCAACCCGCTGATCGGCAAGAGCTTCGTGGTCTACGCGACCAAGCCGCACCTCCCCTCGCTCGGCGCAGAGGCGGACGCCAGGTGACCACGCCCCGGACAGAACACCTCGTCCTGCCCGGGGTCCTCACCGCCGAGCAGGCCGCCGCGACCGTCGCCGGCATCCTCGCCGGACAGCGGGAGGACGGCGCCATCCCGTGGTTCCGCGGACACCACCTCGACCCCTGGGACCACACCGAGGCCGCCATGGCCCTGGACGCGGCCGGCGAACACGAGGCCGCCGAGCGCGCCTACACCTGGCTGGCCCGGCACCAGAACGAGGACGGCTCCTGGTACGCCGCCTACGCCGACGGCGCCCACGACGACGTCACCGACCGGGCCCGCGAGTCCAACTTCGTCGCCTACATAGCCGTCGGCGTCTGGCACCACTACCTCTCCACGGGCGACGACACCTTCCTGGACCGGATGTGGCCGGCCGTCTACGCGGCCGTCGAGTGGGTCCTGCGGCTCCAGCAGCCCGGCGGGCAGATCGGCTGGCGGCGCGAGGACGACGGCACGCCCACCGCCGACGCCCTGCTCACCGGCAGCTCCTCCGTCCACCACGCGCTGCGCTGCGCGCTCGCCATCGCCGAGCAGCGCGAGGAGCCGCAGCCGGACTGGGAGCTGGCCGCCGGGGCGCTGCGGCACGCGATCCGCCGGCACCCCGAGCGCTTCCTGGACAAGGACCGTTACTCGATGGACTGGTACTACCCGGTCCTCGGCGGCGCCCTGACCGGAGCGGAGGCCAAGGCCCGGATCGATGCGGGCTGGGACCGGTTCGTCGTGCCCGGCCTCGGCGTGCGCTGCGTGGACCCCAACCCCTGGGTGACCGGCGGCGAGTCCAGCGAACTCGCGCTGGCCCTGTGGGCGGTCGGCGAGTCCGACCGGGCCCTGGAGATCCTCCAGTCCATCCAGCACCTGCGCGACCCCGCGACCGGCCTGTACTGGACGGGCTACGTCTTCGAGGACGACGCGATCTGGCCCCGCGAGCTGACCACCTGGACGGCGGGCTCGCTCCTGCTGGCCGTGGCCGCGCTGGGCGGCCACGAGGCCACCTGCGCGGTCTTCGGCGGCGAGCACCTGCCGGCCGGCCTGGACCCGGACTGCTGCGCCTGACCGGCCCCGGCGCCGGTCCCCGTACCAGGACCGGCGCCCGCACCGGCACGCGCCCCGGAACCGGCACCCGCACCGGCAGCGGGCGCATCGCTCAGTGCCGGTGTATTCGGCGGGCTATCGCGTGGCCGGCGAACAGATAGACCACGGCGGCCAGGCCGTACCCGGCGACCACGCGGGCCCATGCCTCGTCGAAGGTGAACAGGTCGTGCGACCACCCCGCCAGCCAGGAGGCCGCGTCGTGCACGAACCGGACCAGGTCGTTGCCCCGGTTCGCCTCCAGCAGGTACATCAGAATCCACAGGCCGAGGATCAGCGCGGCGAGGTCGGCGACGATCGCCACGACCCGTCCGGCCTGGTTCGCACCGTTGCGATATCGAGTGGACATACTTCCCGGATTGCCGCACCGCGGGCCCTGTAACCCCTGAAACGCCCCCGACGCGCCCCGGAGACGCCCCCGACCCGCCCCGGACGGCGACCGCGCCCGCCCCGGACGGCGTCCCCCGAGTGGCGCATCCGACCGCCCCGGGCGAACCTGCCGGAGGAACCAGACCGCTCGGGGAGGACACGCCGGGAGGACCCCGTGCCCGTACCGATACGGCGCCTGATCGTGGCGCTCACCCTGTGCTGTGCCCTGGTGGCCGGTGCCACCGCCTGCGGAAGCGGCCAGCAGAGCAGTACCAGGAACACCTCGGCGGCGGCCCAGGCAGTGCCCGCCGTCGACAGCCCCAGCCCGTCCGCCGAACACCAGAAGTTCGCCAAGACCCGGTTCGTGGCGAACGCCGGCCTCGCCGCCGGCGCGACCTACCAGTGGATCGTGAAGCCCTGGAAGGCCGGCAAGTTCAAGAAGGGGGCCAAGGGGCGCAGGCTCGCCCTGGTCAAGGCGGGTGCCGCCGGCCTGTTCGCGTACAACCGGCTCAAGGCCGCCCAGCGCAACGCCCAGGGCGACCCGACGCTCTCCAAGGCCCTGATCCCGCTCGGGGCCGGCATCGAATCGCTGAAGGGCCTGGCGAGCAAGCTCCGCAAGGGCGACGAAAGCGCGGCCGGCCCGTTCGACGACATCATCGGCCAGATCAAGGAAGCGGGCCGCAGCGCGGGCGCGCCGGTGAAGGAGCAGGTGCCGACGGCCGCCGAGCTGACGAAGAGCTAGGAGTTCAGCTCGGCCAGCACCCGCAGGGTGTGCGGGTCCGGGGACAGGGCCAGCAGGTCCGTCACCGGGCCCGCGCGCCACAACTGGAGCCGCTCGGCGATGCGTTCGCGCGGTCCGACGAGGGAGATCTCGTCCGCGAAGGCGTCCGGTACGGCCCGCACGGCCTCCTCGCGGCGCCCGGCGAGGAACAGCTCCTGGATCCGCCGGGCCTCGGCCCCGTAGCCCATGCGGGCCATCAGACGGGCGTGGAAGTTGCGGGCCGCGTGCCCCATCCCGCCGATGTAGAAGCCGAGCATGGCCTTGACCGGCAGCAGCCCCTCGGCCACGTCGTCGCACACCTTCACCCGTGCCATCGCGGCCACCAGGAACCCCTCGGGCAACTCGCGCACCACGTCCCCGTAGACCTCCGGCCGGCCCGGCGCCCAGTACAGCGGCAGCCAGCCGTCGGCGATGCTGACGGTCTGGGCGACGTTCCGGGGTCCCTCGGCACCGAGCAGGACGGGCAGGCGGGGGCGCAGGGGATGGGTGACGGACTTGAGCGGCCTGCCGAGGCCGGTCGCGTCCGGGCCCCGGTAGGGCAGGGCGTGGAACCGGCCGTCCAGCTCCACCGGTGCCTCGCGGCGCAGCACCTGCCGTACGACGTCCACGTACTCCCGGGTCGCGGCGAGCGGCGACTTCGGGAACGGGCGGCCGTACCAGCCCTCCACCACCTGCGGCCCGGACAGCCCCAGCCCGAGCAGGAGCCGGCCGCCGCAGAGGTGGTCCAGGGTGAGCGCGTGCATCGCGGTGGCGGCCGGGGAACGGGCGGCCATCTGGGCCACCGCCGTGCCCAGCCGGATCCGGGAGGTGTGCGCGGCGATCCAGGTCAGCGGGGTGAACGCGTCCGAGCCCCAGGACTCCGCCGTCCACACCGAGTCGTAGCCGAGCCGTTCCGCCTCCCGGGCCAGCGGCACATGGCCGGCGTCCGGACCGCGTCCCCAGTAGCCGAGTGCCAGACCGAGCCGCATGGCGTCCGCCTCCTGACGCTCCGTCAGATACCAGCCGGGAGGCGACTGTACGGCAACGGCCCCCCGCCCGGAAGGGCGGGGGGCCGTTGCGCCACGGGACTCGGGCTCAGCCGCGCTGGATGCCGGAGGTGTCCTGGAGCAGGCCACGACGGCCGTCCTGGGTCTGCGCGACCAGTGCGGCACCGCGCTGCTCGACGGCCAGGTACCAGGTGCCCGGCGCCAGTTCGGCGATCTGGCCGCCCGAGCCGTCCTCCGCGAACAGCGGACGGGTCACCGGCACGGCGAACCAGAACGGCGAGAAGTCCGCGGCCGGCGGCTGCGCGGCCGGGGCGCCCTGCGCGGCCGGCTGCGGCTGCTGCCCGTACGGCTGGCCCGGCTGCGGCTGGGCACCGTAGGGCTGCTGCGGCTGGGCGCCCGGGTAGCCGTAACCACCGGGCGGCTGGGCGCCGTAGGGCTGCGGGGCCGGCGGCTTCGGGGCCGGGACCAGGGACGCCTGGAGGGCGGGGACGAGCGGGGTGGCGATGGCGGCGGCGGCCATCACCAGGGTGGCGATCAGGGCCAGGATCAGCCCCGTGCCGGCGTCGGGGGAACGGTCGCCGCCCTCGCCGATGTTGTCCAGACCGCCGATGGGGTCGATGACGTTGCCCAGCGCGCTCCACGCGGCGAAGACCGCGAACGCCACGCCGAACGCGCCGAGTTCCAGACCCGCGATCTTGCGGGGCTGCGGCAGGCCGCGGCTGACGACGATGAGCGCCGCGCCGATGATGCCCGCCAGCACGACGCCGAGCAGGACCGGTCCGCTCTCCCAGAGGTTCGGCAGCTCGACGCTGTCGGGCAGTCCGTCGTACGAGTAGTTGTCGAGGAACGACGCGATGAACAGCACCACCGCTGCTCCGATCACCACGCCGTCGCCTCTAGTGAGGGAGCGGATATTCACTTCAGGTCCTTCGTAGGTCGTCTCGTCGTCGGTAGACCCTACCGTCCGCCAGAACGGGCTGTCCGGCCGGTTATGGCCGCCGGTCACGAAACGCGCAGGAAACTCACGATTCCCTCAGAGATCCCTTGCGCCGCACGCTGCCGCCAGGTTCCGCTGGTCAGCAGGGCCGCGTCCGTGTCATCGCGCATGTTGCCGCATTCGATGAACACCTTGGGAACCGTTGACAGATTGAGACCGCCCAGATCCGTCCGCGTGACCAGGCCGGTGCCGTCGCCGACGTAGTTGGCGGGCGGCTCGCCGGTCGCGCGGCGGTAGGTGTCCGCGATCCGTACCCCCAGCTCGTGCGAGGGGCCGACGATGGGACGGGTGTCCGCCGCACCGGCGTGCACGGACCCCGGCAGGATGACGTGGAAGCCGTGGTGGCCGGCGGCGGAGCCGTCGGCGTGCAGCGAGATCGCCGCGTCCGCGTGCGCGGCGTTGCCGAACCGGGCCCGCTCGTCCACGCACGGCCCCCAGGGCGGGCTGTCGCCGTCGTGGGTCAGCCTCACCGTGGCGCCCTCCCGCTCCAGCAGGTCGCGCAGCCGGTGCGCCAGGTCGAGCGAGAACGACGCCTCCGTATAACCGTCGTTGGTGGACGTACCGGTGGTGTCGCACTCCTTGGAGTTGGTGCCGATGTCCACCTGGCGGTTGATCTCCGCAGTGTGCCGGAAGTTGCCCGGGTTGTGCCCGGGGTCGACGACGACGACCTTCCCCCGGAGCGCACCGGAGCCGCCGGAGGGCG
Organism: Streptomyces rubradiris; assembly: GCF_016860525.1. Lineage (NCBI taxonomy): Bacteria > Bacillati > Actinomycetota > Actinomycetes > Kitasatosporales > Streptomycetaceae > Streptomyces > Streptomyces rubradiris. The sequence continues at coordinate 5,684,250 of NZ_BNEA01000015.1, forward strand.
CGGAGGGCGAGCCGGACACCTTGCCGTCGTCGCCCCGGGAGGCCGCCGGGGCGGGGGCGGAGGAGACCGGCCGGGAGGCGGACGTGGCGGCCGTACGCCCTGCGCCGCCCGAACCGCCGTCGCCCAGCGTCTCGTACACCCCCCAGCCGAGCAGGGCGCCGGGCACCAGCGCGGCGAGCGCCACGGTCAGCGGGCCGCGCCGGGGGCGGCGGGGCTGCGGGGATTCGAATTCCGGGCCTGTGTACGACACGTCTGCGACTCTAACCGGGGCCTCAGGCTCCCGCCCCCGCACGCCGCAGCACGCGCAGCGAGCCCGCGGCGCTGACCTCGGTGAACGCCCCGGAATCCAGCGCGCGCAGGTACACCCGGTAGGGTGCCTGGCCCGTGAACTCGTCCTCGGGGTGCGGGAAGACGTCGTGGATGACCAGCAGGCCGCCCTCGGCGACGTGCGGGGCCCAGCCCTCGTAGTCGGCGCCGGCGTGTTCGTCCGTGTGGCCGCCGTCGATGAACACGAGGCCGAGCGGGGAGTTCCAGAGCGCCGCGATCTGCGGGGAGCGGCCGACGAGGGCGACGACGTGCTCCTCCAGTCCCGCGCGGTGCAGGGTGCGGCGGAACAGCGGCAGCGTGTCCATCAGGCCGGTCTCGGGGTCGACCGTCTCCGGGTCGTGGTAGTCCCAGCCGGGCTGCTGCTCCTCGCTGCCCCGGTGGTGGTCGACGGTCAGCGCGGTGACCCCGGCCTGCCGGGCCGCGTCGGCCAGCAGGATCGTGGAGCGCCCGCAGTAGGTCCCGACCTCCAGCAACGGCAGCCCGAGCCGCCCGGCCGCCACCGCCGCCGTGTACAGGGCGAGTCCCTCGTCCACGGGCATGAACCCCTTGGCCGCCTCGAACGCGGCCATGATCTCGGGCTTGGGCGTGGCGGTGGCCATGGGTTCCTCTCGACCGTACGACTGTCCGAACGCTTATGCTGCCGCACGGCCGGCCGGGTGGGGGACAGGGGGTACGGTCGGCGGAACACCGGTGTGGCGAGGGGGGACCGAACATGCCTGACACCACGTCCGCGGACGTGTTCTCCGGCCGCGTGCTCGAGTGGCACGGCGAGGAGGGCTGGGGAGTTCTCGCTTCCGACGCCCTCCCGGACAGGGTGTGGGCGCATTTTTCGGCCATCCGGGCCGAGGGCTATCGGGAGCTCACCGCCGGCCAGTCCGTCACCTTCTCCGCCGAGCGGGCCGAACAGGACGGGTACCGCCGGCGCGCCGTGTCCGTGTGGCCCGGAGCCGGAGCCGGAGCCGGAGCGCGACGCTCGACCGACGACAGCGGGCGGCCCGGCTATTCGTCCGAGCTGGACATCAGGTTCGATTCCTGACGCGCCTCACCGGCCGGGCGGCGAATGCCCGGCCGGTCCAAGCGATCGCCCTGCCGCGCTAGGCGCTCACCGTCTCCCCCGGCAGTGACAGGTCCAGGTCGACGGTCCGCTCCTCCCCGGAATGCGTCGCGGAAGAGGCGAGCGGTCCGTGGCCGGATGCCTTCGCGGCGAGGACGTACGCGCCCTGTGCCGGCACGGCCAGCGCGTACCGGCCCTCCTCGTCGGAGACGGTCGCCCCCGCCTGCCGCCCCCGCCGGTCGATCAGCGTGACCTTCGCCCGGGCCACCGGAGCGCCGTCGGCGCCCAGCACCCGTCCCCGGAAGCCCCGCAGCACCTCCTCGGCCCGCTCCAGCGCGGCGTCCTCCTCGCTGCTGGCCCGCAGCTGCGGGTGCCGCTGGGCCGGCCGCGGGCTCTTCGGCAGGAAGAGCGCCAGCAGCAGACCGACGGCCACCGCCGCCGTGGCGATCAGGAAGGACACCCGGAACCCGTGCATGGTCGGTATCGCGACCCCGCCGACGTCGTTCGCGGTGTTGGCCAGCACCATGCCGACGACGGCGCTCGACACCGACGTGCCGATGGACCGCATCAGCGTGTTCAGCCCGTTGGCGGCACCGGTCTCGGACGCCGGGACCGCGCCCACGATCAGCGCGGGCAGCGAGGAGTAGGCGAGACCGATGCCCGCGCCGAGGACCACGGACGTGACGATCGTCTGCCAGGCCGCGTTCATCAGGCCGAGCCCGCCGCCGTAGCCGATCGCGATGATCAGCAGGCCGGTGATCAGGGTGACCTTGGGGCCGTAGCGGGCGGACAGCCGCGCGTACACCGGCGCGGTGAACATCATCGTCAGGCCCAGCGGGGCCACGCACAGGCCCGCGACGACCATCGACTGGCCGAGGCCGTACCCGGTCGCGGTGGGCAGCTGGAGCAGCTGGGGCAGGACGAGCGAGACGACGTAGAACGCGACGCCGACCATGATCGACGCGAGGTTGGTGAACAGCACCGCCGGACGGGCGGTGGTGCGCAGGTCGACCAGCGGCGCCTGGACGCGCAGCTCGTACAGGCCCCACAGGACCAGGACGACGACGGCCGCGGCGAACAGGCCGAGCGTGGTGCCCGAGGACCAGCCCCAGTCGCTGCCCTTGGTGATGGGCAGCAAAAGCAGCACCAGACCGGTGGACAGACCCAGCGCGCCGGCCAGGTCGAAGGAACCCTGAGCGCGCATCGGGGACTCGGGCACGGCCAGGAGGGTGAGCAGGATGGCGAGCACGCCGAGGCCGGCCGCGCCGTAGAACAGCGCGTGCCAGTTCGTGTGCTGGGCGACCAGGGCCGCGGCGGGCAGCGCGAGGCCGCCGCCGACGCCGATCGAGGAGCTCATCAGGGCCATCGCCGAGCCGAGCCGCTCGCGCGGCAGCATGTCCCGCATCAGGCCGATGCCCAGCGGGATCGCGCCCATGGCGAAGCCCTGGAGGGTACGGCCGACGATCATGGTGATCAGCTCGCTGGTGAACGCGCTGACCAGGGCGCCGATCACCATCACGGACAGGCTCAGGACGAGCATCCGGCGCTTGCCGTAGAGGTCGCCGAGCCGGCCCATGATCGGGGTGGCCACGGCGCCGGAGAGCAGGGTGGAGGTGAGGACCCAGGTGGCGTCGCTGGGAGCGGTGTCCAGCAGCTGCGGCAGGTCCTTGATGACCGGCACGAGCAGCGTCTGCATCACCGCGACGACGATGCCCGCGAACGCGAGCACCGGGACCACCGCGCCGCCCGCTTGCCGGGTGGGCTGGTCGGTCGTCGTGTCTGTCATGGAGTGAGGCCTTCCACGCGTCATAAGTGCCAGGTAAACCTCGTATGCACAGGCAACTATTCCGTTGCTTCGGGCCTCTAACGAAGTCTTGACCGATCCATGGGTTTCTGGCTCACCGTCAGGTATGTGCATGCGTCGGGAGCCGCGCCCACGGCCTCACAGCCAGCCCTGCTGCCGGGCCTCGCGCAGCGCCTCGGTCCGGTTGCGGGTGCCGGTCTTGCCGATCGCGGAGGAGAGGTAGTTGCGGATGGTGGACTCGGACAGCCTCAGCCGGGTGGCGATATCGGCGACGGTCGCCCCGTCCGCGGACGCCTTCAGCACCTCGCACTCCCGAGGGGTCAGCGGATTGGGCCCGGCGCTGAGCGCGGCGGCGGCCAGTACGGGATCCACCACGGTCTCTCCGGCGAGCACCCGCCGGATCGCCGCGGCCAGCTCCTCCACCGGCCCGTCCTTGACGAGGAAACCGGCGGCACCGGCCTCCATGGCCCGGCGCAGGTATCCGGGCCGGCCGAAGGTGGTCAGGATCAGCACCCGGCACCCGGGCGCCCGCGTCCGCAGCTCGGCCGCCGCGTCCAGCCCGCTCGTCCCGGGCAGCTCGATGTCCAGCAGGGCCACGTCCGCGCGCCGCGCGAGCACGGTGTCCACGATCCCGTCGCCCGAGCCCAGCTCGGCCACGACCTCGATGTCCTCCTCCATCCCGAGCAACAGGGCGAGCGCGCCGCGCATCATCCCCTGATCCTCGGCGAGCAACACCCGGATGGGGGCGGCCGAGCGCTGCTTCCCGGGCGTGTCACTCATGGGGCCAGAGTACGGCGGGCGCGGACGGGGGCCCGCCTGGCCCCGGCCCCGGGCGTCACCCCGTGTGCGTCAACTCGTCGGCGCCGACGGGCAGGACGGCCGTGACCGTGAAGCCGCCGCGCGGCGCGGGACCGGCCGTCAGGGAACCGCCCGCCGCCGCGAGCCGCTCGGTCAGCCCCTTCAGCCCGGTACCGCCGACGACCCCGCGCAGGGGAGCGCGCCCGTCTTCGGAGAAGCTCGTGGACGTGTCCGTACCCGCACCGCCGGGGGCGTCCCCGCCCCCGCCCCCAAAGGGGCCCGTGCCGTTGTCCGTCACTGTCAGGCGTACCCGTTCGGCGGCCGACTCGACGGTGATCTCGCAGCGGGTGGCGTCGCTGTGGCGGACGACGTTGGTGACCGCCTCGCGGACCACCCAGCCGAGCAGTGCCTCGGTCTCCGGGGCGAGCGGTGTGCCCAGCTGGCGGACCACCGGCCGTACGCTCGCCGCGGACAGCGCCGACCGGGCCCGGGTCAGCTCGGTGGCGAGGCTGCCCTCGCGGTAGCCGGTCACCGCCTCCCGTATCTCGGTGAGCGCCTGCCGGCCCACCGTCTCGATGTCCGCGACCTGCGCCAGCGCCGCGTCCAGGTCGCGGGAGGCCAGCCGGCGGGCCGCCTCCGACTTCACCACGACCACGGAAAGCGTGTGCCCGAGCAGGTCGTGCAGATCCCGGGAGAAGCGCAGCCGCTCCTTCTCCACCGCGCGCCGCGCCAGTTCCTCGCGGGCGGCCCGCAGTTCCCGTACCGCCTCGGACAGGCCGAGGATCGCGGCGGTCACCATGCTGGACAGGAACGTGGCGTAGGCCATGCCGGTCGCCTCGTCCCAGCCGGCCCGCAGCCAGCAGATCGCCCCCGCGTACAGGGTGAGCAGCAACCCGGCCCGGCCCACCCACGGCCCGCGCAGGGTGGCCCCGGTGGCCAGGCCCAGCAGCGGGAAGAACATCAGCCAGTTGCCGCCGTAGCCGAGGGCGAGTCCCGTGGTGACCAGGAAGAGCAGTCCCAGGGCCACCCGGTTGGACACCGACTCCCGCTTGGCCCGGTCGAACGCGCGGAAGGTGACATGGACGTAGAGGGAGTTGAAGGCCAGCAGGCCCAGGACGCCGATCCAGGGGTTCGGCGTCTCCCCCTGGAGCACATTGGAGAAGGCGCCCATGCCCAGCAGCAGCCAGGGCAGCAGGGAGAAACCGGTGGGCGGCGGGCCCGGATGGCCGATGCCGGACTTCCCCTCCGCCCGCCGGGCTTGTCGCGCGGTCCGGGCGCACGCGCGCCGCGCCCGCCACCGGTCCATCGCCTTCTGCCGGGCCGCCCGCCGGTCCCGTGGTCCGCGCCACCCCGTCATCTCCGTGTCCCCCAGATCGAATGGTCCTCGCCGTACGGCGTCAGGCCGCACAGCGTATGGAGCGAACGTAAGGAACCGGACGCCTCCTTCGGCAGATACGGAGGTACGGAAACGAGCGGTACGAATGTCACGGTCCGGCACGCCCGGCTGACGCGGCGTCAGGAGCCTTCACAACTGGGGAGCGCTCGGCTATACAGAGGGCGCCGGACTGGAACGCGTTCTAGATCGGCTCGTGGCGGCCCCGGTGCGGCCGACGGTGCGGACGTCCGCGCCGGGGTCTTCCGTCACGACCGCCACCACCATCGCCACGACCGCCTCCACCGCTTCAGGAGCCCCATGCCCATCGACGCAGCGCAGGCCCTCGCGGCCGCACCCCGGACCGGCGAGATCACCTGGGACCACAAGGACGTACAGCTCTACCACCTCGGCATCGGCGCCGGACACCCCGCCACCGACCCCGACGAGCTGCGCTACACCCTGGAGTCCCGGCTGCGCGTCCTGCCGAGCTTCGCCACCGTCGCGGGCAACGGCTCGCCCGGTGTGATCAGCGGGCTGTCCATGCCGGGGATCGACGTCGACCTGGCACGCGTCCTGCACGGCGGGCAGAGCATCGAGGTCCACCGCCCCCTCCCGGTACGGGGCACCGCCACCGCCACCGGCCGGATCGCCGCCGTCCACGACAAGGGCACCGCCGCCGTCCTGGTCATGCGCACCGAGGTCGCCGACGCCGACGGCCCGCTGTGGACCAGCGACGCCCGGATCTTCGTCCGCGGCGAGGGCGGCTGGGGCGGCGACCGCGGCCCCTCCGGCCGGCTCGACCCGCCCGCCGGTGACCCCGACCGGACCGTCGAGCGCCCGATCCGCGAGGACCAGGCCCTGCTCTACCGCCTCAGCGGCGACTGGAACCCGCTGCACGCCGACCCCGACTTCGCCAAGCGCGCCGGATTCGACCGGCCCATCCTGCACGGGCTGTGCACCTACGGCATGACGCTCAAGGCGGTCGTGGACACGCTGCTCGACGGGGACGTGACCCGCGTGCGTGGTTACCACACCCGGTTCGCCGGAGTCGTGTTCCCGGGCGAGACCCTGCGCATCCGGATGTGGCGGGAGGAGAGCCGGGTGCGGGCGGAGGCCGGCGCCGTGGAGCGGGACGACGCGCCGGTGCTCGCCGACACGGTCGTGGAGCACTCCTGAGCGGTGTCACTCCCGGAAAGCCGCAAGAAGCCGTCGTTTCCGCACGCCTGAGCAGCCAGTGAGGGGAGCCGCAGCATGCGCGCCGCCGTACTGCACGAGATCGGCCGGGAGAAGCTGGAGGTCCTCGACGACGTCGAGGCGGTGGGCTTCGGCCCCGGCAAGGTCAGGATCCGGGTGCGCGCCACCGGCCTGTGCCACTCGGACCTGTCCGCGATGAACGGGGTGCTGCCCCAGCCGGCCCCCTTCGTGCCCGGCCACGAGGGCGCCGGGGAGATCGTGGACGTGGGTGACGGGGTGGCGCACCTGAAGCCCGGCGACCGGGTGCTGCTGTGCTGGCTGCCGGCCTGCGGGAGCTGCCCGGCCTGCAGACGCGGGCAGACCCAGCTGTGTCTGGCCGGGTTCATGAACGCGGGCACCCCCAACTTCCGCCGCTCCGGCGGCGACGTCTTCGGCTTCGCGGGCACCGGCACCTTCGCCGAGGAGGTCGTGGTCGACGCCGGCTGCGCGGTGCCCATCCCCGAGGACGTGCCCTTCGACATCGCCGCGCTGATCGGCTGCGGGGTGACGACCGGACTCGGCGCCGCCCTCAACACCGCCGATGTGACGGCCGGTTCGTCGGTCGCCGTCATCGGATGCGGAGGCGTGGGCATCTCCGTCGTCCAGGGGGCGCGGCTGAAGGGCGCCGCCGAGATCGTCGCCGTGGACCCGGTCGCCTCCCGGCGGGAGTCCGCCCTCCGCTTCGGCGCCACCCGGGCCGTCGCACCGGAGGAACTCGCCGACGCCAAGCAGCGGATCACCGGCGGCGAGGGCTTCGACTACGTCTTCGAGGTCGTCGGGAAGTCCGCCACCGCCCGCACCGCCTACGAGACCACCCGGCGCGGCGGCACCCTCGTCGTGGTCGGCGCCGGCGCCCTGGACGACCACCTCCGGCTGAACATGTTCGAGCTGTTCTTCGACGAGAAGCGCATCCTGCCGTCCCTGTACGGCGGCGGGGACGTGCTGCGCTCCTACGAGCGCGCGATCGCCCTGTGGCGGGCCGGCCGCGTCGACCTGGCCGGCCTGATCACCCACCGGGTGCCGCTCACCGGGATCAACGAGGCGCTGGACCAGATGCGCACCGGCACCGCCCTGCGCACCTGCATCGAGATCTGAGGAAGCCGGGCCATGACACTGCCACTAGAGGGACGTTCCGCGATCGTCACCGGCGCCGGGCGCGGGCTCGGCCGGGCCGAGGCGCTGGAACTCGCCCGGCTCGGCGCGGCCGTCGTCGTCAACGACTACGGGCAGCCCGGCCGGGACGGCTCCGGTGCCGCGTCCGCGGGGCCCGCCGAACAGGTCGCGGCGGAGATCCGGGCGGCCGGCGGCACGGCCGTCGCGCACACCGGGGACGTCGCCGACTTCCGGCAGGCCGGGGAACTGGTCGAGCTGGCGGCCGATGCGTTCGGGAAGCTGGACATCCTCGTCAACAACGCCGGCATCCTGCGCGACCGCATGGTCTTCTCCATGTCGGAGGAGGAGTGGGACGCGGTGATCCGCGTCCATCTGAAAGGGCACTTCAACACCACCCGGTTCGCCGCCGCGCACTGGCGGCAGCGGTCCAAGGCGGCGGGGGAGCCGGTGTACGGGCGGATCGTGAACACCTCCTCGGAGGCGTTCGTCGCCGGATCCGCCGGCCAGCCCAACTACGCGGCGGCCAAGGGCGGGATCGTCGGCCTGACCACCTCCACGGCCCTCGCCCTCGCCAAGTACGGCGTCACGGCCAACGTCATCTGCCCGCGCGCCCGGACCCGGATGACCGAGGACGTCTTCGCGGGCTTCGGACCGCCGGCGGAGGGGCTGGACCCGCTCGCCCCCGAGCACGTCGCCCCGCTCGTCGGCTATCTGGCCTCACCGGCCGCCGCCGGGGTCAACGGCCGGCTGTTCGTCGTCCACGGCGGCATGGTGGCCGTGCTGGACCGGCCCCGGGTGCGGGCGAAGTACGACAGCGAGCGGGAGACGTTCACCTACGACGAACTCGACGCGCTGCTCACTCCGTACTTCGCCGGGCGGCCGGCGGGGGAGACGTTCGCGGCGGCGGAGGTGCTGTCGCTCAAGCGCGGGTGAAGAGCAGAGCAGAGAAGAGCAGAGAAGAGGAGAGAAGAGAAGAGGAGACAAGGGGAGAAGGAAAAAAGGGGGGCGCCCGGTGTCGGACGCCCCCCGCCTCTTCACTGCCGTCAGGCTGCCGCCTCGGCCGTTTCCTGGACCGGCTTGCGGTGCCGGCCGTGCGGAGCGGTCTCCCTCTCCTGGACGGCGACCGGGCCTCGGTGCCGGCCGTGGCCCGCGGTCTCGGAAGAGCCGGCAGACAGCTGTTCGGTCGTGCTGGTGTCGCTCATCGGACGTATTCACCCCGTCAACATCATCTTCGGTACAGCCGGGGAGTGTAACCGGCGCACCACGGGCCGAATCCAGGCGCACACGCCAACCGGCACTAGTTCGTTACAAGACGCCCCAGAGGGGCCTGTTGCAAGGGCACGGGCCGCACCGGCACCGGCCTGACGGCCCGGGTCGCCGCGGGCGCGGGGGCCGGCGTTTCCAGCGGGGTGGGGGGTTGGTTTCCGGGCGGGGTGGGGGGTTGGGTTCCGGGCGGAGCGGCGGGTTGGGTTCCGGGCGGAGTGGCGGGTTGGGTTCCGGGCGGGGCGGCCGGCAGGTCGGTCACGCCGCACGGTGTGGTCCGGGTCGCGTACGGGAGTCGTAGGACCCCCTTAGGAGTCCACACCCCGGCCCCGGCCAGCCAGCCCTCGGGGGCCGGGAGGTGCCGGACCCGGCGTTCGGCGGGGCGCCAGGTGCCCACCCACGTGCCGAACGCCCCGTCGACGCGCAAGGCCACCGCGCAGTTCTCCGGCGTCAGCACCTGCCCGGGCTGGATCGCGAACGGCGTCACCGCGCAGTCCGGCAGCCGCAGGCACTCCGGGAACCGCACCGGCAGGCTGCTGCCCAGCACGCCCCAGCCCAATCGTTCCTGCCCGGGGGAGGGCGCGTCGGAGGAGATCAGCAGCAGCCCGCTGTCGGGGTCGGCGAGCAGCAGCCGGTCGTCGCTGTCGTCCGTGATCTGGAGCAGCGGCGAGACCACGCCCCGCTCCAGGTCCAGCACGACCGTCTTGGTGCGCCCGCCCAGCTCCCGGTCGAGCGCCAGCAGCCGCCCGGTGCCGTCCAGCCAGACCCCGCCCGCGCAGCGCCCCGGCACCTCGGCCAGCCGCTCGGGGCCGGCCGCCCCGCCCGCCACCAGCCAGACCACGCCGGATCGCGGACCGGCGGCGAGGGCGTACGCCCGGCCGCCTCCCGGGGCGGGCGGCAGCAGGACCAGCCGGGTGCCGGGCTCGGGGCACTCCACCGAGCCCAGCGGCAGCTCACCGGTGCCGGTCCCGGCCGGGTACAGCAACGAGAACAGGTGCCGCGAAGCCGACGGCCGGTGGACCAGCACCCGGCCGTCGCCCATCGGCTGCACCCCGGTGCCCGGTTCCTCGGGCTGCGTGCCGGGCAGCGGCACCGCGTAGGGCTCCGGGCCGTCCAGGGTCCAGCGCTCTGGGAACCAGCAGTCACCGGCGGGCGCGAGCCGGGCCGCGTACGCGCCGTCCGCCGTGATCACGCACCCCGCCTCCGGCACGCCGTCCGTCCCGCTCGTGGACGGGGGTTCGATAGCACAGGCCGTCATCGTTCGGTCACCTCCGGCGACGACGCTAGTTTCGGCGCGCTCCGGCGCGCGCGGGCGCCGAGGCCCGCTTCACACATACGGGTGGCGCAGAAGCGATTCACCCGAGGAAACCGGGACGGGTGTGCCGAGCCGGGCCAGACCGGACGCATGCGGTACACCCCCGTCGAACAGCCAGGTAGCCTTGGCCCGTGCCCCGTCTGTCTGAAGTCATCGCCGCGCTGGAGAACCTGTGGCCCGCCGAGCGGGCCGAGTCCTGGGACGCGGTCGGCACGGTGGCGGGCGACCCCGGCCAGGAGGTCACCCGGGTGCTGTTCGCCGTCGACCCCGTCCAGCAGATCGTCGACGAGGCGGTGCAGCTCGGCGCCGACCTGCTGGTCACCCACCACCCGCTGTATCTGCGGGGCACGACCACGGTCGCGGCCGGCCACTTCAAGGGCCGGGTCGTGCACACGCTGATCAAGAACGACATCGCGCTGCACGTCGCCCACACCAACGCGGACACCGCCGACCCGGGTGTCTCCGACGCCCTCGCCGGCGCCCTGGACCTGCGGGTCGTACGGCCCCTCGTGCCCGACCCCACCGACCCGCACGGGCGCCGGGGTCTCGGCCGGGTCTGCGAGCTGGACCACCCGCTCACCGTCCGCGAACTGGCCGTCCGCGCCGCCGAGCGGCTGCCCGCCACCGCGCAGGGCATCCGGGTGGCCGGGGACCCCGAGGCCGTCGTCCGCACGGTCGCCGTCAGCGGCGGCTCCGGCGACAGCCTCTTCGACCAGGTCCGCGCGGCCGGCGTCGACGCCTTCCTGACCGCGGACCTGCGCCACCACCCGGCCTCCGAGGCGGTGGCCACGAGCCCCCTCGCGCTGCTCGACGCGGCGCACTGGGCCACCGAGTGGCCCTGGTGCGAGCTGGCCGCGAGCCAGCTCGACGAGATCTCCGACCGCAACGGCTGGGACCTGCGGGTCCACGTCTCCAAGACGGTCACCGACCCCTGGACCGCCCACGCGGCGTCCACCACAACCCTCTAGCCCACGGGAGCCCCCAACTGAACGCCGCGCCCGCCGACCAGATCCGACTCCTCGACGTCCAGGCCCTCGACGTCCGCCTCCAGCAGCTCGCGCACAAGCGGAAGTCGCTGCCCGAGCACGCCGAGATCGACTCGCTGACGAAGGACCTCACGCAGCTGCGCGACCTGCTCGTGGCCGCGCAGACCGAGGAGAGCGACTGCGCCCGCGAGCAGACCAAGGCCGAGCAGGACGTCGACCAGGTGCGCCAGCGCGCCGTCCGCGACCAGCAGCGGCTGGACTCCGGCGCGGTCACCTCGCCGAAGGACCTGTCCAACCTCCAGCACGAGATCGCCTCCCTCGCCAAGCGGCAGGGCGACCTGGAGGACGTGGTCCTGGAGGTCATGGAGCGCCGCGAGGCCGCGCAGGAGCGGGTGAACGAGCTGACCGAGCGGGTCGCCTCCGTGCAGGCGAAGATCGACGACGCCACCGGGCGCCGGGACGCGGCGTTCGAGGAGATCGACGGCGAGGTCGCCTCGGTGACGAAGGAGCGCGAGGTCGTCGCCGCGTCCGTGCCCGAGGACCTGATGAAGCTGTACGACAAGCTGCGCGCCCAGCAGGGCGGCATCGGCGCGGCCAAGCTGTACGCCCGGACCTGCCAGGGCTGCCGGCAGGAGCTGGCCATCACCGAGCTGAACGAGATCCGCTCGGCGGCCCGGGACAAGGTGGTCCGCTGCGAGAACTGCGGGCGCATCCTGGTGCGTACGGCCGAGTCGGGCATCTGAGGAACCCGGGGGCGCGGGCGTGCGGGAGTTCATCGTCGAGGCCGACGGCGGGTCACGGGGCAACCCCGGGCCCGCGGGCTACGGGGCCGTGGTGCGCGACGCGGTGACGGGGCAGACGCTGGCCGAGGCGGCGGAGTACCTCGGCACCGCCACGAACAACGTCGCCGAGTACCGCGGCCTTCTGGCCGGCCTGCGCGCCGCGCACGCCCTCGACCCCGGCGCGCGGGTCCGCGTCCGCATGGACTCCAAGCTCGTCGTGGAGCAGATGTCGGGCCGCTGGAAGATCAAGCACCCCGACATGAAGCCCCTGGCCATGGAGGCACGCTCGGTGTTCCCGCCGGACCAGGTCACGTACGAGTGGATCCCGCGCGAGCGGAACAAACAGGCGGACCGCCTGGCCAACGAGGCGATGGACGCGGGCGCGAAGGGCGAACAGTGGACCCCGTCCCGCTCCCGCGCCGACCTGGCGACGCCGACCGAGCCGACGCCGACCGAGCCGACGACGGCCGAGGCGGCGCTGACCGCCGCCGAAGCAGGGGCTGACCGCACGGCCGAGGCGGCAACCGCCGGTGAACCGCGGTCCTCGGCAGGGGCGGGCCGCGGGGCGGCCGGGGTGGCGTCCGAATCAGCCGCGGCCAGCCGCACGGCCGAGGCGGCGACCGCGAAGCCGACGGCCGGGACGCCGCCCGCCGAGCCGACGCCGGCCGCCGCCGGGGCTGACCGTGCGGCCGGGACGGCATCCGCCGGGGAGTCGTCGTCCTCCGCCGGGGGGTCGCCGTCTTCCGCGGACGCAGTCGGCCGGGCGGCTGACGCGGCGTCCGAATCCGCTGCGGGTAGTCGTGCCGCCGGGGCGGGGGCCGCCCCGGCCGCAGCGGTGGCCGGCAGCGGGCAGCGCCCGGCGGCCGCCGGTGGGCAGCGGCCGGTGACCGGAGGTCAGGCGCATCCCTCGGCGCCCGGCTGGAGCGCCGCTCCCGATCTCGGTGCCCCGGCCACCCTCGTGCTGCTGCGGCACGGCGAGACCCCGCTGACCCCCCAGAAACGCTTCTCCGGCAGCGGGGGCAGCGACCCCGCCCTCTCCGCCGCCGGCCGCGAGCAGGCGTACCGCGTCGCCGACGCCCTGGCCAGGCGCGGCACCATCCAGGCGATCGTGGCCTCTCCCCTGGCCCGTACCCGCGAGACCGCCGGCATCGTCGCCGCCCGGCTGGACCTGGACGTCACGATCGAGGACGGCCTGCGCGAGACGGACTTCGGCGCCTGGGAGGGCCTGACCTTCGGCGAGGTGCGCGAGCGCTACCCGGACGACCTGAACGCCTGGCTCGCCGACCCGGAGGCGCACCCCACCGGCGGTGGCGAGAGCTTCGCCGAGACCGCCGTACGGCTGGCCGCCACCCGGGAGAAACTGGTCGCGGCGTACCGGGGCCGCACGGTCCTGCTGGTCACCCACGTCACCCCGATCAAGACGCTGATCCGCCTCGCCCTCGGCGCCCCGCCCGAGTCGCTGTTCCGGATGGAGCTGTCGGCGGCCTCGCTGTCGGCGGTGGCGTACTACGCGGACGGCAACGCGAGCGTGCGGCTCTTCAACGACACGTCCCACCTGCGCTCCTGAGCCCGGCCGCCGCCCGCGCCAGCTCCTCGATCCGGTCCCAGTCGCGGGCGGCCACCGCCTCCGCCGGGACCATCCAACTGCCGCCGACGCAGCCGACGTTGGGCAGGGACAGGTACTCCGGCGCGGTCGCCGGCCCGATGCCGCCGGTCGGGCAGAACCGGGCCTGCGGCAACGGCCCGGCCAGCGAGCGCAGATAGGCCGTACCGCCCGCCGCCTGCGCCGGGAAGAACTTCATCTTCCGCACCCCGCGCTCCAGCAGCGCGACCACCTCCGAGGCGGTCGACACCCCGGGCAGGTACGGCACCCCGGACGTGCGCATCGCCGTCAGCAGCGACTCCGTCCAGCCGGGGCTGACCAGGAACCGCGCCCCGGCCGCCGTCACCGCGTCCACCTGCTCCGGGGTCACCACCGTGCCCGCGCCGACCACCGCCTCGGGCACCTCGCGGGCGATGGCGCGGATCGCGTCCAGCGCCGCCGGGGTCCGCAGGGTCACCTCGATCGCGGGCAGCCCGCCGGCCACCAGCGCCCGGGCCAGCGGTACGGCCTCGGCGGCGTCGGCGAGCACCACCACGGGCAGGACGGGCGCGAGGTCAAGGACGCAGGGGTCGGCATCCGGGCCGGAGGGGTCGGCGGAGCGGGGCAGCGGCGAGGTCATGCCCTCATCGTGCCCATCAGCCGCACTACTCGCAACGAGCGTTGCGCATATTGCAACGCGCGCCGGTGCGGCCGGCGTGCCGGTCAGTGGATCTCGTCCACCAGCACGTCCAGCGCCCACGCCTTGCCCGCCTTGCCGGGGGCCTCCGCCTCCACTGCGTAGCCCAGCTCCCGCAGCGCCTCCACCAGCTCGGCCGGGTTCTCCGGAGTGGCCCCGGACGTCAGCAGGGCGCGCACGATCCGGCCCTTCGTCGCCTTGTTGAAGTGGCTGACGACCTTCCGGGTGGGCGCGTGCAGCACCCGTACCGTCGCCGTGCGCCCGGCCACCTCGCCCTTCGGCTTCCAGGCGGTGGCGTAGGCCGAGGAGCGCAGGTCCAGCACTAGGCCCTCGCCGGCCGTGGCCGGCAGCACCTCGGCCATCGGCGTCCGCCAGTGCCCGGCCAGCGCGCCGAGGCCCGGCAGCTTCACGCCCATCGAGCAGCGGTAGGAGGGAATCCGGTCCGTCACCCGCACCGCGCCCCACAGCCCGGAGAACACCAGCAGCGAGTCGGCGGCGCGCCGCCGGGCGTCCGCGTCCAGCGTGGCCAGGCCGAGGGCGTCGTAGAGGACACCGGTGTAGATCTCGCCGGCGGGGCGGGCGCCGGCCGTGCGCAGCCCGGCGTTCTTCGCCACCTCGCCGCGCAGCCCCTCGCTGAGCCCCAGCACCTCGCGGGCCTTCTCCGGGTCGCCGGAGCACAGTTCGACCAGCTCGCCGAGCACGGCCTCCCGCGCGGCGGTCAGCCCCGGCAGGGACAGCGAGTCCAGCTCCAGCGGGGCGCCGTCGCCCGAGTTCGCCTTGCCTTCGGAGGGCGGCAGCAGGACCAGCAACACGTACTCCTTACGTAGACCTCCGCGCCAGGGTACGGCGGTCCCGCCCGCGGCCTCGACCGCGGGGTTCAGCGCGCGGCCAGGGCCTGGACCAGGGCACCCGCGTCGTCGGCGTACAGCCGGACCACGCGCACCGGCCTGCGCCGGCCCAGCAGGGACGTGTGCACGACGGGCTCGGCGAGCTCCAGGGTCACCGTGGTCTGCGAGCCGACGATCAGGTCCAGGGCGTCCGGCTCCGGCTTGTGCGTGGTGCGGGTCTCCCGGCGTACGGCGGCGATCGAGGCCAGCGGAATCCGCAGGTCGACATGGGCGCCGTGGCGCACCCGCAGCGCGTCGCCGGACAGCACGTGCGGCCGGACCACGCCGGCCGCGTGCAGGCCGATCACGAACAGCACGGTGTACACGTCCACCGCCAGCAGCACGTCGTGCGCGAGCGGCATGTCCCGCAGCATGAAGGACACGCCGACCGTCTCGACGACACAGACGAAGGCCAGCCCCAGCAGCGTCGAGCCCTGCCCGCGCGCGTACCCGAACGCCCGCCCGTCGGCGGTGCCCTGGGTGCGCCGGGCCAGCCACAGCGCCAGGCTGACGAAGAGCCGCATCTCGTGCCGGGCCATCAGGTACATCGGCGTCATCTCTCCACCCCCAGAATGATCTCCAGCATACGGCGCACCGCCGCCGCCTGGGCAGGTGCGAAGTCGGCGTACACGGCCCGCAACACCGCGTTGTCCAGGTCGGGTTGGCCCTCCGTGGGCAGTCCGTCCGGTACGCACGCGGCGAGCGTGCGCGCGGTCCGCTCCACGCGCGGATCACCCGGGTCCACGTCGGCCAGCGCGTCGAGCAGCGCGTACGCCTCGCGGGTACGGGCCACCGCGTCCGGGTCGTCCAGGGCGCCGCGCAACGCGGCCGACAGCCGCTCCCGGTCCTCCGCCGACGCCCCCGTGTCGACCAGGGCCAGGATCTCCCGGTCCTTGGCGGCCGTGGGGGAGTCATCGGCGGGCAACATGTCGAGCAGGACGGCCAGTTCGGGTGAGACGGGTCCGTCGGCGGGCGGCTCCCCGGCGTCCAGCAGCGCCCGCAGCCGCCGTCGGCGCTCCCGGACCGCCGCCTCCTGCCGGGCCAGGTCCTCGTCGAGCTCGGTCAGCACCTCGGTGAGGTCCTTGCCCGCGTCGTCGGCGAGCACGTCCCGGACCTCGGTCAGGCCCAGGCCCAGCTCGGTCAGCCGTCGGATCCGGGCGAGCACGACGGCGTGCCGCAGCGCGTAGTGCCGGTAGCCGTTGGCCCGCCGCGCCGGCTCGGGCAGCAGGCCCAGGTGGTGGTAGTGCCGCACGGTGCGCGTCGTGACGCCGACGGCGGCGGCGAGTTCTCCGATCCGCATGGGATCAGTACAGACGTTGACGTCACGGCGGGGTCAAGGGGTGGGCCGGGGGCGCCGGGTCGGTGTGGTGGTGTTGACGTCGGTCATGCGGCGGCTGCCCGGGGTGTGCCGAGCCAGCGTTCCAGGACCTCGGGCAGCCCCGCGCCGCCCGCGGTGTCGGAGGCCCACGCCACGAACCCGTCCGGCCGTACGAACAGCCCCCGCAAGCCGGGCCGGTCCGGGCAGGCGGCCGTGACCACGTCCAGCCGGTCGCCGTAGCCCCCGGCCCGGGTGCGCAGCCCGGCGTCGTCGGCCGGGTCCAGGAGCAGGGCGCGGCCGGTGCGCAGCCGCTCGCCGAGCCGGGTGCCGTCGGCAAGCCGCAGGTCGGGCGCGCAGACGCCGGTCAGCGGGTGGTCGCCGGGCAGGTCGTAGCGCTGCCGGACGCCGGAGATCCGCGTGGCCAGGTAGGTCGCGCCGGCGGAGGTCAGCGCCAGGTCGGTGACCACCCGGCGCAGCGCGCGGGCATGCCGGTCGGGGCGCATCAGCGCGACCTGGGCCCGGGTCCAGTCCAGCACCCGGGCGCCCACGGGGTGCCGTTCGGCGGTGTAGGTGTCTAGCAGCGACTCGGGGGCCCGGCCGCGTGCGACGGCGGCCAGTTTCCAGCCCAGGTTCAGCGCGTCCCCGATGCCGAGGTTGAGACCCTGCCCGCCGAACGGCGCGTGCACGTGCGCCGCGTCGCCCGCGAGCAGCACCCGGCCCTTGCGGTAGTCGGTCGCCTGGCGGGCGTTGTCCGTGAACCGGGTCGCTGTGAGCACCTCCGTGACGCTCACCTCGGGCACGCCCGAGACCCGGCGCAGGCTCGCCTCCAGTTCCCCGGCGGTGACCGGCGCGGACCGGTCGGCCGGCGGACCGTCGAACTCCACGGTGAGCACGCGCCCCGGGAACGGCCCGTGGACGTACGTCCCCGTGTCGGTGGTCTGCCAGCCGGTGCCCAGCCGCTCGGCCCCGGACAGCCGTACGACCGCCTGGTAGCCGGTGATCTCCGGTGCCGTGCCCGGGAAGTCGAACCCGGCCAGCTTGCGGACGGTACTGCGCCCGCCGTCGCACCCGACGAGGCGTCCGGCCCGAAGAGTTCGCGGGCCGGTGCGCGGGCTATCGGTGCGCATGCTGACCCCGTTGGTGTCGGTGTCGGTGCCGGTGTCGGAGTCGGAGTCGGTGTCGGTGTCGGTGTCGGAGTCGGTGTCGAGGTGCATGGTCACCCCGTCGGCGTCGGTGTCGAAGCCGGTCAGCTCGACGCCCCGGCGTATCTCGACGCCCAGCCGTCCGGCCCACCGGCCGAGGATCCGCTCCAGTTCGGCCTGGGGCACGGCGAGCCCGACACCGGCGGCGGGACCCGCGTCCGTCCATGCGGCATCGGAGCCGTCGAACAGGTCCGGGTCGAGCATGATCCCCGCGAAGTGCCCGGCGAAGCGCCTGGCGAACTTCGGCTGGGGGCGGCCGTTCCCGCGGAAGTCGCGCAGCCGGGCCAGGGACGCCTCCCCGGCCGCCGCCAGCTCGGGCAGCAGGCCCCGGCGGTACAGGGCGATGGCGGTCGCGATGTTGACGGAGCCCGCCTTGACCGTCTCGTCCACCTCGGTCCGCCGCTCCAGGACCAGCACCCGCGCGCCGCCCAGCCGCAGCTCACAGGCGAGGAAGAGGCCCACGGGGCCGGCACCGGCCACCACCACGTCGTAGTCGTACTCGCTCGTCGTCATGACGGGTAACTGTAGTCACTAAAAGTTTCGAGTGACTATAGATTTCTGGGATAGAGTTTCCCCATGGACTCCAGGCACGATCGGGACCTCTCCTTGCGGGAGCGGAAGAAGCGGGAGACCCGGCAGCGCATCTCGGACATCGCGACGGGTCTGATCGGGGAGCGCGGCTTCGACGCGGTGACGGTCGCGGAGATCGCCCGCGCGGCGGGCGTCTCCCCGATGACGGTCTTCAACTACTTCCCGCGCAAGGAGGATCTCTTCCTGGACCGCATCCCGGAGGCGGCGGCCCTCTTCGCGGCGGCCGTACGGGATCGCGCACCCGACGAGCACCCGCTCACCGCCCTGCGCCGCCTCGCGCTCCGGCTCCTCGAAGAGCGGCATCCGCTGGGCGGGGTCGGGGACACCTTCGCCGACTTCTGGCGGATCGTCGCCGACTCGCCCGCTCTGCGCGCCCGGGCCCGGGAGGGCGTGGAGGAAGTCGAGGAGGCGCTGACCGAGGCGTTCGACGAGGCGGGCATGGCGGACCCGGAACTGTGGGCGGCGCTGACCACGGCCGCGTACCGGACGGTGTTCGTCACCTCCGTACGCCGACTGCTCGCGGGAGATCCGGTGGAGGAGGTGGCCCGGGACCACAGGGAGCGGCTGGAGGCGGCGTTCGCGACGTTGGAGCGGGCGGCCCCGGAGGTCCGTTGGCCGCGACCGTACGACGAACAGCGTCCGCTGCCGTAGTGGGCGCGGTCCGGGCCGAGCCGGCCGCCCGGTACCATGGTCCTTACGGCAGACGAGCCGGGCGGACGGCCGCGTGGAGTCCCTTAGGGGGCTTCCCGAGGAACGTCCGGGCTCCACAGGGCAGGGTGGTGGCTAACGGCCACCCGGGGTGACCCGCGGGACAGTGCCACAGAAAGCAAACCGCCAGGGACTCCGGTCCCTGGTAAGGGTGAAACGGTGGTGTAAGAGACCACCAGTGCCCAGGGTGACCTGGGCAGCTAGGTAAACCCCACCCGGAGCAAGGTCAAGAGGGGGCACCTCGGTGTCCCTGCGCGGACGATCGAGGGCTGCCCGCCCGAGTCCGCGGGTAGACCGCACGAGGCCGACGGCAACGCCGGCCCTAGATGGATGGCCGTCGCCCCGGCCGCCGCGAGGCAACCGGGGAACAGAACCCGGCGTACAGCCCGACTCGTCTGCCGCTCAGGGCTCTGACCTGCGGTATCGAAGGCCAGGGGCCTTCTCTCGTGGAATCGCGGGCGTCGCCTCACCCCGTTCCGTACCGGTTCAGACCGAACCTCGCCGCTACGAAGGTAGCCATGAAGGTAGCCACGCCGGGGGGGCTTGGCGTGGGCCGGCACTCCAGCAGAGGTATCAGGGCGGCGGCTTCCGGTGTCTGCCGGTCCCTGGGCCGAGCTTGGGTGTTGCCTCAGGGGCGGGGGCAACCTCGGAGTGGGGAAACAGCATGCGCCTTGCTTCCGCGAGGTTCACCGCGAAGCCGTGCGGCTCCCACATATGGCCGTTCCACCGCTGGATCGCGCGGGGCGCCTCGGGGTTCAGATGCGATGCCTGCGGGCCGTCGCCGGTCACGAGGGGTACGGCGCGAAGCTGCCCGATCCTCGCATCCCGGCGCTCAGCCCACTCGGCGAGCGGCTCGTCGTCCATGTCCGGAGCGTAGTGGGTCAGGTGATCCGGTGCTCCCAGCGCAGTGACGGCTCCGATCGATCCACTGTGCGCACGACGGGTGCGGCACTGTTGATCACATGAGGGGTGCGCCGTCGCGGAGGTACAGCGGGTGTTTCGCGTCCAGTGCCTTCAGGGCGTGCTCGAACCGGCGCCGGGTGCGGTCCCGGAGGCGGCCGGCGGCTTCGGCGGCCGTGACGAAGGCGGCTTCGGACAGCTCGTCGTCTCGTGGCCGTAGCCGGTCGGCCTGGTCCTGGTCCAGGGTGCCGCCGTCGAAGATGAACGCGAGCTGATCATCCCAGGGACCGTGCGGGGCCACCCAGTCCACCACCAGCAGCCCGAGCAGCGTGAGGCGTACGCCGAGTTCCTCCATCAGCTCACGGCGTGCCGTGTCCTCCGGCGGCTCGTTGGCCTCCGCCATCCCGCCGGGGAGATCCCATCCCGGTTTGTACGTGGGGTTCACCAGGAGCACACGGCCGTACGGGTCCCGTAGCAGCACATCGGCCGCCACGCGCTTGCGGGCCTGCTTGGCGTTGCCCTCCGCGAGATACGCGTTCCACGCGTCGGTGTCGGCGGGATCGGGTGCTGTGGGCTTCATGCGGTGGTGCCTCCCGGGGACGGCGGGATCAGATCGGCCAGCAGGAGCATTCTGGCGTGGCGTGCATCATCGAACCGCGCCAGGTACTCCCGGACCGGCAGGTACCCCCGGTGCGGCTCCAGCAGCCGGCGTAGCCCGTCAAGCTGCTGCACCACTCGGACCGAACCGAGAGTCGGGCTCGTACTGAGCAGGTCGTGGCCGACGCTCACCGCGGAGTCCAGGTCACCCCGGCGCACGTGGACGTCCACCAGGCTGATCCGGCTGAGAGCCAGGGACCGCGCCCGCCCCGCCTCGCGCAGCGCAACAGCTTGTTCGGCGTACGACAGGGCATCGTCGTACAGCTCCAGGTCACGCAGGATCAGAGCTGACTCGCTGGCCAGCGCGGCGGCGTCGAACGGGCTCAGCCACGGGTGATCAGCAGCGGGCGAAGCCTCCAGGTCGCGGTGCGCGGCCTCCAGCGCGTGGGTGGCCGGGGTGCGCTGAGACGCGACCGCCAGTGCACGGGCCTGCATGGTGTGCAGCCGCGCCGTCAGCGCGGGAATCCGAGGCCCCTGCGCGGCCAGTTCGAGCCCGGTCCGCGCCCAGCCGACAGCCGCGGCCACATCCCCGGTCTCAAGGGCAAGGTGGCTGCTGCTCGCAGCGATGTGCGCGGCCAACGGGAAGTCACCAGAGGTGCGGGCCAGAGGGAGAGCGCAGGCGAAGTGCTGGGCCGCGCGGTCATCATGACCGGAGTCGTGAGCCATCCAGCCCGCCATCTCGGTCAGCGCGGCTGCGGCGGCGAACACCTGCGGACCGCTGCCGATATCGACCAGCCGGGGCGCCACCCGGTCCGACAGGTGCCGAACGACAGCCCCGTACAACCTGCCGCCGCCGGTCTGCCGGTCAGCGCTGCGGAAATGATCCATCGCCACCAGGTCGTCACCGTCCGGCGGCGGCCGGTCCGTGCGCTCGTGCTCGGCGGTCGTTGGCGCGGGCTCCCACGAGCGTCGAGCCAGCCCCAGCAGATGGCCGGGGATGTGGAAGGCGTCGGCGATCTGCTCGAACAGGGTCAGCTTCTCCACCCGGCTCTTGCCGTTCATGTAGTCGTACAGCCGCCCCTGCGTAATGTCGACGGCGGCAGCGATGCGCCGCGTACTGACACCGCGCGCATTGAGCATCCGGAACACCGCCCCCATGTCCCGCTCGGCGCACGCATGGAGCAGGCGTCCATCCCCGAGCAGACCGGCGACGACCTCACGCGGATTCGGTGACAGACGGTCCATCTGCAACTCCCCCCGGGTAGCGAATGGAACCGATGCTAAGGCCAACCCCGCTGACCTGACTTCGCGTTGGAGTCACCCTCTGGAGTCTCCCCATCCCCTTCTCCACGCGTTGACTGTCAGCCGCCGGGAGGCGCACCCGTGAACGCGCCTCGGCGCCGTCCCGCCCGCAGGCTTCTCCCCCGAGGCACGCGGGCGGGGCCTCCCCCCAGCCGCCCAGACCAAGGCGTGACGACGACCATGACCAACGAGCGAGTGATTCCAGGGCAATACCCGCGCCAGAGCGCCACCCTCGCGAGCGAGGCCGCCAGTGTTCCGGTGGCGCGTCAGGTAGTCCGCGAGGCATGCGCGGAGTGGGGCATGGACCAGGACGCCGTAGAGACCGGCACGCTCCTGATCTCCGAAATCGTCACCAACGCAGTCCGCCACGGTCGCTCTCACAGCGTCCGGGTGATCGCCGAGCAGCCGCGCTCCGACCGGCTCCGCGTCGCCGTGGTCGACAAGTCCCGCCGCATGCCCGAGCTGAACATCGTTGGACCAGACGCCATCGGCGGCCGTGGTCTCCTCCTGGTCGACGCCCTCTCCGACCGCTGGGGAACCGATCTCCTTCCCTGGGGTAAGCGCGTCTGGGCCGAGATCGCGATCAGGGTCGGCGACCAATGACCGGCCGCCACCGCATGCTGCAAGCCGACGGGGTAACCGCCGGCACAGGGCTCCTGGGAGCCGTCGCCGTTGGGCTCGGGCTGGTGGTGTCCATGGTCTTCGACGAAGTCCACACGGATTCTGCCCCGAATACCTACTCCGTTCCCGACAAGGAGCCGCACGTGGCGACTCTCGCCACACCGGACCGCCCCCCATAGCCGTCCCTGCCGGTGTGCGCAGCGGTCCCTCAAACGCGAGGGGGACCGCAACGGCCGCCCGCCCTGTCTTCTGGGGCGGATGGCCCAACTACTGCCCCAGCCGGGGCACAACGCTCGTTCACATCCACTGCCCCGGCCGAGCCCCTCTCGCCGTCCGGAAGCTCCGGGCGGCGGCTGCCACTGTCGGATCACCTGAGAGACGAGGAGACTCATGCAACAGCCCTTGACGCCACTGGTTCAGGTCAAGCCCTGGGGACTCGGACGCATGCGGCCCTACCCGGCTGCGGCCGTCCTCCCCGCCGCCCGGCCTGTCCTCGACCCGCACACGCAGATCCCCGCGTGGGTCGGCCGCGACGGCGCACCGCTGACGGCGGAGGCCAAGCACAAGCGGTCGGAGACGTCGCAGGAGACGAGCACGAAGACCAGCCTGGACGGCACTCCGGACCAGGGGAGCGACCAGAACGGGGACACCGACTGATGGCTGTGGGTGGGCCGCCCGTCCTCGTTGTCACGCGCCTGGACGACGCGACGGCTGATGAAGTGATCACTGAACTGAACCGGCGTCGCGTGCCAGTAGTCCGCCTGGACCCCGGCGACTTCCCCCGCGAGGTGACCCTGTTCGGAACCTTCGACAGCACCGGGACCGGTGGCACTCTCGCCACCGCGTCCCGGAGCGTCGACCTCGGGAACGTCCGCTCGGTGTACTGGCGGCGGCCCACCCCCTACACCGCCGACCTTGCCATGGACGCGCAGACCGGCCGATGGGCCGTCGGAGAAGCCCGTTACGGGCTCGGCGGTATCCTCGCCACTCTCCCCGGCGCGCACTACCTTAACCACCCATGGCGCAACAGGGATGCCGAGTACAAGCCGGCGCAACTGGCCACGGCTGCCGCCTGCGGTTTTACCGTGCCACCCACGCTCATCACCAACGTCCCCGACCGCGCCCGCGCCTTCGCCGCTGAACACGGGCCGGTCATCTACAAGCCGCTCAGGGAAACCGAGTACATCGACGGCACCGGCCGCGCGCTCACCGTGTGGATCGAGGACGTCATCCCAGAACAGATCGACGACCGTCTACGTCACACCGCGCACCTGTTCCAGCAGCGCGTCAGCAAGTCCGCAGACATCCGCCTTACCGCCGTCGGCGACCACCTCACTGCCGTCCGCATCGACGGCTCACCTGGCGTGGACTGGCGCCGCCATTACGACCGGCTCACCTACACCCCCGTGCCCGTCCCTCCGGCCATCGTCAAAGGCGTGCGCACCTACCTCGATGCTTTCGGACTGACCTTCGGCGCCTTCGACTTCGGTCTGGACCGTGAGGGCGTCTGGCACTGGTATGAGTGCAACCCCAACGGTCAATGGGCCTGGTTCCCAGGCCACATCACTGCTCCCATCAAGCACGCCATCGCCGACTGCCTACAGCATGGAGCCCTCGCATGACCGACCCCGCCGAGCTGCGCCGCCAACTCGCCGCCGCCGTCCCCGTGGACGACCCGGCATGGCGCACAGCCCTCGAAACGGTGCCCCGCGAACTCTTCCTGGGCAACGGCCTGTTCCAGTTCGACGGCCGCCAGTGGACCCCCGTGCACCGTGACCGGACCGATCCCGGAAAGTGGCTGGGGCTCGTTTACCAGGACACCACCTGGGTCACCCAGGTCGACGGCACCACCGCGGTCGACGCCACCGGACCCGTCACCGGCCGCCCCACCTCGTCCAGCACGCTGCCCTCCCTGATCGTGCGCATGCTCGACGTCGCCGGGATCAGCGAGGGTCACAAGGTGCTGGAGATCGGCACCGGTACGGGCTATTCCACCGCCATCCTGTGCAGCCGCCTCGGCGACAACAACGTGTACTCCATCGAGTACGACCCGGGCCTGGCCGCCGCGGCGGCCGACCACATCCACGCCGCCGGGTATCACCCCACGCTGATCACCGGCGACGGCCTAGCCGGGCACGAGGACGACGCCGAATACGACCACATCGTGGCCACCTGCGCCGTCCGCCACATCCCCCCAGCCTGGCTGTACCAAGTGCGCGCCGGCGGAACCATCACCACAACCATCAGCGGATGGATGCTCGCCTCCGGACTCGTCCGCCTCACCGTCCAGGACGACGGCACCGCCACAGGCCGCTTCCACCCCGACGAGATCGGCTACATGCTCGCCCGCCCCCACGAACGCCCTCCCCGACCCACCTTCCGCCAGTATCCCGGCCACACCCGCGCCACCCGCGTGAACCCCGCACTCCTGGACGACTGGACCGGGCAGTTCCTCGCTCAGCTCGCCGCACCGTCCGCCGAACTCATGACCACCAGCACGGGCGTGATCCTCGTGGACGTCGCCACCGGGTCACAGGCGTGGACCGAACCGGTCGGACGCGGCTGGACCGTGCACCAGCACGGCCCTCTTCGCCTCTGGGATCAGGTGGAAGACGCTCTCACTGCCTGGCAGGACGCGGGCTCACCCCCACACTCCGACCTCGGCCTGACCGTGGACCCGGACGGCACCCAACAAGTGTGGCTCGGAGCACCCGACGGCCGCTCCTGGAACCTGCCGGCCTGACCCACTGGTGTCGGGGCTGGGCGACGCGATCGTCATATGAAGGCTGTGCCGTCGCGGAGGTACAGCGGCCGTCCTGTGTCCAGTGCCTGCAGAGCGTGCTCGAACCGGCGCCCGGTGCGGTTTTGGAGGCGACCGGCGGCTTCGGTGGCCGTGACGAAGGCTGCTTCGGACAGTTCGCCGTCTCGTGGACGTAGCCGGTCGGCCCGGTCCTCGTCCAGGGTGCCGCCGTCGAAGACGAACGCGTGTTGATCACCCCAGGGACCCGTGCGGGGCCACCCAGTCCACCACCGCCGTATCCCGCGGCGGCTCGTCGGCCTCCGCCATCCCGCCGGGCAGGTCCCACCCCCGGTTTGCAGGTGGGGTTCACCAGGAGCACACGGCCGGACGGGTCCCGCGCAGCACATCGGCCGCCACGCGCTTGCGGGCCTGCCTGGCGTGCCCTCCGCGAGGTACGCGTTCCACGCGTCGGTGTCGGCGGGACGGGTGCTGGGGGCCTCATGTGGTGATGCCTCCCGGGGACGGCGGGATCAGAGTGGCCAGCAGAAGCATTCTGGCGTGGCGCGCATCATCGCTGGGTGGGCTCTGCTGCGGGTCGCGGTGGATGACCAGCCAGTGACTTGGTTCAGTCCGCCTTGAAGGGATTCAAGGTCAGGATCTCGTGGATGTCGAGGAAGCGGCACTCGCCGGTTTCGCGGTGTACCGAGATGCAGTTGGGGCCGTAGTTGAAGTACTTCTCGTCCCGGGTTTCGATGTACTTCACGGACTGGAAACCGAAATAGAAGAAGTCGCCCTTTTTTGTAGCGAATTCTCCGTTGCCGAACAGTGCGACCTGATCGCTCCACTCGCCGAACTTATGGCGCAAAGCCTCCGCCGCCAGCCGCTCCGCCTGCTCCATCGTGTACATCAGTTGGTCCTCATCAGCTTGAATGCCTTGTCAAGCATAGGACGGCTTCGATGCCCTCGCCGGCAAGGTGCCGGTCGAAGGCATCGGCCACCTAGGTGCAATCGCTCGTCCCGAGATGAAATGTGGTGCCAAGCGGGCGTCGCGTCCCAGGCGGGTACCGCCACACCGTGCCGTCCGGAGTGACGACCTGGGTGAGCCGGATCCGGCCGACGCGGACGAGGTCGGCTCCCTGACAGTCGCGTTCACCGTACCCGTCGTCGCCGAACTGCCGCGCGGGCCAGTCGGCGGCGGTCTGGTTGCCGCTCGCCTCCCACTGGGCCGGTCCGTGCCGGCCGCCACTGTCCGCCCTCCCCCCGTCCACCACCCGGTGGACCCCAGGTTCAACCGGTCGCCGCTGTCGGCGGCGTACCCCCCGCCAAGAGCATGGTCGGCATGAAGAATCTGACTGTGCGCATGGCCGGCTGGAGTGCCGCGCACCCTTGGCGGGGCATCGTCGGGTGGCTGGTGTTCGTCGTGCTGTGTCTCGGGGTCGGCATGGCCGTAGGCACCAACGCGGCGACCACCGAGGACTTCCGTACCGGCGAGGCGGGGCGCGGTGAGGCGATCGCCGCCGAGGGCGGGTTGCAGCAGCGGCCCGTGGAACACGTCCTGATCACTGCCAGGCACGGCGGCGGGCGGCTCGACGCCCGTGACGCCGACGCGGCCGCCGCCGATGTCACCGCCCTGATGCGCGGGCTCCCCGAGGTCCGCTCCGTCGCGAAACCGGTGTACGACGTCCGGCACACCGCCTTACGGGTCACCGTCACCCTCAACGGCCCCGAGCTGGAAGGCAAGAAGCACGTCGGGCCGCTGCTCGCGCGGACCGCCGCCGTGCAGCGGGCCCACCCCGGGCTGCGGATCGAGGAGACCGGCTCGCCCTCCATCAGCAAGGGCGTCGAGAAGCTGCGCGGCGACGACCTCTCGCGGACCGAGGTCATCGCCCTCCCGGTCACCCTGATCACCCTGCTGCTCGTCTTCGGCTCCCTCGCCATGGCCCTCGTACCACTGCTGCTCGCCCTGTCCTCGATCGTGGCGGCCGTGGGGCTGTCGATGGCGGCCTCGCACGTCTTCCCCGACGCGGGCATCGGCACCAACGTCATCCTGCTCATCGGCCTCGCCGTCGGCGTCGACTACACCCTCTTCTACCTCAAGCGGGAACGGGAGGAACGCGCCCGCGGCGGTGGCCGGATCGGCCCGCGGGCCACCGTGGAGATCGCCGCCGCCACCTCCGGCCGTGCCGTCGTCCTCTCCGGGCTCGCCGTCGCCGTCTCCAGCGCCACCCTCTACCTCGCCGACGACGTGATCTTCTCCTCCATCGCCACCAGTGCGATCGTCGTCACCCTCGTCGCCGTCGTCAGCTCCCTGACCGTCCTGCCCGCGCTGCTCGCCCGGATGGGCAGGCGCGCGGAGCGCCGGGCCGAGCGGCGGGCCGCCCGCGGGCTCGCGCCGAAGAGGCAGCGGACGTACCGGACCGGGCCCGGGCGGCTCACCGCCGCCGTGCTGCGGCCCGTCGCCAAGCGGCCCGCCGCCGCCCTCCTGGTCACGGTCCTCGCGCTGCTCGGCCTGGCCGCCCCGGTACTCGGCCTGAAGCTCACCGACATGGGCCGTGACACCCACTCCCGCTCCATCGCCGCCATGCGGGTCTACGACCGGCTCAACGCGGCCTTCCCCGAGCTGAAGTCCATGCACCAGGTCGTCGTCCGCGCCGACGCCGGCCGCTCAGCCGAGGTCACCGCCGCCCTGCGCGCCCTCGCCTCCGACGTCCGGGACGACCCGCGCCTGAGCGGCACCTCCACCCTGACCACCTCGCCCGACCGGCGGATCAGCATGCTCCAGCTCCAAGTCCCGCACCACGTCGGCACGGACGAGGCCCAGACCTCCCTGAAGGACATCCGCGAGCGTCACGTCCCCGGGACCGTCGGCAGGGTCACGGGCGCCGAGACCGCAGTGACCGGGGACGTCGCCCGCTACGCCGACTACCCGGCCCACCAGGCACAGAAGCTGCCGCTCATCATCGGCGCCCTCCTCCTGGTCACCTTCGCCATGACCGTCCGGGCGTTCCGCTCCGTCGTCCTCGGCCTGGTCGGCATCGTCCTCAACCTGCTGTCCGCCGCCGCCTCACTCGGCATCCTGGTCCTGGTCTTCCAGCACACCTGGGCCGAGCGACTGGTCGGCTTCACCTCCACCGGATCGATCGGCTCCCGCGTCCCGCTGTTCCTCTTCGTGATCCTGTTCGGCCTGTCCATGGACTACCAGGTCTTCGTGATCAGCCGCATCCGGGAGGCCGCGCTGCGCGGAGTCCCCACCCGCAAGGCCGTCATCGACGGCATCGGCAGCTCGGCCGGCGTGGTCACCAGCGCCGCCGTCGTCATGGTCACCGTCTTCGCCAGCTTCGCCGCCCTGCACCTGATCGAGATGAAGCAGATCGGCTTCAGCCTCGCCGTCGCCGTCCTGCTGGACGCCTTCGTCATCCGCATGCTGGTCCTGCCCTCCCTGATGCTGCTGCTCGGCGAGGCCAACTGGTGGCCCTCCCGGGGCGTGCGCCACGCCCGGGCCACCGCCGAACCCACGGCCCGCTCCCTGGAGCCGGTGAACTGACCACGCCCGCCGCTAGGATTCCGAACACCCTTACGGATGAGGTGAGTCAGCGTGGCCCACGGGCGGCAGGAGCCGAGCGACCGGCTCAGCCCGGACCGAATCCGCCTGTGGAACGCGGCGGTCTGGGTCCTGTTCGGCCTGCTGCCGACGGCCGGCGGCGTGCTCGACCGGTCGCCGGCCCGCAAGGGCTGGATGTTCGGCCTGCTCGCCCTGATCGCGCTCGGCCACGCCCTCACCCTCGCCCGCCCGCGCACCCGCCTTATGAACCGCCGGGCCTACCTGGGCCTCCTCGCTCTCACCCTCGGCGGCAGCTCGTACCTCCTCGACGGCGGAGCCGCCTTCTACGTCGTGTCCCTGCCGCAGTTCTGGCTCTACACCCGCACCCCCCGTGAGGCGGTCGCCCTCAGCGGCGGCGCCGCCGCCCTCACCGTGTTCGGCGGCACCCTCGGCCAGGGCTGGAGCCCCCAACTCCTCACCGGCAACACGGTGTTCACCCTTGCCGACTACGCTGTCGGGACCGGCCTCGGCCTGTGGATCCACCGCTTCATCGGCCAGAGCAACGAACGGCAGGAGCGGCTGACCGCCGAACTCGCCCTCACCCAGGAGGAACTGGCCCTCGCCCACCAGCGTCAGGGCGCCGCCGAGGAACGCGAGCGGATGGCCCGGGAGATCCACGACACGCTCGCCCAGGGCCTCGCCTCCATCGTCGTACTCGCCGAAGCCGCCCGCGCCGCGCTCACCACCGACCCCGGACGCAGCGCCCAGCAGCTCGCCTCCATCGAGCAGACCGCGCGTGAGAACCTCACCGAGGCCCGAGTGCTCGTCGGCTCCGTCCCGGCGAGCGGCGTCGCGGCCGGCTCGGTCGCCACCACCCTGCGCCGCACCCTGGACCGCTTCGTCCAGGACACCGGCCTCACCGTCACCGCCGAGCTGCCCGACATCGACCTCGACCAGCGCACCCGCGTCGCCCTGCTGCGCTGCACCCAGGAATCCCTCGCCAACGTACGCAAACACGCCGGAGCCTCCACCGTCGGCGTCGTCCTCAGCGAAGTCCCCGGCGGCGTCGAACTGGAGATCACCGACGACGGCCGGGGCTTCGTCGTCGCGGAGTCCCGCGGCTTCGGACTCGACGGCATGCGCCGGCGCCTCGCCGAACTCGACGGGGAACTCACCGTCACCAGCTCCCCCGGGGACGGCACCCGCGTCCTCGCCACCCTGCCCACACCCGCCCAGGACTGAGCCCCGGCCGCGCCCGCCCCCGAAGGAACCAGATGACCGACACCGACCCCGCCACCGACCGGATACGGGTCGTCGTGGTCGACGACCACGCCGTGATGCGCGCCGGGGTCGTGGCCCTGCTGACCGGCGAGCCCGCCATCGAGATCGTCGGCGAGGCGAGCGACGGCCGCGAGGGCGTCGGCCTGGTCCGGCGGCTCGCCCCCGACGTGGCCCTCCTCGACCTGCGCATGCCGGTGCTCGACGGGGCCGCCGCCACCGCCGAGATCGTCGCCCTGCCCGTCGCCACCCGGGTGCTGATCCTCACCACGTACGACACGGACGCCGAGATCGAACGGGCCGTGGAGGCCGGCGCCGTCGGCTATCTGCTCAAGGACACCACCCGCGAACAGCTCGCCGACGCCATCCGCTCGGCGGCACGCGGCGAGACGGTCCTCGCGCCCAAGGTCGCCGAACGCCTCGTGGCCCGCATGCGCCGCCCCGAACCCGTCGCCCTCACCGCCCGCGAACGCGAGGTGCTGCGGGCGGTCGCCGACGGCCTGTCCAACGCCGAGATCGGCCGCCGCCTGGTGATCGGCGAGGCCACGGTGAAGACCCACCTCCTGCGCGTCTTCGCCAAGCTGGACGTCAGCGACCGCACCCGCGCCGTCGTCGTGGCCCTGGAACGGGGGCTGCTGGCGGGGTGACGCGCCCCGTGCTTCAGGCGCCGCCGGCCTTGAGGTGCCCGGTGAGGGCCTGAAGCGCCGCCCAGGCGGCGGGGTCGGTGCCGTCGCCGAGCGGGTAGTGCAGGGCCGGGTCCGCGGAGGTGCCGAGCGGTACCGGTCTCGTCGCCAGAGGGGGACGGCGGGAGTGGGCGAGGCCGACGGCCCGCACGTCCCGGGCGCCCAGGGTGAACGCGACCGGGACCGGCGGGGCGGTGAGCCGGGGAGCCACGGTCAGGCCGGCGTCCGCCGCGGTCAGGGTGGTCAGCATGGTCGACAGGCCCTGGGCATCGACGAGTTCCGCGGCCAGTGCCTCGACCGCGTCCAGCGGGACCTGGTCGGCAGCCGGGTATCCGACGGTGAGCGTGACGTCCTCGGCGACGCCGGCCGTGGTGCGGGTCGTGCGGTGGGTCGCCACGGCCGGAACACCCGGGGTCCCGATGACGACGGCGTGGGTGGGCTCGGGGGAGCGGTCGCGGGCCAGTTCGGTCAGTTGACGGGGTGACCAGGGCAGGTTGACCGGCTCGGCGGTGCCCCACCCGGCGGGCGCAGCTCCGGTCAAGTGGCGCCAGGCCGTCTCCAGCGCGGTGCCGAGGACGAGGCCGGCATCCGGTGGACGGACGGTGCGCAGGGCCACCGTCAGCCGGCGTTCCACCGTGGGCCGCGCCCCCTCCGTGAAGGCGTCCGCGACCTTCGCGGGCCTGACCGCCGGGGCGAAGGTGCCGTCCCGCCAGGCCAGTTCGGCGCCGGACAGGCCGTCGTAGTAGCCGCCTTCCGGATGCCTCACCACCCAGCGGTTCGGCGGGCCGCCGAGGGCCGTGCGCAGGGGCAGGGTGAGACGGGCGTGCGGCGGTGTGACCAGGTGCAGGGCCCGGCCGGACGCCGCCGTCGCGCGCAGCACACCGGACAGCCAGGCCGTGAAACCGAGGACGGGGCGGTCGGCGATGATCACCGCGGTGGTCTCGGTGAGGACGTCGACGGCGGGCAGGGCCCCGTCCGGTGTCGGGGACGCGGCGCGGTCCGTGTTGTCCGGGGGTGTCTCCACGACCGCCGTGCCGTCCGCCCGGCGCGGCCAGGTCGTTCCGCCCAGCAGCAGCGCCAGGCGTCCGCACACCGAACCCGCGAGCGCTTCCGCCGTGGGAACGGCGGTGGAGGCACGGGTCTCGGTCCACCAGTACGGCGTGGGCGGCGGGGTGACGTCCGGGCCGAGGAGGCGTTCGGCCTCGCCCGGCACCTGGACCAGGAGCGGGGACTCCACGGAGACCAGGGGGCGGCCGGCCGCGGTGCACAGGTGGATCACCGCGCCGTCGTCGGTGGCGGTCACGCCCAGGCCGGGGCCGCCGGCGTGCAGGGCCGCGAGCAGCGTCGCGGCGTCGGGCATCCGCTCGGTGAGCGCGATGACATCCTTGGTCATGCCGACGCCTCCCTGGGGTCCCCGGTGGTCGCGAGGGCGGTCTGGATCAGCTGGTGGCGCCTGCCACGGCGCAGCAGGGTGCCCCGTCCGGGCGGCTGCGCGGACGGGTACAGGCCGGGGAACAGCTGGCCCTCGCCGCGGTCGCCCGCCATCACCAGAGCCGTGGCGCCGGTCTCCCGCAAGGCCGTCAGGAACGGCTCGTACAGCGCCCGGGACGCCCCGGCGACCCGGCGCGCGACCACGAAGTGCAGGCCGATGTCCCGGGCCGAGGAGAGGTACGGCAGGAACGGGGTGAGTGGCTGCTGT
Organism: Streptomyces rubradiris; assembly: GCF_016860525.1. NCBI lineage: Bacteria > Bacillati > Actinomycetota > Actinomycetes > Kitasatosporales > Streptomycetaceae > Streptomyces > Streptomyces rubradiris. Next base: position 5,716,646 of record NZ_BNEA01000015.1, read on the forward strand.
CCGGCGGCGGTGAGGATGTCGTAGTCGTCGACCAGGATCACGATCCTCGGGCCGGTGAACGACGGCTCGTCGGTCGGGGCGTCGGGGTCGGCGGTCTCCGGCAGGCGTTTCGCCAGTTCGCCGGCGATGCCGGTGGCGAGCGCCTGGGAGAGGGCGGCGTTGTGCGCGTAGCCGCCGCGGTACGGCTCCGGGACGACCCCGCGCAGGCCGCGGCGCGGGTCGAACACGCCGAAGACCAGCTCGTCCTCGTCGTGGCGGGCGACGAGGGAGCGGGCGACGAGGGTGAGCAGGTTCGTCTTGCCGCACTCGGTGTCGCCGAGGACCAGCAGGTGCTGGTCGGCACCGAACAGGTCGAGGACGGCCGGGGACAGCGTCTCCTGGTCGACACCGATCGGGATCGCGCGTGGTTCCGCCACGGCGGAGGGCAGCCGCTCGGCGGGCAGCCTGGTGGGCAGTATCCGTACGGGGGCGGCCGGTTCTCCCGGCCAAGCGGCGCGCAGGGTGGCCGCCGTCTGCTCCAGGGCCGGCCCCAGACCGTCGGCGGTGGCCTGCCCGTCGATGCGGGGCAGGGCCGCCTGGGCGAACAGCTTGCCGTCCGTCAGGGCCCGGCCGGGCGTCTCCGCCGACAAGGTCGCGGACAGCTTGCGGTCCACGCAGGAATCCGCCGGATCGTTGAGCCGCAGTTCGATACGGCTGCCGAACAGCGACTGGACGGCGAGACGTACGTCGTTCCAGCGGAGCATGCCGGCCACCACGTGGATGCCGTAGCCGCTGCCACGCCTGAGGAGGTCGGCCACATCGTCGTCGAGGTGGGCGAACTCCTCGCGCAGCGCGCCGAATCCGTCGATGAGCAGCACCACGTCGGTGGAGCCGAGCCCGGGCAGCTCACCGCGGCCGCGCAGGGCACGCAGCTGGTCGACCGAGTCGATGCCCCGCTCCCGGAAGATCTCCTCGCGCTCGGCGAGCATCGCGCGCACCTCGGCGACGGTGCGGGCGGCGCGCTCGTGATCGGCGCGGGTCGCGATACCGCCGACGTGCGGCAGCCGTGCCAGGGCGCTGAGGCCGCCGCCGGCCAGGTCCAGGCCGTAGACGGCCACGTCACGTGGTGTGTGGGTGAGGGCGAGGGAGAGCGCCAGGGTGCGCAGCAGCGTCGTCTTGCCGGAGGCCGGGCCGCCGATGACGGCGGTGTGCCCGCCCGCGGTGTTCAGGTCGTGCACCCACGGGCCCTGCCACTGCCTGGCCGGATCGTCCAGCACCCCCAACGGCACCCGCAACGGCCCGTCCGCACCGGCCAGTCGCAGACCCTCGGCGGACGCCCGCACCGGGCCGGCGGCCGAGTCCAGCGCGAGAGCCGCGGGCAGCGGCGGAAGCCAGATCCGGCGCACCGGTTCGGCCGCGCCGGTGAGCCGGCCGACCGCGACCCCGAGGACCGTCGGCCCGGTCTCGCGCTCACGTGGCGCGGGGGCGTCCCCGTCCGGCGCGGCGGCGGGCGCGTGGAAGGCCGGGTACGGCCGGGCCGGCGGCCTGGCGTCGGCAGCGCTGTCTCGTACGGCGGCCCCGCGGTACGCACCGGAGACGAAGCCCGCCTTGAACCGGGTGTACGTCGAGGTGTCGACCTTCAGGTAACCGAAGCCGGGCAGCGGCGGCAGATGGAAGGCGTCGGTGGTCTCCAGCACCGTGCGCGACTCGTCCGCCGAGAAGGTGCGCAGACCGAGCCGGTACGACAAGTACGTCTCCAGACCCCGGAGTCCGCCGCTCTCGACGCGCTGGCTGGACAGCAGCAGATGGACGCCGATGGAGCGGCCGATCCTGCCGATCGACAGGAAGAGGGCGATGAAATCCGGTTTGGCGGTGAGGAGTTCACCGAACTCGTCGATGACGACGAAGAGGTGAGGCAAGGGTTCGAGGCCGGGGCGGCCGGTGGCGCGCAGCGCGCGGTAGTGCCCGATGTCGGCGACGTCGCCCGCGTCCTTGAGGACCTGCTGGCGACGCTTGATCTCCCCGGCCAGGGAGGTGTGCACCCGCTCGACCAGGCCGGCCTGGTTCTCCAGATTGGTGATGACGCCCGCGACATGCGGCAGCGGGGTGAACGGGGCGAACGTGGCACCTCCCTTGTAGTCGACCAGGACCATCGCCAGATCCTCCGGCGGGTGCGTGGTGACCAGCGCCAGCACCAGCGTGCGCAGCAGTTCGCTCTTGCCGGAGCCGGTCGCGCCGACGCACAACCCGTGCGGCCCCATGCCGAGTTCGGCGGACTCCTTCAGGTCGAGCAGGACCGGCTGGTGCCGGTCGTCCAGGCCGATCGGTACCCGGAGGAAGTCCCGCTCACCGCGCGGCGTCCACTGCCGGGCCGGGTCGAGGGCGCCCATGTCGTCGATGCCGAGCAGCTGCGGGAAGTCGACCGGACCGGAGACGGGGGTGCCCTCGGCCGCGGACTCGGCGGACAGCCGCAGCGGGGCGAGGGCCCGCGCGAGCCCCTCGGCCTCCGCGGGACCGGTGCGGTCGGCCACCCCTTGCGTGGGTACGGTCGGCTGCCCGCGCAAGTCCTCCACGGTGACCCGGTCGCCGTCGACGGTGACGCGCACGGCGACGTGATCGGGCTCCTGGACCCGCTCGGCGAGCAGGTGCAGCACCGTGACGCCCATGTCGGCCAAGGCGACGGCGGAGTCCGGGAGCGGAAGGTCCACGGCGTTCCCCCCGTACGCGTCGCTGAGTACGAGCAGCCGGCCGGCCAGGGTGAGCGCCTTCTCGTCGGACAGCCCGCGGCGCACCTCGGCCGCGTACGAGGCCCGCCGCGCCAGGTCCGTGCCGATCACCCGGGCCAGCCGGGCCGGGTCGGAGGCGACGCGCCGCGCGGCCACGGCCCCGTCAAGACCGTGCGGATCGAGCACGTGCGGGAGCCACTTCACCCACTCCCATTCCTCGGCACGGTCCTCGGGCACGGCGAGCGCCATGGCCACGTCGTCCGGGGCGTGCGTGACCGCGGCCTGTACGAGCAGGGACCGGGCGACGCGCAGCACGTCCGCGCGGTCGCCGATGACGCTGACGTTGCCGGCCCGGTCCAGCGGCACGGTCAGCGGATGGCCGGACACGGTGGCGTAGCGGGCCTGGAGGGCGCGGGCCTCGTTCAGCATGAACGGGTCGGGCGGGGTGAGCACGCCCCCGGCCGCGTTCCGGCCGACGGCCAGCTCCTGCACGGGTACGTCGCCGACCCCCACACGCACATCGAGGAAGTCCGCGTCCGTACGCCGCCGCTCCCACAGCCGGGCCGGATCGCGCAGCACGTCGTACAGGGCGGCGGGGGCGGGGTGCAGGATGCGGGCGGCACGGCGCCGCTCCCGCTCGGCCGCGCCCAACTCGGCGCGCAACTCCTCCAGGTATTCGAGGTAGCGCTCGCGCTGGACGCGCCGCTGCCGCTGCGCCTTGCCGCGCTGCGAGAGGAACAGGGCGACCGCGCCGAGCAGCGCGACGACCAGGACGACGGCGCCCAGGCCCGCGAACCGGCTGGAGCGGATCACCGTCATCATCACGACCGAGCTGAGGACGCCGGCCATCGGCAGCAGAGCGGTCGCCGGAGTGCCGGTCTTGCCCTCGGGCAGGTTCGGCGGGGGCTCGATCGTACGGGGCGCGGGCGGGAGCAACGGGTGGGTGGCTCGGGCCGGACGGTGGACGAGTCGCTGTGTCAACGGCGCCGCACCGCCCGCTGGAGCGCCTCGGCGGCCAGCCGGGTGGCCGCGCGGCGGGTGTCCTCGCCGAGCCGGTCGGTCCTGATCGGTCCGCCACCGGCCAAGTGCCGGTCGTAGGGCAGATGCACCAGCGTGACTCCGGTTTCGCGCAGATGGGCCGCGGCGGCCTTCGGATCCAGGTTCATGTCGGGCGTGGTCGAGACGAGGGCCACGACGGTGGAGGCGAGCGCGGCGTGCGGCAGCCGGCCGAGCCAGTCCAGGACGATCCGGGTACCGCCCACGCCCTCCGCGGTGAGCGGGGCGACGACCACCCGCGCGTGCGCCGTGTCCATCGCCGTACGGGCCACCTCGCCGGGCAGTGTCTCGCAGTCCACCACCGTGACGGCGAAGTAGCGGCGCAGCGCGAGCGTGACCGTGCGGTAGGTGGGGACGTCCAGCGGGGCGCCCACCCGGCCCTGACCGGCGGGCAGCAGCCAGCCGCCGTCCGCGACCGGCACCAGGTACCCGGTGACGTCCGTCAGGCGCATCGACGGGGTGAGGATCCGGGCGAGTTCGACGCACGACCAGCGTACGGACTGCGCGCCCATCCGCACCGGCAGCGTGCCCAGGGCGGCGTCCGCCTCCAGGGCGAGTACCGGGTCGTGCCGGTAATGGCCGAACGTCCGCGCCAGCAGCGCGGCGGTCGTGGTCTTGCCGACCCCGCCGCGGATCGACGTCACCGCGATCACCCGGCCCGTGGTCACCGGCTGCTGCAACAGGCCGCCCAGCCGGCTCTCCTCGGCGACCGCCTGCGCGGCCGACGCGGTCAGCCTGCGCAGCGACCGGCCCGAACGCCGGGCCAGCGAGTCGCCGTGCTGCGGTGAGCCGAGCGCTATGGCCAGACGCGGATCGAGCGTCGGCACGGGCTCGGGCGCCACCGTCGGCAACGAGGCCTGGCGGGGCGGCCGCACGGCGGGCGAGGTGTTGGCCGGGGGCATGGGCGAGCCGGTGCGGGAGGCGTTCCGCGGGTGCGCGGAAGGGGTGGTGGGGGAAGCGGTGGCCGGAGGCGTGGAAGGACCGGTGGAGGGAGCGTCCGCCGGGGGCGGGGCCGGGGCGGCGGGGCGGCCCTCCGGTGCCGGCCGGACACCGGTGGCCGGAGACGACGCGGGTGCGGTGGGTGCGGCGGGCGTGGTGGAGGTGCCCGGGTGGTCCGGGGGCGGTGTGGTCGGCTGAGACGTGGTGGGCCGGGATGCGGTCGGCCGGGGTGGAGCCGGCCGGGGTGCGGTCGGCTGGGGGGCGGTCGTGGGACGCGGCGGGGTCGCGGGGACCGGCGGCGTGGTGCGTGCCTCGTGGGACGCCTTGCCGCGCCGCTTGCCCGGGTTGGGACGCTCCTCGTCCGGCCGGCGTACGGGCAAGGGCGGCCGGACGTCCTCCGGGGACGGCGGTTCACCCGTCTCGCCGGTTGAGCCCGCGTTCAGTTCGCGCAGCACCTCGTCCTGCCAACGACCGGAACCCGTCATCACCGCCACCTCACGCGAAGGTGCCGAGCAGCCGCCCGTACACCCCGAACACCCCGAGCACCAGCGGGAACAGAGCGATCACACCGGCCGACTCCAGCACATCACCGGCCTTGCGCAGCCGTACCCGCACATGCTCGGCGGGCTGTACGGCCACTACCCCCAGGGACAGCACGGCCAGCAGACCGAGCACGGCGAGCGGGGCCACCGCACCGGAGTGCTCCCGCCACAGCCAGACCAGCCGCAGCGCCACGGCCACGGAGGCCCCGAGCAGGACGACGACCTCCCCGACCAGCGGGTAGGCACGCGCCCGCAGCGCGAGGACCACCGTGACCGCGACGGCCAGCAGCACCGTCCACACCGTCACCGTACGCACCGACAGCACCGCGGCGACGGCACCGGAGACCGCGGTGACGACCGTGGCCAGAGCGAGTCCGCGATGTGTGGCGGCCAAGGCGGTACCCACCTGGTAACGGCTGACCGACGCCCCGGCGGCGCGCCGGTCGTCCAGCCCGGACAGCCCCGACGCCGTCAGCGCCAACCGGGGCAGCACGCCCAGCGCGACGGCGGACACGACGGCGAGCACCGCCCCGGCCCGCGCGGCCCCGCCGGACTGGACCGCGAGCGCGACCTCCCAGCACACCCCGGTCGCGGCCAGCGCCCCCGCCCCGACCAGCGCGCCCCGTCCGAACGGGGAGAACCAGCCGAGCAGAGCCAGGTCCGCCACTGTGACCGCGAGCACCACGGCCAGCCGCACGGCTCTCGGCCAGGCCTGGGCGTCGGCGACGGCCCAGCCGCCCTGCACGCCCACGGCCGCGCTCACGACGACCAGGGCGGCGGCGAACCCCTTGCGCCCGGCCCGCCCCAGCAGCGCCCCGGCCACAGCGGCCAGCGCCGCGGTGACGAGGAGGGCGGCACCCGCGGTTCCGGCTGCGAAGCCCTGCCGTGCCATGAACCCGGCGGCCGATGCCCAGCCAACGCCCGTGCCTGCGGCCACGATCCGCCGTGCCCGCGCGTCCCACCGCCAGAGCCGTGCGTCCAGATCGTCGGCGGCCTCGTCGCTCACGTCATGGATCACGGGGGCGGACGGCGCGTCCTCGACCCGGACGAGCCGCAGTACGGCTCCGTCGGGCACGCCGGCCGACTCCAGCGTGTCGTCCGGTTCCAGCGCACTGCCGTCGGCCGCCACCAGGTGCCGGGCCTGGGGACGTTCACCTGCCCGGTCATCGAGAAGCCGCATCACTTCGGGCAGCAACAGTCCGACCGGCTCCCGGGACGGCAACACCAGATCCACCCGTCGCCGCTCACCGGCCAAGGTGACCCGACTCAGTGCCGTACCGCTCACAGTCCCCCGGGATGTCACGGGTTCGAACCTATCACCGGACCGAATCCGCAGGCCGGGGAGTTCCGTTGGCCTGACCGGAGGGCACGGCGGGTGCGGGCACGGACGTCCCGTACGGATCCTGCCCGGCCACCCGGTGCGAGAGGAAGGACCACCCCACACAGCCGGCACACACCACGGCGGCGATCACCACCCCGGCGAACACCTTCCCCAGCCGCTCGTCCACGGTACGCCGCTGCCGCTGCCCCCCGAACAACACGGCATCCCGCAACCGCCGCCGCCGCACGGCGACGGACTCGAGGAGCTGACTGTCGTAATCCTGCGCTGACATGTATGCGCCCCTGGCCCTGCGCTGGTCAGAGCCGGCTGGTCAGATCGGGCCCGAGACCGTTCTGGTCCGGCTCCGGGTTGACGACCCCGTCGACGGCGGATGCTCCGAAATAGGTTCGTTCACCAGGCTCGGGGGGCATGCCGAACAATTCGGTGAGGTCTCTCAGAACGGCGGCGAGTCGTGGGGCGTTGTTCTGATGGATCTCGGGGTGGGGACGGCCCGCGAAGTCATACAGCCCCCAGATGTCGTGATGCACGGACAGTTCGGCCGACAGACCGGTCGGGGCCGTGGACAGGGAAAGGTCGACGAGCCGGTACTCGGTGTGGGAGTGACCGCCCTCGCCGATCCACGTTCCCCCGCCGAGCACCTCGAAGTCGGCGATGTCGGCGGAGGGATGAGCGGTGGGGCGGGTCCCACGTACTCGCTCCGGAAGGCCGGGGTCCCCCAGCGGCGTCTTCGCGAGTTCGAGGACGCTGGTGACGCCGGTCGTCCCGGCGCCCAGAACGTACCAGTTGTACCTGAGCTCGGAGGGAAAGAGGAGTTCGGCTCGCTCCAGGACGTCACACATGCGCGCGGCGACGGAAAGCGCCGACTCCAGACCTGGCTCGGCGAAGTCGTCGAGGTCCCAGTACCAGGAGCCACGTTCCTTCGGCGAGCGCATCAACCTCGACATGAACTTTCCTTACGGGAGTGTAGGCGCGTTCGGTGGGACGGTTATTGAACCATCCGTGAAACGGAGCACGACCGCTCCGCCCATTCGCTCCGCCTGGAACTCCGCCTGTCTGAACGCGCGTGGCGTGAGGTCGGCCATGGACTGGTGAACGTCCAGAACAGCTACGCGATGGCCAACGCCATCGTAAGCCAGCTGCTTGGCGGACTTTTCCACCGCCTTCTTGATTCCGTTGACGGTGTCAACATCCTTGAGCTGATAGCCGTAGTCGACGGAACCGTCGGCGTGCAGGGTGTAGACATCGAGATCGAAAGTCTGTGTGTCGAGTTCCACCCCGACACGACCGATACCGTGTTCCTGAAGTTCGGTAGCCAGCCGCATCGCCATGTACGCAGCAGGGATCATTCCTTTGTCGGACTTGGTCGGTCCCTGTTTGCACATGTCCAGCAGTTTCCTGTACCCCTCGATGTCCCGCAGGTGTCCCCGCGTGAGCATTTCCGCGACACCGGCCCCGTACGGGGACTTGCGCAGAGCGTGAAGCACCTTCTGCCGCTCCGGCTCGGGCATTTTGGCATGCGTCAGCTCATCGAGGACCCCGGTCTCCTGCTCCGGTTCCATGCGGCCCGTCGGAGTTTGAGTGAGGTCGTGGTCATTCTTGGTGTATCTGCCCGGGTCGATGTCGGGGGGCCCGCCCGGAACATCACCGCCCCCCTGCCTCCCACTCGACGGAATCGGGTTGTCGTGCCCTGACGCGTCCATGTGATCAGGGCCTGCTGGATGACCGTTATGGCCGCCTGGCCGGGCGTCGTGGCCGAGGCCGCGGTCCTCGACGTGACTGCCACCAGCCGTCGGCCCCTCATGGCCGGCAGAAGGCTCATGAGAGGCGCGGCCCATGCCGCCTTCCGGCAGGCGCGACGCCGCGTTGTCACCCGCGTGCCCGGCGATGGCGCCGCCGTCGTTCCCGAGGTGGGCTCCCACAAGTTCCGGGGTGCGGCTGTCCGCTCCGGATGCCTGGACGGTGCGGGGCGCGGCCGGTCCTTCGACCTTCGCTTGGGAGACGTACTGGCGCACGCTCCCGTCCGCGTTGAGGAGGTGGCCCTCGTCGGTGAGGTAGACGATCTTGCCGGTGGTGTGGTCGAGGTAGGGGATCGCGTTGGCGGGGACCTCGGCGGACCGGGCGGCTTCGGCCTGCCTGAGCAGGTCGGGGGTGTGCAGGTTCCTCAGGGCGGTGAAGGTGTCACCGACCTTGGTGAACGCGAACTTGCCCGCTTTGCCGACGTAGGTCATGGGGTCGATGACCCGGCTGGTCTTTCCGACGGCCGACACCACCCGGACCGTCGCCGCCGCCTTGCCCGTGCCGGAGGCCGCGGCTCCGGCACCGCCCGTGCCCAGGACGGTCAGAGCGTTGAAACCGAAGGCGCCCGCCGCCCGGCCCGGGTTGGTCTTCCACTGGTCCCAGGCGACGAACCCCTTGGCGGTCTGGTTGAGGACCGTACGGGAGTCGCGCAGCCAGGACGGGAGATCCTCGTCGGGCACCCACCCCCAGGTGCCGAGGGTGCCCAGGGTCATGCCGACGCCCGTGCCGAGCTTGGCCAGGTTCTTCCACGCCTCGCCCGCCGCGTCGGCGCCGTCCCATCCGGCCAGGGTGCCCAGGCCGTGCACCGTGCCCATCACGCCGTCGTGCCAGACGCCGTCCCACACCTGCTTGCCCTGGTGGGCCAGCCAGGACCAGCCCTCGTACTCCCGCTCCGCCGGTGCGCCCCAGGGAGTCGCCTCCGCCTGATCGAGGTCGGCGGCCGCGTAGCCGTACATGTTCTTTCCGTGGGAGCCGTCGTCGGTGGTCAGCGCGGTACCGCCGATCAGGGCCATGATCCTGTTGTAGGCCCGGAGTTCGGCGGCCTGGAAGGCGGCCACCGTGTGATTGACGTCGTGCCACAGGTCGTTGTTGTGGTCGACCTTGTCCTGGTCCTTGCGCCAGTCGTCGTCCCCGGCGATCGAGTGCACGAAGGCGGTCGCCTCCGCCTTGAGGGCGTCCAGCTTCTTCACGAGGGGCTGGACTTCCAGGCTGTAGTCCGACAGGGCGCCGGCGACCTTCTCCAAGTCGTCGGCGAAGGCGTCGGACTTGGTGCGCACCGGCAGCGTGGTGCCGAACAACTGCTCCGCCTCGGGTGCCGAGTAGAAGGCGGACAGCTGCTGGAACGTGGTGTGCACATTCGCGCCGGACGCGCGGAACTGGCCCGCGTCCGCGGTCAGCAGCATCACATCGGTGTCCAGGGTGGCCAGGTCGCCGATGAAGTGCGGGATGCCGGAGGGATCGATCAGCTCTGCCTCGTCGCTCACCGTCACCGGCCCTTCGCGCCGGGTGCCGCCCCGCCCACGCCGGGCAGGTCCACCTTCGGCTCCTTGGCCGCCTCACGCTGCGCGTTCGCGGCCAGCTCCACGTCGCCGGCCAGGTAGTGGCGGGTCGCCTCGTCTGCCCCGCGCAGGGACCGGGAGGCGCGCTCGGCTATGTACACCAGGTCCCGGCTCCAGTGCTGGGCGAACCGGCCCAGTGCCGAGCCGACCAGCCCGGCCGTGCTGGTGTAGGGGCCGTACTGGCTGGTCAGCGTACCGGCCGCGGAAGCGGCCTCTTCCAGGTTGTCCTGCACCGCGCTGCCCGCGTCCGACAGGTTCTTAGCGGCGGTACCGCAGTCGGACAGCACCTTGTACACCCCGGCCGGGTGAATGTCCCACCCCGTCACGACAATCCCCTCGTCCCCGTTTTCCTGCTGCCGGGCGTCTCGCGCCCGTGACGTGCCGTCGCGTCAGCCGATGCTGTCGACGGCCGCCCGCGCCTTGGCGAGGGTGGCCTGGGCGGTGCCGTCGTTCTGCTCCAGCGTGGTGCGGACCAGACGGATGATCTCGCGGACCTCGGCCGCGGCCCGGTGCCAGCGGACCTCCTTGCCGTGGTACTCGTCCGAGACCCCGTCCGCCTGGAAGTCGGCCATCGCGACCTTGACCGCCCGGTCGCGGTCGGTCAGCACCTGCTCCAGCCGGCCGATGATGCCGGCCAGGCTGGTCTGCACCTCGGCGGAGGCGCCGGTGTCGTACGAGCGGCGGTCCTGGTTCTGCGCCATGTTCAGGCCCCCTTCGGAAAGGTGTGCGGCAGCGGTGAGTTCGTCTTCTCGGCCGGTGCTCGGCCGGTGATCTGCTTGGCCGGTTATCGCGCCCCGAAACGGGCCGCGTCGAAGTTGGCGGCCCCCATGTTCTGCCGCGCGTTGTCGCCCAGCTCCGTGTCACCGCTGCCGAACGCCGTGTCCATACCGGACTGGCCGCCCAGGATCGCGCTCAGCGAGCTGTTCAGATCGGCCGTGATCTCGTCGGCGTGCGCCTTGAACGTGTCGAACGCGGCCTTGCCGGCACCGTTGAACCTGCCCTCCAACGGCTCGGCCGCCTGGATCAGCTGCCTGATCAGCGTGCCCAGGTCGTCGCTGGAACCGACCGTGCTCTTACCGAGCTGAGACAGGGTCGCCGACCCCATGTCGAACTTCATTCACTCACCCCGTAAGCGTGTCGTGTGCCGGACGCCCCATTGCCGCCGATTCGGCGCAGACCACCCGGAACCTGGGGCATCCTCCCTCACCCGGCGTCGCGGAGGCAACGCGGATAAGCACCAGTTGGCGCGATCCGGTTCGTCACCGCTCGTGGGCCGTCGGGACATAGGCTGGCCGATATGAGAATCCTCGGGTTGTGCGGGAGTCTGCGGGCCGGGTCGTTGAACGCGGCTGTGCTGCGGTCGGCGGCGGAATTGGTGGTGCCTCCGCGGGAACTCCTCATCGACCCGGGGCTCGGGCGGTTGCCGTTCTTCGACGCCGACGTGGAGATGACGGCGCTGCCCCAGGTCGTGGCGGAACTGCGGGGTGCCGTCGGCGCGGCGGACGGGCTGCTGATCGCCACCCCCGAATACGCGCACGGTACTTCGGGCGTGTTGAAGAACGCCCTGGAGTGGCTGGTCGGGGGCGGGGAGATGGAGGGCAAGCCGGTCGCCCTGGCCAGCGCGTCCCCCGCGACGACCGGCGGCGACCGGGCCCGGGCCTGGCTCGCCGAGACCCTCGCCGTGATGGGGGCCAAGGTGGTCCCGAGGGAACTGGGCATCCCACGGGCCACCTTGATGATCACCGACGGCCGGATCACCGACGAGCCCACCCGCACGGCCCTGGCCCGGCTCCTGGACGACCTCGCCGCCGCCGCCGAGGCCCGGGACAGTGAGAGGGGTCAGAAGTCCTCGTCCAGGTCGACCGTGCCCTCGACGGCGACCTGGTACGCGGAGGGGCGGCGCTCGAAGAAGTTCGTCAGTTCCTGAACGCCCTGGAGTTCCATGAAGGAGAAGGGGTTCTCCGAGCCGTAGAGCGGGGCGAAGCCGAGGCGGGTGAGGCGCTGGTCGGCGACGCATTCGAGGTACTGCCGCATCGACTCGGTGTTCATGCCCGGGAGGCCGTCACCGCACAGGTCGCGCGCGAACTGCAGCTCGGCTTCGACGGCCTCCTTCAGCATGTCGGTGACCTGCTGCTGGAGCTGGTCGTCGAAGAGGTCGGGTTCTTCCTTGCGGACGGTGTCGACGACGTCGAAGGCGAAGCTCATGTGCATGGTCTCGTCGCGGAAGACCCAGTTGGTGCCGGTGGCCAGGCCGTGCAGGAGGCCGCGGCTGCGGAACCAGTAGACGTAGGCGAAGGCGCCGTAGAAGAAGAGTCCTTCGATGCAGGCGGCGAAGCAGATGAGGTTGAGCAGGAAGCGGCGGCGGTCGGCCTTGGTCTCCAGGCGGTCGATCTTCTCGACCTCGTCGATCCATTTGAAGCAGAACTCGGCCTTTTCGCGGATGGAGGGGATGTTCTCCACCGCGGCGAAGGCGGCCGCGCGGTCGTCGGGGTCGGGGAGGTAGGTGTCCAGGAGTGTCAGATAGAACTGGACGTGGACGGCTTCCTCGAAGAGCTGTCGGCTCAGGTAGAGGCGTGCTTCGGGGGAGTTGATGTGCTTGTAGAGGGTGAGTACGAGGTTGTTGGCGACGATGGAGTCGCCGGTGGCGAAGAAGGCGACGAGCCGGCCGATGAGGTGCTGTTCCTCGGGGGTGAGTTTGGCGAGGTCGGCGACGTCGGAGTGGAGGTCGACCTCTTCGACGGTCCAGGTGTTCTTGATGGCGTCCCGGTAGCGTTCGTAGAAGTCGGGGTAGCGCATGGGGCGCAGGGTGAGTTCGAAGCCGGGGTCGAGCAGGTTGGTGTTACGGGACATTACTGGCAGGCCTCGCAGGACTCGGGGTTTTCCAGGGAACAGGCGACCGCTTCGGGATCGGTGGTCTGCTGGACGGGGATCGTCGCCCGCGCGGCCCGGGCGATCCGCGTGGCCGGCCGGGAACGCAGGTAGTACGTGGTCTTCAGGCCCGATTTCCAGGCGTAGGCGTACATCGAGGAGAGCTTGCCGATGGTCGGCGTCTCCATGAACAGGTTCAGCGACTGGCCCTGGTCGAGGTAGGGGGTGCGGGCGGCGGCCATGTCGATCAGGCCGCGCTGGGGGATCTCCCAGGCCGTGCGGTACAGGGCGCGGATGTCTTCCGGGATCCACTGGAAGTCCTGCACCGAGCCGTTGGCCTCGCGCAGTGCCTCGCGGGTGCGGGCGTCCCAGACGCCGAGGTCCTTCAGGTCCTGCACCAGGTAGGAGTTGACCTGGAGGAACTCGCCGGACAGGGTCTCGCGCTTGAACAGGTTCGACACCTGCGGCTCGACGCACTCGTACACCCCCGCGATCGACGCGATGGTCGAGGTGGGCGCGATCGCCAGCAGCAGGGCGTTGCGCATGCCGACCGCCGCCACCCGTTCCCGCAGCGCCGCCCAGCGCTCGGGCCACGTCAACTCGACGTCGTAGTGGTCTGGATGGAGGACGCCCCGGGCCGTGCGGGTCTTCTCCCAGGCGGGCAGGGGGCCGTTGCGCTCGGCGAGGTCGGCGGACGTCTCGTAGGCGGCCAGCATGATCCGCTCGGAGATGCTCGTGGACAGGTGCTTCGCTTCCAAGGAGTCGAAGGGCAGGCGGAGTTTGAAGAAGACGTCCTGGAGGCCCATCGCGCCCAGCCCGACCGGGCGCCACTTCGCGTTGGAACGCCCGGCCTGTTCGGTGGGGTAGTAGTTGATGTCGACGACGCGGTCGAGGAAGGTGACGGCGGTGCGGACGGTGGCGTCCAGGCGGTCCCAGTCGATGTCGCCGTCGCGGACGAAGGCGCCGAGGTTGATGGAGCCGAGGTTGCAGACGGCCGTCTCGCCGTCGTTGGTGACCTCCAGGATCTCGGTGCAGAGGTTGGAGGAGTGGATGACGTTGCCGGGTTCGGCGGTCTGGTTGGCGGTGCGGTTGGCGGCGTCCTTGAAGGTCATCCAGCCGTTGCCGGTCTGGGCCAGGGTGCGCATCATCCGGCCGTACAGTTCCCGGGCGGGGAGGGTCTTCTTGGCCAGGCCGGCGGCTTCGGCCTTGCGGTAGGCGGTGTCGAAGTCCTCGCCCCACAGGTCGACGAGGTGGGGGACGTCGGCGGGGGAGAACAGGGACCACTGGGCGTCGGCGTTGACCCGGCGCATGAACTCGTCGGGGATCCAGTGGGCGAGGTTGAGGTTGTGGGTGCGGCGGGCGTCCTCGCCGGTGTTGTCGCGCAGCTCCAGGAACTCCTCGATGTCGGAGTGCCAGGTCTCCAGGTAGACGGCGGCGGCGCCCTTGCGTCGGCCGCCCTGGTTCACGGCGGCGACCGAGGCGTCCAGGGTCTTCAGGAACGGCACGATCCCGTTGGAGTGCCCGTTCGTGCCCCGGATGTAGGAGCCCCGGGCACGGATGCGGGACCAGGACAGGCCGATCCCGCCGGCGTGCTTGGACAACCTGGCGACCTGCCGGTACCGGTCGTAGATCGAGTCCAGCTCGTCCAGGGGTGAATCGAGCAGGTAACACGCGGACATCTGGGGGTGGCGGGTGCCGGAGTTGAACAGGGTGGGGGAGGAGGGCAGGTAGTCCAGGCGGCTCATCAGGCCGTAGAGGTCGGCCACTTGGCCCACCGCTCCGGGCGTGTGGTCCTCGGCCAGGCCGCTGGCCACGCGCAGCATGAAGTGCTGGGGCGTCTCGATGACCTTGCGGGTGACCGGGTGGCGCAGCAGGTAGCGGGTGTAGAGGGTGCGCAGGCCGAAGTAGCCGAAGCGGTCGTCGGCGCCCTCCGCCACGGCCGAGTCCACCAGCGCGTCCAGCCGTCCGGCGTGGGTGCGCACGAACTCGGCGGTGCGGTCGGCGACCAGGCCCTCGCGATGACCCACCGCGATCGAGTCGGTGAAGGCCGACACGCCTTGGGTGCGGGCCTCGCGGCGGATGCTGATCGTCAGCAGCCGGGCGGCCAGCTTCGAGTAGGCGGGGTCCTCGGCGATCAGGCCGGCGGCGGCCTCCGTGGCCAGCTCGCGCAGCTCCGCCTCGTCGGCCCGCGCGGACCGGCCGCGCAGCGCGGCGGCGGCGACCCGCCCGGGGTCGGCGTCGGGCAGATCGGCCGTCAGCTCGGACAGCGTCCGCAGCAGCGCGTGCTCCGGATCGTGCTGCGGTCGCTCCTCGGTGAGCGCGGCCGGATGGCTTGGAGCCATGGTCACGTGGTGCTCCCTCGTCGGATGGAAACGGGGCCCGGGACACAGGAGGGCAAGGCGTGGCAAGGCAGCCGCCCGTGCCTGAGGGGCCCGTTGTGCCGTGGGCGTCTCAGGTGTCGCGAAATCAGGTGGGAGCATACATCTTGTGTCTCGGCTCGCAACGGACCCCAGATGTAGTGTCCGGCGGGGGTGCCGAGTGTTCGGACAGCGCGGGAGAACAGGGCTCCTGAGCCAGGCGCGGCAAGGGCTCCGGGGACTCTTCGGCGGCGCCCGCGGAGGGGGGTCGGCAGGGGCGGGGGCAGTGGCGAGGCGGGGTGTGGCGGGTGGGATGGAAGAGGCGGAAGCCCGAAGATGGCCGAAAGTCGTCAGTGCGTGCGGCGGCCCCGGGACGGCTTGCTCGTACCGTCCCCATGGGTCCCGTCAGCGTCGTTTACGACTGTCCGTGCGTGTCTACGATCGCCCGTGCGCGTCTATCGCTGTCCGGGCGCGTCCACGCCTGTACGTGCGCGTCTACGGCCATCCGCGCACGTGCCCAACTGCCGCGCTTCTCTGAGGCGTTCCGCCCCGGTGCCGTACGGACGCCGGCTCCGGCTCACTCCTCGAACAGCGTCTCCTGCTCGCCCTGCGCCTTGCGCCGCAGCCGGCGGTTGCGCGCGCCCACCACCACGGCCGTCACCGCCGCCGTCGCGCCGAGGGCGGCCGGGACCATCCAGCCGCGGTCGAGCACGTGGCCGAGGGCGTGGTCGACGGAGAGGCGGCCGGGGCCGGTGACGGCCAGGCCGGCCGCGGTCAGGCCCAGGAACGCCGCGTGCTCGTAGCCGCCCTCCTGGGCGAAGAAACCGTTGGGCACGTGCACCGCCGCCGCCCCGGCCATCCCGCCGGCCGCCGCCGCGCCGGCCGCCGGGGTCGCGAGGCCGAGCGCCAGCAGCGTGCCGCCGCCGGTCTCCGCCAGGCCCGCCGCCATCGCGCTCAGCTTGCCGGGCAGGTAGCCGACGGACTCCATGAACCGGCCGGTGCCCTCCAGGCCGTGTCCGCCGAACCAGCCGAACAGCTTCTGCGTGCCGTGTGCCGCGAGCACCCCTCCGGTGCCCAGCCGGAGCAGCAGCAGGCCCAGATCACGTCGGTCGTAACAGGTCACGGTGACTCCCAGCAGACAGGCGGACGGGGCTCCCCCACCTTCCGTCCACCTTCGCACCCACGGCCCCGCCCGGCCCCTCGTGGCCGCCGTTCGGGTGGCGGGCTGATCACGACAGGTGTGAGAGGGACCCCGTACGGCCCTTGCCCTCGCGCGCGCTCCAACTCCTAGCGTCCGGCCCATGGCGACGACACGGACGCTGGGACGCAGCGGCATAGCGGTGAGCGCGCTCGGTTTCGGGTGCTGGGCCATCGGCGGTGAGCACCGGATGGCCGACGGGCAGCCCGTCGGCTGGGGGAAGGTGGACGACGACGAGTCCGTACGGGCCGTCCGGCGGGCGCTCGACCTCGGTGTCACCTTCTTCGACACGGCCGACTCCTACGGAACCGGGCACAGCGAGGAGATCCTGGGCCGGGCCCTGGGCAAGCGGCGGGACGACGTGGTCCTCGCCACCAAGTGGGGCAACGTCTTCGACCCGGGCGCCCGCACCCTGACCGGCACCGACGACACCCCGGAGTACGCCCGGCGGGCCCTCACCGCCTCCCTGCGCCGGCTCGGCACCGACCACGTCGACCTGTACCAGCTGCACATCTCCGACGCCGACCCGGACCGCGCCGCCGAACTCCGCGACGCCTGCGAGGAGTTCGTGCGGGAAGGGCTGGTGCGCGCCTACGGATGGAGCACCGACGATCCCGAGCGGGCCGCCGTCTTCGCCGAGGGCCCGCACTGCGCGGCCGTGCAGCACGCCCTCAACGTGCTCCAGGACGCGCCCCGGACGCTGGCGCTGTGCGAGCGGCTGGGGCTGGCGAGCGTCAACCGCAGCCCGCTGGCCATGGGACTGCTGGCGGGGCGGCGCGGCGGGACACTGGAGGCGGGGGACATCCGCAGCCGGCCGCCGGCCTGGCTCCCGGGGTACGCGCCCGACGGCTCCGGCGCCGATCCGCGGTGGCTGGCCCGGATCGACGCCGTCCGGGACGTCCTCACCAGCGACGGCCGTACCCTCGCCCAGGGCGCCCTCGCCTGGCTGTGGGCCCGCGGCCCGCGCACCGTGCCGATCCCCGGCTTCCGGACCGTCGCCCAGGCCGAGGAGAACGCCGGGGCGATCGAGAAGGGACCGCTCACCGCCGGCCAGGTGGCCGAGATCGACCGCCTGCTCGGCCGGTGAGCGTCCCAAGGCCCGTTCGGGCGTGTCGACTTGGCCCGTCTCGCCGGTACGCGGCGTGATCCGGACCGTACCCCCCTCCGGGCGCGGAACGTCAGCTCGGCGCGGTGTACGGTCCCCGGGTGCGTGAATGTTCCCGCCTCAGCCGGCGTGCCGTCCTCGGCCTGACGGCCGCCGCCCTGCCCTTGTCCACGGTCACCGACGCCGCCGCGGCCACCACGGCCGTCGGGGGCGAACGGCTGGCCCGTACCGGAGTCCAGGTGCGCGGCGCCTCGGGGCTGCCCCGGAAGCTGACCGCCCGCGCCTGGCTGGTCGCCGACTGCGCGAGCGGGGAGGTGCTCGCCTCGTTCGACGCGCACCGGCGGCTCGCGCCCGCGTCCACGCTGAAGATGCTGTTCGCGGACACCGTGCTGAAGAAGTTCGACCGCGCCCGGCGGTACAAGGTCACCGACGCCGACCTCGCCGACGTCCCGGCCGGTTCCAGCCTCGTCGGGATCAAGCCCGGCATCACCTACACCGTCGAGCAGTTGTGGCAGGGCGTGTTCCTGCGGTCCGGCAACGACGCCGTGCACGTGCTGTCCCGCATGAACGGCGGCCTCGCCAAGACCGTCGCCGAGATGCAGGCCAGGGCGAAGGACTTGCAGGCCCTGGACACCCATGTGGTCAGCCCCGACGGCTACGACCACAAGGGGCAGCTGTCCTCGGCCTACGACCTCACGCTCTTCGCCCGCCACGGGCTGAAGGACGCCGACTTCCGCGGCTACTGCGGCACGAGGACGGCCGACTTCCCGGCGGGCGGCAAGAAGACGTTCCAGATCCAGAACACCGACCGTCTGCTGACCGGGGCATGGGGTCTGAAGACATATGACGGCCTGATCGGTGTCAAGAACGGCTACACCAGCCATGCCGGCAACACGTTCACCGGCGCGGCCACCCGTGGCGGGCGCACCCTGCTGGTGACCGTGATGCATCCCGACTCCGGCGGCAACGCCGTGTACGAGGAGACGGCCGCGCTGCTCGACTGGGGCTTCGGCCACGGGCGTTCGGCCCGGCCCGTGGGCACGCTGGTCACCCCGCTCAGCGAGGGCGGGGCGAGCGCGAGTCCGCAGGCCGGTCGGCAGACGGTGCGCGCGGCGGCCGGTGCCCCCGGTGTGGTGACCGCGGGCGGCGGCTCCACCGGCCCGGTCGCGCTGACGGCCGGCGCCGGCGCGCTCGCCCTGCTGGGGGCGGGCGCCTGGGCCCTGCGCCGCCGCCGGACCCGGACGGCGACACCGGAGGGCGAGCAACCGGAACCGACGGCCGGCGAGCGGGACTGAGCCGGCGTACGTACTCGGCGTCCGCGCACCCGCGTGCTTGTGCGGCGGCCGTTCCCGCGCCCGGTCCGGCCTCGCGGTGGCGCGAGGTGTACCCCCCTGTTCCGGTCCGGTGGAACGGCCGCCGCCTCCCCCCTCGGAATGGCCGCGGAACCGTCGTGCTCCAACTGTGAAGCTCCGGTGGAGAAAAGTTGAGCATAGGTCAGCAACGGGCCGCAATACCGCGGACGTACCGGTTCCGCCGCCGGCGCGGCCCCGGGCGCGGCTCAGCCCCGGCCGATGTACGGCATCGTCGTCGCCAGTACCGTCGCGAACTGCACGTTCGCCTCCAGCGGCAGCTCCGCCATGTGCCGTACCGTGCGCGCCACGTCGGCCACGTCCATCACCGGTTCCGGGGCTACCTCCCCGTTCGCCTGGAGCGCACCGGTCTGCATCCGGGCCGTCATGTCGGTCGCCGCGTTGCCGATGTCGATCTGGCCGACCGCGATGCCGTACGGCCGCCCGTCCAGGGACAGCGACTTGGTCAGACCGGTCAGCGCGTGCTTGGTCGCGGTGTAGGCGACCGAGTGCGGGCGGGGCGTGTGCGCCGAGATGGAACCGTTGTTGATGATCCGGCCGCCCCGCGGCTCCTGCTCCTTCATCCGCCGGTAGGCCGCCTGCGCGCACAGGAACGCCCCGTTGAGGTTCGTGTCCACCACGTGCCGCCAGGCGTCGTACGGCAGTTCCTCGACCGGGACCCCGCCGGGCCCGAAGGTCCCCGCGTTGTTGAACAGCAGGTCCACCCGGCCGAACCGCGCCACGGCCGCCGTGAACAGCGCCTCGACGTCCTCCGGCCGGGACACGTCGGTGGGGACGGCGAGCGAGGCCGCCCCCGGCACCAGCGCCGCCGTCTCCGCCAGCGGCTCGGCGCGCCGGCCGGCCAGCGCCACGGACCAGCCGGCGCGCAGCAGTTCCACGGCGACGGCCCGCCCGATGCCGGACCCGGCCCCGGTCACCACCGCGATCTTCGAGTTCCTGTCAGTCATGACTCCGCAGCGTAGGCGGAGAGTCCGCCATACGGAATCGACTGTCCGCCATACGGTTACCTGGCGCGAACGGGGTACCCGGCGCGGACGGGGTGCCCGGCGCGGACGGGGTGCCCGGCGCGGACGGGGTGCCCGGCACGGACGGGGTGCCGGCGCGGACAGGGTGCCGGCGCGGACAGGGTGCCCGGCGCGCGGCTAAACGCCCACCGGCGCCGCGTCCCCCGGGTACCGCACCCCGACCCGCTCCCGCACCGCGTCCATCGTGCGCATCACCGCGAGCGTGCCCTCCAGCGGCACCAGCGGCGACTCCTTCTCGCCCGCCCGCAGCGCCCGCATGACCTCCCGCGCCTCGTGCCGCATGCTGGTGCGCGGACCGTCGGCGGGATCGGCGGCGAACTCCACCGGCTCCCGGCCCTCGCGGTGCAGCACGAACCGCTCCGGGTGGAAGAACCCGGACGGCACGTCGATCCGGCCGCGCGTGCCGGTGACCGACGCGGTGTTCGCCGTACCGCCGGCGATCGAGCAGTGCAGCGCGGCCAGCGCGCCGCTCTCCCAGGACAGCACGGCCCCCGTCTGGAGGTCGACGCCCTCGGGCGAGAGCACCGCGCTCGCGGCGATCCCGTCCGGCTCGCCGAGCAGCAACTGCGCGAACGCCACCGGGTACACCCCCAGGTCCAGCAGCGCCCCGCCGCCCAGCGCCGGGTCCCGCAGCCGGTGCGTCGCGGGGAAGGGCCCGGAGATCCCGAAGTCCGCCTGCACCGTGCGCACTTCGCCGATCGCGCCGTCCGCCACCAGTTCCCTCAGCCGCCGGACCAGCGGATTGCAGTACATCCACATCGCCTCCATCAGGAAGCGGCCGTGCTCCCGGGCCAGCGCGACGAGTTCCTCCGCCTCGCGCAGGTTCAGCGTGAACGGCTTCTCGCACAGCACGTTCCGGCCCGCCCGCAGGCACAGCCCGGCCGCTGCCCGGTGCGCCGCGTGCGGGGTGGCGACGTAGACCACGTCCACGTCCTCGTCGGCGGCCAGCGACTCCCAGTCGCCGTACGCCCGCCGGGCCCCGAACCGCTCGGCGAACGCCTCGGCCGACTCCGGCCGGCGCGAGGCCACCGCCGCGATCTCCGCGTCCGGCAGATCGACCAGGTCCGCCGCGAACGCCGCCGCGATCCCGCCGGTCGCCAGGATTCCCCACCGCACGCTCTGTTCCGCCATCTCCGCCCCGCCCTCGCTCGTGTGTGCCTCGGCAGTCTGTCCGAGCTGAGAGCATAGGTGCCGGTCGGACCGGTGACACCGATGTCGCGACGCCCGATGCCGGCGCCACCCGTGTCAGCGTCACCGACGGCTCAGGGGCTCACAGTACGGACAGGGAGGGGCAGATGCCGGAGCACGCGGCGACACCGAAGCCGGAACAGGGCCGGGGCCAGGAACAGGACCAGGAACAGGACCAGGAACAAGGCCAGGGCCAGGACCGTCACTCCGCGGCCGCGCCACCGGCGGCCGGCGCCCCGGGCCGCACCGGCCCCCTCGTCACCCTTCTCCTCGGCGCCCTCACCGCGACCTCCCCGCTCGCGATGGACATGTACCTGCCCGCGCTGCCGCAGGTCACCCGCTCCCTGGACGCCCCCGCCGTCACCGTGCAGCTCACCCTGACCGCCTGCATGGCCGGACTCGCGCTGGGCCAGCTGATCGTCGGCCCGCTCAGCGACCGCTGGGGACGCCGCCGCCCGCTGCGCGCCGGGCTCGTCATCTACCTGGCCGCCACCGCCCTGTGCGCCCTCGCCCCCACCGTCGAGGCACTGATCGCGTTCCGCCTGGTGCAGGGCCTGGCCGGCGCGGCCGGGGTGGTCATCGCCCGGGCCGTCGTACGCGACCTGTACGACGGTGTCGCCATGGCCCGCTTCTTCTCCACCCTGATGCTGATCTCCGGGGCCGCGCCCATCGTGGCGCCGCTCGTCGGCGGGCAGATCCTGCGGGTGACGGACTGGCGGGGCGTGTTCGTGGTGCTCACGGTGATCGGCGCGCTGCTCACCGCCCTGGTCTGGGTGCGGCTGCCGGAGACCCTGCCCCCGGCCGAGCGGCACCGCGGCGGCGTCGGCGAGACCCTGCGCGCCATGCGCGGCCTCCTCGCCGACCTGCCCTTCACCGGCTACATGCTCGCCGGCGGCTTCACCTTCGCCGCGCTGTTCGCCTACATATCGGCCTCCCCGTTCGTCATCCAGGAGATCTACGGCGCCTCCCCGCAGACCTTCAGCCTGCTGTTCGGCCTGAACTCGGTCGGCCTGGTGGCCGCCGGGCAGATCAACGGCAAGCTGCTGGTCGGCCGGGTCAGCCTGGACAAGGTGTTCGCGGCCGGCCTGGCGGTGGTCGCGCTCGCCGCGGCCGCCCTGCTGCTGATGGCCACCGGCGTCTTCGGCGACACCGGACTGGTGCCCGTCGCCGCCGCCCTGTTCGTCCTGATGTCCGCGATGGGCGTCACCCTGCCCAACGCCCAGTCCCTCGCGCTGCTGCGGGTCCGGCACGCCGCCGGCTCCGCCTCCGCGCTGCTCGGCACCTCCTCCTTCCTCGTCGGCGCGGTGGTCTCCCCGCTCGTCGGCGTCGCCGGAGAGCACACCGCGGTGCCCATGGCCGTGGTCCAGCTGGCCGGAGCACTGGTCGCGGCGGCCTGCTTCGTGGGAATGTGCCGTCCCCGGACCACACGGGAGACCACCCGTGCGCACGCGGAGGGAGACGCGAGCTGAGCGCACCGAGACTGCGCGCCGGCACACCGGAACGAGCCGGGCTCGACCCCGTCGAGCTCGGGCACCTGGTCGCCGAGGTGCACGCCCTCACCGCCGGTGAGCGTCCCTGGGCGGCCGGTGCCGTCGTGCTGGCCGGCCGCGGGCCCGTGATCGCCGTCGCCGAGGCCGCCGGCTGGGCGGTCCGCTACGCCGGCCACGACCCCGAGACCGGCACCGGCGTCGAGCTGCCGCTCTCCGCCCGGGTCCCGGCCGCCCTCGACACCCGCTTCGACCTGGCCTCCCTGACCAAGCTGTTCACGTCGGTCGCCGCCGTGCAGCAGATCGAGCGGGGCACCCTCGGCATCGACGCCCGGGTCGGCGACTACCTGCCCGACTTCCACGCCGCCGCCGAACACGGCGTCACGGTACGGCAGTTGCTCACGCACACCTCCGGGCTGCGCCCCGAACTGCCGCTGTACGACTGCCCGGACGACGCGTCCCGGTTGGACCTGCTGCGCGCCGAGGCGCCGACGGCCCGGCCGGGCGCGTACCGGTACTCCGACCTGAACATGCTGCTGCTCCAGGCCGTCCTGGAGCGGATCACCGGCCGCTCCCTGGACGTCCTGGTGCGGGACGGCATCACCCGGCCGCTCGGCATGACCCGCACCGGCTTCGGGCCCTGCCCCGGCGCCGCGGCCACCGAGGACCAGCGGCGGCCGTGGGCCAAGGCCGAGCGGGGGATGCTGCGGGGCGTGGTCCACGACGAGAACGCCTGGGCGCTCGGCGGGGTCGCCGGACACGCGGGCCTGTTCTCCACCGCGCCCGACCTGGCCGTCTTCTGCCGCGCCCTGCTCGCCGGCGGCTCCTACGGCCCCGCGCGCATCCTCGGCCCCGACTACGTGGAGCTGCTGTTCACCCCGCCCGGCCTGGGCTTCGTGCTGGACCAGCCGTGGTTCATGGGCGAACTGGCGGGCCGCGGCGCGGCGGGCCACACCGGTTTCACCGGCACGTCCCTGGTCCTGGACCCGGCCACCGACACGTTCCTGATCCTCCTGGCCAACACGGTCCACCCCCGCCGCCGCCCACCCGACAACACCCCGAGAGCGACCTTGGCGACGAGACTGGCGAGAGCGGTGATCTGACCGCCCACCCCGTCACGTCCGCCCCACGACCGACGACCGGCCGCCGACGCCTTCCCGGCCGACGGACCGACGGCCCGCTGACGCCGCCCACTCGACCGCCCGAGTCGTCACAGGCAGCCGGGAGCGCCTTCCCGCCCGGCCGAGCCGCGACTCGGAGACGGTGCTTTCCCGACCGGCCGAGCCGCGACTCCGTGACAGCTCCTTCCCGGCCGGTCGAGTCGCCCTGTCGGGGCGGTTCCCTCCGAACCCGCCGAGCCGCGACTCGGTGACGGCGCCCTTCCGGCCGACCGAGACGGGTGGGCGGGTGGGAAACGGGGGGGCCGGGGGCGAAGCCCCCCGGGGCGTTCGTGTCGGTGCCGGGCGCCATAGAATCGCCGGGTGAACGACCTCCGCACGGCCCTGGCCGCACTACTGGACGGCCTGCCCCCCAAGGAGGTCGCCGCCGCCGTCGACCGGCTGATCGCCAACTACCGCGGCGACACCCCCACCCACGCGCCGATCCTCCGCGACCAGGCGGACGTCGCCGCGTACGCCGCCTACCGCATGCCCGCCACCTTCGAGGCGGTCCGCTCCGCCCTCGCCGCCCTCGCGGACGCCCTCCCCGGCTGGACCCCCGCCGGCCACACCGACGTCGGCGGCGGCACCGGCGCCGCCACCTGGGCCGTCCAGACGACCTGGCCCGGCGAGCGCGCCGTCACCGTGCTGGACTGGGCCGAACCCGCCCTCGCCGTCGGCCGCCGGCTCGCCGCCGCCCACCCGGCCCTGAAGGACGCCCGCTGGCGGCGCGCCCGGATCGGCGCGGACCTCACCCTGGACGACACCGACCTGGTCACGGTGTCGTACGTGCTCAACGAGCTGACCGAGTCCGACCGCGCCGCCCTCGTCGACGCTGCCGCCCGCGCCGCCCGTACCGTCGTGATCGTCGAGGCCGGCACCCCGGCCGGTTACGCCCGCGTCATCGAGGCCCGCGACCGGCTGGTCCGGGCCGGTTTCCGGATCGCCGCGCCCTGCCCGCACAGCGCCGCCTGCCCCATCGCGCCCGGCAGCGACTGGTGCCACTTCTCCGCCCGGGTCGGCCGCTCCTCCCTGCACCGCCAGGTCAAGGGCGGCTCCCTGGCGTACGAGGACGAGAAGTTCTCCTACGTCGCCGCGACCCGGCTGCCCGCCGAACCGGCCCCCGCCCGGGTGGTCCGCCGCCCGCAGATCCGCAAGGGCCAGGTACTGCTCGACCTGTGCGAGGCCGACGAGCGGCTGCGCCGCAGCACGGTCACCAAGCGCCACGGCGACCTGTACAAGGCCGCCCGGGACGCCGACTGGGGCGACGCCTGGCCGCCGTACGACTCCGTGTCGTAGCCGCCGCCCCGGCTTGTTACTTTCGGTCCCATGGTCAGCAAGCCCGCCCCCGACGCCACCCGCCGCAGCGAGAAGTCCCGCCGGGCGATCTACGCCGCCGCCCTCTCCCTGGTCGCGGAGGTCGGCTACCCGAAGACCACGGTGGAGGGCATCGCCGCCCGCGCCGGGGTCGGCAAGCAGACCATCTACCGCTGGTGGTCCTCCAAGGCGGACGTCCTGCTGGAGGCATTCCTGGACCTCGCCGAACAGACGGCTCGGGAGGCCGGACACGACACGGCCGGGTACGAGGCGGCCAGGCAGGGCACGGCCGGACCCGGCACGCCCGGGGACGAGACCGCCGCGGACCAGACCGCCGGCATCCCGGACACCGGCGACCTGGCCGCCGACCTCAAGGCGGTGCTGCGCGCCACGGTGGACGAGCTGCTCGACCCCCGCTTCGACGCACCGGCGCGCGCGCTGACCGCGGAGGGCGTCGTCAACGAGCAGCTCGGCCGCGTCTTCGTGTCCCGGCTCCTGGAACCGCAGCTCCAGCTGTACGTCGCCCGGCTGCGCTCGGCGCAGGAGGCCGGGCAGGTACGGCGCGACGTGGATCCCCGGATCGCCCTGGAACTGTTCGTGTCGCCGCTCGCCCAGCGCTGGCTCCAGCACACCGGCCCGATCACCTACGACTACACGGACACCCTGGTCGACTACGCCCTGTACGGCCTGGCGCCGCGTTGACCGCCCGTACCCCTGCCGGTGACAGTCGGCCACTCGCCTGCGCCGACCCCCCGGTCCACGCGAAGATGGGACGATAAGGCATGCTGTCCGCTACACCAGCGAGGCGAGGGGATAGATGAGCGGGACGTTCGGCGGCCGGTCGGGCCGGCAGGGCAAACTCTCCCAGTGGCTGCGCGGACGCCGCCCGAAGGAGGGCGCCGCCGACGACGGCGGTCGCGAGACCCTGCTGCTCGCCGCCGCCGGCGCGGGTCTGCCGCTCGCCCCCGCCGCGCACCCCGCGCCCGGCTACCGCTGCTCCTGCGACCGCGTCGGCTGTCCCACCCCCGCCCGGCACCCGGTGTCGTTCGCCTGGCAGACGCAGTCCACCACCGACCGCGCGCAGATCGAGCGCTGGGCCCGGCACCAGCCGCAGGCGAACTTCATCACCGCCACCGGCATGGTGCACGACGTCCTCGACGTGCCCCTGGAGGCCGGCCGGGAGGCCCTTCAGCGGCTGCTCGGCGCCGGGATCGAGGTCGGTCCGGTCGCCGAGAGCGACGACGGCCGCATGCTGTTCTTCACCCTCACCCGGGGCACCCCGGAGGACGAGGACGAGTGGTGGCCCTGCGAGCTGGACTGCCATCCGGAGACGATGGACGAGCATCCCGGCCTGCGCTGGCACTGCCGGGGCTCCTACGTCCTCGTACCGCCCGCCCGGCTGCCCGGCGACGACGACCAGCGGGTGCGCTGGGTGCGCGGCCCGGAGCACGCGCTGCCCGATCCGCTGAGCCTGCTGGAGGCGCTCACCGACGCCTGCGCCCGGCACGGTGCCGAGGCCGACCACCCGGGCGCGGCCTGGCCCCTGCGCCACTGAAACCGGCGCCCCCAACCGACTTCACCACTCGGTTCCCAACCGACATCACCGCCCGGTTCCCAACCGACTTCACCGCCCGGCGCCCGGCCGACTCCGCCGACCGGTCCGCCGCGGTTCAGCCGCCCTGCGCGGACGTCAGTCCCTGCACCCGCCCCAGCATCCGTACCGGCCCGCCGCCGGCCGGGTCGAGCACGGCCTCGTTGGCGATGGACTCCATCGTCAGGGACTGCTTCACCTCGCCCTTGATCAGGGCCCGCACGTCGTTGTTGGGGATCGGCACGGTGGCGCCGGTCGCGGCGGTCCGCTTCTCGTAGTGGTGCGTGGTGAAGAACACCAGCGCCCCGCCGTCCGCCGTGCGCAGCGCGAGCGGCGCGTAGGCGCCGTGGGTCAGCGGTTCGTCGATGAACTGCCGGACCAGGCCGGGCTTCTCGGCCTCCTTCTTCCGGGCCGCGCGCAGCCCGCTGGTGTCGCGGCCGTCCGCGAAGGCCGTCCCGCCGTTCTTCAGGTAGGCCGCGTACGACTTGCTCAACTCGTCGGGGCGGACGGCCAGTCCAGTGGTGTCGGCGGGCACGGCCTCGGCCCGGCCGTCCGCGTCCTTCTTGAACTCCGGTACGGTGCCGGGCGCCATGAGGGTCAGATAGGCCACCCGCCACCGCTCGCCGAGGTCGCCGCGGGTGAACACGAGCACCCAGCGGACGTCGCCGCCCTTGTTGCCCCGGGCGTCGGCGACGAACCAGCGGGGCCAGCCGGCCTTCTTGACGATCGTGATCTTCACGTCCGTCAGGGTCAGCGGGGTGTGGGCCGGGTTGCCGGAGGGACTGTTGACGCGCCCCGCCTTCAGCCGGGCGGAGTCGATGTCGGCGAGGGCGCCGGTGACATAGGGGGCGTCCACGGAGCTGTCGTAGGTCTTGTCGGCCTTGTTGTACGCGTCCGTGAACGCGGCGACGGCCTTGGCGGCCTCGGCGCGGGTGGCGGCGGGGAGCACCTCGCGCTCCCCGTGCACCACCACGCATCCGCTCGCCGTCAGCGACAAAGCGGTCAGCGCGGCCGCTATGAGTGCGTTCCGGTCACGCCTGCGAGGCCGCCGAGGGCTGCGTTCCCTGCTCATCGGGCTCCTTCACCTTCCCCTTCCCGGAGGCGAACCCTACCGGGGAGAGGAACAGCGCGAGCACCGGGACCAGATACAGCGCCCACACCGTGACCTGGACGACCGTCGGATCCGGCTGGAAGTTGAACACGCCCTTCAGCAGCGTCCCGTACCAGCTGTCCGGCGGGATGGCACCGCTGATGTCGAACGCCAGGTCGTTCAGGCCCGGCACCCAGTCGGCCTCCTGGAGGTCGTGGAAGCCGTACGCCAGCACGCCCGCCGCGACCACGACCAGCATGCCGCCGGTCCAGGTGAAGAACTTCGCCAGGTTGATCTTCAGCGCGCCCCGGTAGAACAGCCAGCCCAGGAGCACCGCCGTGGCCAGGCCCAGGGCGACCCCGATCAGCGGGCGCGGGGTGCCGTCGGAGGCGGCGTGCACCGACGCCCACACGAACAGGGCGGTCTCCAGCCCCTCCCGGCCCACGGCGAGGAACGCGGTGGCGACCAGCGCGCCGGTGCCGAGCTTGAGTGCCGCGTCCAGCTTGCCGTGCAGTTCGGACCTCAGGTGCCGGGCGGTGCGCCGCATCCAGAACACCATCCAGGTCACCAGGCCGACGGCGATGATCGACAGGGAACCGCCGAGCGCCTCCTGCGCCTGGAAGGTCAGTTCCTGCGAGCCGAACTCCAGGGCGCAGCCGAAGCCCATGGCGATGGCGACGGCGACCCCGATGCCGGTCCAGAGAGGCTTGAGGGCGTCCCGGCGGCCGGTCTTGACCAGGTAGGCGATCAGGATGCAGACGACGAGCGACGCCTCCAGTCCCTCGCGCAGGCCGATCAGGTAGTTGGAGAACACGGGCTACGCCTCCTTCGAGAACAGCGTCCGGCCCCACCAGTCGCCGGAGTCCCGGACGCCGGGCGGGATCGCGAAGACCGCCGAACCCACGTGCTGGATGTACTCGTTGAGCGCGTCGTGCGCGGCCAGCTTGCGCTGGAGCGGGATGAAGCCCTTGCGCACGTCCCGCTGGTAGGCCAGGAAGAACAGGCCGGCGTCGAGCCGGCCGAGGCCGTCGGTGCCGTCGGTGAAGGAGTAGCCCCGGCGCAGGATGGTGATCCCGCCGTTGGAGTCCGGGTGCGAGAGCCGGACGTGCGCGTCCGGCTTCATCGCCTTCAGGAACGGCTCGTCGTGCTCCTTGGCCTTGCCGACCGGGGCGCCCTCGCGCTTGTCCCGGCCGAAGACGTCCTCCTGCTCCTGGAGCGAGGTGCGGTCCCAGGTCTCGATGTTCATCCGGATCCGCCGGGCGACCAGGTACGAGCCTCCGGTCATCCATGCCGGGCCGTCCCCGGCGCCGACCCACACGTGCTCGTCCAGCCGGCCGGTCTCGGTGCCCGCGATGTTGCGGGTGCCGTCCTTGAAGCCGAAGAGGTTGCGCGGGGTCTGCGCGCCCGGGGTGGTCGAGGAGGTCTTGCCGAAGCCGAGCTGAGACCAGCGCACGGCCACCTTGCCGAAGCCGATGCGGGCGAGGTTGCGGATGGCGTGCACGGCCACCTGCGGGTCGTCGGCGCACGCCTGGACGCACAGGTCGCCGCCGGTGCGGGAGCGTTCCAGGTTGTCGCCGGGGAACTTGGGCAGGTCGACCAGGGCCTCGGGCCGCCGGTCCTTCAGCCCGAACCTGTCGAACAGCGACGGACCGAAGCCGATGGTCAGCGTCAGCCGGGACGGATCGAGGCCGAGCGCCTCCCCGGTGTCGTCCGGCGGGGCCTCGGGGAGCCCGCCGTAGGCGCCCTCGCCGACCGGCTGGCCGGCGGTCATCCGGCGGGCCGCCTCGGTCCAGTCCTTCAGCAACTGGACGAACGCCTCGCGGTCGTCGGTCTTGACGTCGAACGCGGCGAAGTGCAGCCGGTCCTGCACCGGGGTGGCGATGCCGGCCTGGTGGGCGCCGTGGAAGTCCACCGCGCCGCCCGCCTCGCCGGCCGCCGGGTCCCTGTCGTCGCCCGACTGGGCCACGGCCACGGCCCCGCCGGCCACGGCGGCCCCGAGCGCGAGCCCGGCACCGCCCCAGCCGATCAGCGCCCGGCGCGACGGATTGCTCCCCTGGGTGTCGGTCATCGCCCTTCCCTTGCCTACTTCACGACCGCGGCGGCGAGCTTGGACAGCGGCTCGGCGAGCGCGTTCACCGCGTCCGACAGCTCCTTGCGCTGGTCCTTGCCGACCTTGTCGTAGGAGACGAAGTCGTACGAGGTCTTGTCCGAGCGGTACTTGTCGAGCAGGGCGTCCAGCGCGGCGAACTGCTTGTCCAGTTCCTTCGTCAGCGCCGGGTCGTTCTTCGCGGCGACCGGCTTCAGCAGCTCGTAGGCCTTCCGCGCGCCCTCGACGTTGCCCTTGAAGTCGACGAGGTCGGTGTGGGCGTAGCGGTCCTCCTCGCCGGTGACCTTGCCGGTGGCGACCTCGTCCAGCAGCTCCTTGGCGCCGTTGGCCATGGAGGTCGGGGTGATCTCGGCCTTGCCGACGCGCTTCTGCCAGTCCTTGAGGTCCGTCACCAGCTGCCCGGCGAGGGCCTTCTCCTCGGCGCCGATCTTCTTGTCGTGCCAGAGGGCCTTCTCCAGGCGGTGCCAGCCGGTCCACTTCTGGCCGGGCTCCAGGCCGTCCTCGCGGACGTCCACCTTCGGGTCGATGTCACCGAAGGACTCGGCGACCGGCTCGGTGCGCTCCCAGCCGAGGCGGGAGAGGCCGTAGGCCTTCTTCGCCGCGTCCAGGTCGCCGTCCTGGACGGCCTTCGCGAACGCCTCGGCCTTCGGCAGCGTCTCGTCGGCCTGCTCCTGGGCGTAGGTGCGGTACCGGGCGACTGCCGCGTCCAGCTTCGGGTCGCGCTCGGCGGTGGCGCCACCGCCGGTCACGGTCAGCTTCTGCCGCACGCCGTGGCCCTTCATGCCGGGCCGGCAGGCGATCTCGTAGGAGCCGGCCTTCACCTCGGCGGTGAGGGTGTACTTGGTGCCCGGCCCGATGTTCTCCTTCTCGGAGACGATCCGGTCGTCCGGGAAGAGGATCTCGACCTCGGTCGCCCGCGAGCCCTTGTTCTCGATCTTCAGCGTGACCTGGCCGGCCGGCACGGACTTGCTGGAGGTGTCGCACGTGGAGTCGGCGGCGGTGACCCGGATGGCGTCACCGTCCTTGGCGTCGCTCTTCGAGGTGCAGGCCGAAAGGGCGGTCAGAGCGGCCGCGGTCACGGCGGCGGTGACGGTCAGTCGGACGGCTCGCATGCAGGCTCCAAGGGCGATTCGTATGGTGAGGCTGCCCTAACTTACCCGAGGCTTATCCGGCCCGTACCCGTACTGTTGTGATTCGGCTCTCACAGCGGGCTCACAGACACGACTTGGTTGCGGTGCCGCAAAGCGGACATCACGCCACGGCAAAGGGAGGGTCAAAACGCCCGGTGTGGCCCCCGGCGGGCGCCGCGGTGCTTCAATGCCCGGGTGACCGACTACGACGTACTCCGCGTCTTCTGCGGGCCGGACGGCGGCTACGGCAACGAGCTGGGCGTCGTCCGCGACGGCTCGCTGCTGCCCGGACGCGACGACCGGCAGGCACTGGCCGGCAAACTCGGCTTCAGCGAGACCGTGTTCGTGGACGACCCCGAGCGCGGAGTGATCGACATCTATACGCCCACCCTGCGCCTGCCCTTCGCCGGGCACCCCTGCGTGGGCACCGCCTGGCTGCTCGACGTGCCCGAGCTCGTGACCCCCGCCGGTGTGGTCGGGGCCCGGCAGGACGGCGAGTTCAGCTGGATCGAGGCCCGCGCACAGTGGGCGCCGCCGCGCACCCTGCGCCAGTACCCGAGCGCGGCCGAGGTGGACGCGCTCGACGTGCCGCCACCGGGGGAGTGGGTCTACGCCTGGGCCTGGGAGGACGAGGCCGCCGGGCGGATCCGTGCCCGCGCCTTTCCCGGCCGCGGCGACGGGATCGACGAGGACGAGGCCACCGGCGCCGCGGCGCTGCTGCTCACCGACCGGCTCGGCCGGGCCCTGAACATCACCCAGGGCCGCGGCTCGCAGATCCTGACCGCGCCCCAGCCGCACGGCTGGACCGAGATCGGCGGCCGGGTCCGCCTGGAGCGCTGACGGCCACGCGCGTCCGGGTGACCGGCAGCGCGCCGTCCGGGTGGAACCGCGTGTGCGTGCGAGGGCGAACGGGGACCTCTGGGCGTGACCACTCCACCCCCCGAGAGGAGCACCATGCGCATCAGATCCGTCCTGGCCGCGACCGTCCTCGCCGTCGCCCTGGCCGGCGCCGGCGCGTCGACGGCGGCCGCCGGCACCCAGGCGACCGAGAACGACGACAAGCCCGTCTGCAGCCCGTACGCGGGCTCGCTGTCCTCGTTCTACAACCACATCACCTGGGCCGGCGCCCACTGCACCGACACCCTGTTCTGAGGCGGCCCGGGTCCCCCTCCCGCACCCGGCCAGGGGGGCCCGGCCTCAGGGGAGGGTCAGGATGTCCGCGCCGGTGTCCGTGACCACCAGGGTGTGCTCGAACTGGGCGGTGCGCTTGCGGTCCTTCGTCACGACCGTCCAGCCGTCGTCCCACATGTCGTACTCGTGGGTGCCCAGCGTCAGCATCGGCTCGATCGTGAACGTCATCCCCGGCCGCATCACCGTCGTCGCGTGCGGGCTGTCGTAGTGCGGGATGATCAGCCCGGAGTGGAACGACGAGTTGATGCCGTGCCCGGTGAAGTCCCGCACGACGCCGTAGCCGAAGCGCTTGGCGTACGACTCGATGACCCGGCCGATGACATTGATCTGCCGGCCCGGCTTCACCGCCTTGATCGCCCGGTTGAGCGCCTCCCGGGTGCGCTCCACCAGCAGCCGCGACTCCTCGTCCACGTCACCGACCAGATACGTGGCGTTGTTGTCGCCGTGCACCCCGCCGATGTACGCCGTCACGTCCAGGTTGACGATGTCGCCGTCCCTGAGGACCGTCGAGTCGGGGATGCCGTGGCAGATGACCTCGTTGACGGACGTGCACAGCGACTTCGGGAAACCGCGGTAGCCCAGCGTGGACGGGTAGGCCCCGTGGTCGCACATGTACTCGTGGGCGACCTTGTCCAGCTGGTCCGTGGTCACCCCCGGCGCGATGATCTTCGCGGCCTCCTCCATCGCCCGCGCGGCGATACGGCCGGCGGTCCGCATCGCCTCGATGGTCTCGGGGGTCTGCACCTCCGGCCCGGTGTACGGCGCCGGCGCGGGCTTGCCGACGTACTCGGGGCGGCGGATGTTTCCGGGAACCGAACGGGTGGGAGACAGCTCCCCTGGTACGAGCAGCGACTGGCCAGACATGCCAGCGAGTCTAACCAGCGGACATGGGGGAACATGTCGGTGGCGAGAGGAGCTGTCCATGGCCCTGTTCAAGAAGCGCACGGCCGGAAAACCGGGCGAGTGGTACTACTGCCTGGAGCACGGGACGGTCGAGGAGGGCCCCGACTGCCCGGGCAAGGACCGGTTCGGACCGTACGCCTCCCCCGAGGCCGCCCGGGACGCGATGCGGACCGCCGCCGAGCGCAACCTCCGATGGGAGAACGACCCGCGCTGGCACGACGCGCCGTCCGGCGAGCGGGCCGACGAGGACTGAGCGGGCCGGATCAGGCGACGGCGGCGCGCCGCTCCCGCATCCGCACCGCGTGCTCGTTCGTCCGCGCGTCGTACGTCATCAGCCCCGGCAGGCACAGCGCCAGCAGCCCCACCGCGCCCGCGCACGCCAGACCGCCGGACCACACCGAGGCCCGCACCCCCGCCCAGGCGGCCGTCCCACCGGCCCGGACCTGGCCGAGCTGCGGGCCGACCGAGTACGACAGCAGCTCGATCCCGGCGAGCCGGCCGCGCAGCTCGTCCGGGATCGTCTGGTTCCACATGGCCGACCGGAACACCCCGCTGACCATGTCGAAGCCGCCGCCGACGGTCAGGAACAGCAGCACCAGCCACACGTTCCCGCACACCCCGGCCGCCGCGATCGCCAGGCCCCAGCCGGCCGCCGCCAGCACCACCATCACCCCGTGCCGGTGCACCCGCGAGGTCCAGCCGCTGGTGAGGCTCACCACCAGCGCCCCCGCCGGCACGGCCGCGTACATCAGTCCCAGCGCCCACTCGGCATCGAGATCGTCGGCGAGGAACGGCAGCACCGCCAGCGGCATGGCCAGGAACATCGCGGCGAGGTCGACGGCGTAGGTGCCGAGCAGTTCCTTGCGGCTCCACGCGTACCGGGCGCCCTGCGCGACGGCCCGCAGATCCGGCTTCGCGGCCTCCTCGGCGGCGGGGGAGGGGGCGATGCGCAGGACGTACAGCAGCGAGACGGCGAAGGTCAGCAGGTCGGCGGCGTAGGCCCAGCCGAGGCCCGCGTAGGCGACGACCACGCCCGCGACCGCCGGGCCGGCCACCCCGCCGACGGTCCAGCGCAGCGAGTTCAGCGAGGCCGCGGCCGGCATGTCGTCGTGGGCGACGATCCGGGGCCACAGGGAGTCGAGCGCCGGGCGCTGCACGGACACCAGGGCGGAGGAGAGGGCGGCGACGGCGTACAGCGGCCAGACCGCGGGGTGCGGCAGCAGGGCGTTCAGCAACAGGACGGCACTGAGCAGGCCCTGCCCGGCCTCCGTCCACACGATCAGCTTGCGCTTGTCCAGGGCGTCGGCGAGGGCACCGCCGTACAGGCCGCACACGATGAGCGGCAGCAGCTCCACGGCACCGATCGCGCCCACGGCCGCGGTGGACTCCGTCAGGTCCTTCAGTTGCACGGGCAGCGCGACGAACGTCAGGAAGCTGCCGAAGTTGCTGATCAGCCCGGACATCCACAGCCGCCGGAAGTCGGCGGAGGCTTTCCAGGGAGCGAGGTCGGGGAGGAGGGCGCGGGTCACCCAGGCATGCTGAGCCGCGGGCCGCCGCACGGCAACCACTTTTGCGGGGGTGGCGGGCGCGTCACCAGGGGGCCGGCGGCGGTGCCGTCAGGGCTTCCGTCAGGCGGGACAGGCGGTCGCGGAAGCCCCGCCGGCATCCCGTGGACCCCGCGTTCTCGCCGGCCGCCGCGCTCACCAGGTGCTGCACGCTGTCCAGGTCCAGCTCCGCGCCCTCCGGCACGGCCAGCGTGTCATGGGCCATCGCGGCCAGCTCGCCCCCGCCCGTGCCGCCCAGCGCCAGCACCGTCACCCCGGCCCGCCGGGCGTCGTGCACCCGCTCCAGCAGCGACGCCGGTTCCTCGGGCGCCACCACCAGCAGGGTCTCCCCGCGCCGCGCCGCCGAGATCCGGCCCGGCCCGACCGCCAGGTGCGCGGGGTCGGACGGGCGCGCGTGCTGTCGTACCAGGGTCGGCGCCAGCTCGGGCGTGCCCGACCAGGCGGCCTCGTCCACCAGGTGCGCGGCCAGGTGCCAGGGCTCGTACTCCGGCGTGCCCACCAGCAGCAGCCCGCCCCCGTGCGCCACCACCGACCCGCGCAGCACGCCCGCGAATCTCCGGGTGGCCCCCAGCCACTCCGTCCCGGCGAGCACTTCCCGCAGCAACGCGACCCGTACGGCGTCCATGTGGCCGAATCCTGCCGCAACGGGCCACTCGTGACCGGGAGTTCACCGGGAATTCGCCCGACCCGGGGAAAAGGCGCCCCATACGGGAACCGCGGGAGACGCGTACACGGCTCCCGAGAGACCCGTACGCGGCGCGTGCCGGCCCGGCACGCGCCCCCCGTCAGCTCCACAAGGCCCCACCCGCGCCCCTGCACTCCCTGCACGCCCATCCGCGACCGTATGCGACCGTCCGTGACCGAGGAGCCGCCCCGTGACCGACCCGACCGTTTCCCCGACCGACGTGACCGTCCCCTTCCGCGCGGGCCGCGAGGGGTACGCGAGCTTCCGCATACCCGCCGTCGTCGCCACCCGGGCCGGCACCCTGCTCGCCTTCTGCGAGGGCCGGGCCGGCTCCGCCGCCGACCACGGGCACATCGACATCGTGCTGAAGCGGTCCACGGACGGCGGCCGGACCTGGGGCCCGCTCCAGGTCGCCGCGAGCAACGGCACCGACCTCGCCGGCAACCCCGCCCCCGTCGTCCTCGACACCGGCCGCGTCCTGCTGGTCCACGTCCGCGCCGCAGGCTGGGCCACCGAGGCCGCCATCGTGCGCGGGCAGGTCCCGGACGCCGACGGCCGGCGGGTGTGGGTGCAGCACAGCGACGACGACGGGGTGACGTGGTCAGCGCCCAGGGAGATCACGCAGCAGGTGAAGACACCGGGCTGGCGCTGGTACGCCACCACCCCCGGCCACGCCCTCCAGCTGACCTCCGGCCGGGTCCTGGTCCCGGCCAACCACACCGCGCCGCCCACCGGCACCGACACCGGCGCCGAGGCGAAGTACAACGGCGGGCACTGCCTGCTCAGCGACGACCGCGGCGAGAACTGGTACCTCGGCTACCTGGACGACAACACCGACGGCTACGTCAACGTCAACGAGACCACCGCCGCCGAACTCCCCGACGGCCGCGTCTACCTCAACGCCCGCAACGACTCGCCCTCACCCGGCAACCGCGCCGACGCCCACTCCCCGGACGGCGGCAGGACGCTCCTCAAGCCCTTCCGCCCGCAGGCCGGCCTGACCGCACCCGTCTGCCAGGCCGCCGTCCTCCAGCTCCGCGACCCCGACCTGCTGCTGTTCTCCGCCCCCGCCGACCCCGGCAACGCCCGCGCCCTGATGACGATCCGCGTCTCCCGCGACGGCGGCACCACCTGGCGCCCGGCCTACACCGCCGACGGACTGCCCGCCGCCTACTCCGACCTGGTCCGCGTCGACCCGCGCACGGTGGGGCTGCTGTACGAGACGGGCGACTTCGGTCCCTACGAGACGATCACCTTCCGCCGGGTGCCGGTACGGCGGCTGACCTGAGCCGGTGCCCCGGCAGGACCGGACGTAGAGTCGGGCCATGACCTCTACCGACAGTGCACAGAAGGCCCCCGCCAAGGACCCCTGGGACCTGCCCGACGTCTCCGGGTACACCGTAGGCGTGCTCGGCGGCACCGGACCGCAGGGCAAGGGCCTCGCCTACCGGCTGGCCCGGGCCGGGCAGAAGGTGATCATCGGTTCCCGCGTCGCCGACCGCGCCGAGGCGGCCGCCGCCGAACTCGGCCACGGCATCGAGGGCGCCGACAACGCCGAGGCCGCCCGCCGCAGCGATATCGTGATCGTCGCCGTACCGTGGGACGGCCACAGCGACACCCTGAAGGCGCTGCGCGCGGAACTGGCCGGCAAGCTCGTCGTGGACTGC
Organism: Streptomyces rubradiris; assembly: GCF_016860525.1. Taxonomy (NCBI): domain Bacteria; kingdom Bacillati; phylum Actinomycetota; class Actinomycetes; order Kitasatosporales; family Streptomycetaceae; genus Streptomyces; species Streptomyces rubradiris. Next base: position 5,753,587 of record NZ_BNEA01000015.1, read on the forward strand.
GTCAACCCGCTCGGCTTCGACAAGAAGGGCGCCTACGCCCTCAAGCCCGAGGAGGGCAGCGCCGCCGAGCAGGCCGCCGCGCTGCTGCCGGAGTCCCGGGTCACCGCCGCCTTCCACCACCTGTCGGCCGTCCTGCTCCAGGACCCGGAGATCGAGAGCATCGACACCGACGTCATGGTCCTCGGCGAGCAGCGCGCGGACGTGGAGATCGTGCAGGCCCTGGCCGGCCGCATCCCCGGCATGCGCGGCATCTTCGCCGGCCGGCTGCGCAACGCCCACCAGGTGGAGTCGCTGGTCGCCAACCTGATCTCCGTCAACCGCCGGTACAAGGCGCACGGCGGGCTGCGCGTGACCGACGTGTGAGCCGCCGGAGCCCATGGGGGACACTGGTCCGCGAAGCAGTTCCGAGCAGTGTCCCCGACAGGAGCCCCCCGTCATGCCCCGCATCGCCCTCTACACCCTCGTCGTCTGCGTCCTCGCCGTGGCCGCGGCGGTCGTCTCCTTCGTCCAGGGCAGCTGGCTGGGGATCGTCTGGGTGCTGCTGGCCGGGCTGTCGTCCAACATGACCTGGTACTACGTCAAGCGCGGCCGGACCGAGGCCGCCCGCGACACGTCCGTCACGAGCTGAACGAGCCGGTCACGAACCGAGCGAGCAGATCGCCGGGCTCTCCTCCCAGAAGCGGTACCGGGCGTCGCCGCAGTACTGGGAGAACATGTCCACGTTCAGCGCCCGCATGACCGCGTCGACGACGTCGAAGAACGCCTCGTTGACCGACGGCAGCCACAGCACCGCGAACACGAAGAGCAGCCCGAACGGGGCGAACGGCTCCACCTGCCGCTTCACCTTGTACGACAGCCACGGTTCGAGCACGCCGTAGCCGTCCAGGCCCGGCACCGGCAGGAAGTTCAGGATCGCCGCCGTCACCTGGAGCAGCGCCAGGAACGCCAGCGCGAACCGGAAGTCCGCGGGCACGCCGTCCAGCGCGTCCAGCCAGAACGGGGCCGTGCACACCGCGGCGAACAGCACGTTCGTCAGCGGGCCCGCCGCCGAGACCAGGCTGTGCCGCCAGCGGCCCCGGATGCGGTTCCGCTCGATGAACACCGCGCCGCCGGGCAGACCGATCCCGCCCATGATCACGAACAGCACCGGGAGCACGATGCTCAGCAGCGCGTGCGTGTACTTCAGCGGGTTCAGCGTGAGGTAGCCCTTCGCGCCGACCGAGATGTCCCCGCTGTGCAGGGCGGTGCGCGCGTGCGCGTACTCGTGCAGACACAGGGAGACGATCCAGGCCGCGGTCACGAACAGGAACACCGCGACGCCCGGCTGCTCGGCGTACCCGGTCCAGGTGGCCCAGCCGGTCACCGCCGTCACGGCCAGGATGCCGACGAACACGGGACTGACCTGCCGGTCGCCGGGGCGGGTGGTGGCGGTGGTCATGCATCGGCTCCTGTGGTGACGAGGGACGTGGCGAGGGACTCCGGGAAGATCCGAGAGCATACGGGGAAAACGTCTCGCCGTCGCCGCCGGGTTCCTGGAAGGTTGGGGGGATGACAGGGATGCGGGTGTTCTACGAGGGCTGGCAGATGGAGTGCTGCGGGCGGCCGTTCGCGGTGGGCGACGAGGTGGCCTGGCCGCTGGTCGCCGTGACCACGGAGGAACACCGGGAGCGGTGCTACGGGGCCGAGGCGTGGGTGGAGAACCACGGCGACCGCACCCGCCCGGCCACCGGCAGGGTCCGCGCCGTCGAGCTGGTCCGCCAGGAATACCTGGTCCACACGGACCGGCGCGCCCGCGAACGCCTCGACCGCGCGCCCGACCCGGCCGCGGGTTCCGAGGGGCTGGTCGTCCTCCCCTCCCCGTACCGCTGGGAGGCGGTGCCCGGCGCGTACACCCTCCAGAGCGCCGACAGCTGTCCGAAGTGGTTCGAGCCCGACGAACCCGGCCCGGACCCGGGCCCCCAGCGGCTGCACCGCACGGTCGGCGCTCTGGTCACCCTGGAGCCGACGGGCGACCGCCCCTGACGGCGGGGGCCGGGGGCATGGCCGTCGGGCACTGGCCCGCGCCACCGCCCCGACCACCACGCGCGCCTGCCCCGCCACCGGCCCGCCGGGTGCCACGCCGTCAGCCTGGCCGGTCGTGTCCGGTGGGTGGGGCTTCCGCCCATCGGGCGGTCGTTCCGGGAGGTCGGCCGGTTGGTTCGGTGGGTGGGTTCGCCATCCTGTGGGAGGCCGTTTCCGGCAGTCTCACCGGTTGCGTCCGGTGGGTGCGGCTCCGGTCCGGTGGGTGGTCGTCCCCGGCGGCTTCACCGGTCGTGTTCGCCGGACGCGGCTCCCCGTCCAGTCGGCGATCGTCCCCGGCGGTCGCGCCGGTCGTGACCGGCGAGCGCCGCTCTCGCCGAGCCGGTGGCCGTCCCGGCACCCTCCCGCCCCCTTTCCGACACCGGCCGCCCCCACCACCGATCACCGTTCGCGCCCCCTCCGGAGACAATGGACCCCGTGTATTACCGGCTGCTCGGCACCACCCAGGCGTTCCGCCCCGACGGCACGGCCGTCCCGGTCGGCGGGGCGCGGCTGCGTACCCTGCTCAGCGTGCTCGCGTTGCGGGCCGGCCGGACCGTGCCCACGGCCGTGCTCGTGGACGAGGTGTGGGGCGCCGACCCGCCCGCCGACGCCACCGGCGCCCTCCAGGCGCTCGTCGGCCGGCTCCGCCGCGCCCTCGGCGCCGAGGCCGTCGCCTCCGCCGACGGCGGCTACCGGCTCACCGCCGCCCCCGACGACGTCGACCTCACCCGCTTCGACCGGCTCACCGGCGACGGCCTGACCGCCCTCGCCGACGGCGACCCGGCCAAGGCCGCCGCCGTCCTCGACGAGGCCCTCGCCCTGTGGCACGGGCCCGCCCTGCCGGACCTGCCCGACCGCACCGCCGAGGCGGCCCGCTGGGAGACCCGCCGGCTCGACGCCCGGCGCGCCCGGCACGCCGCCGCACTCGCCCTCGGCCGGGCCGAGCAGGCGCTGCCCGAGCTGACCGCGCTGTGCGACGACCACCCGCTGGACGAGCCGCTCCAGGCGCTGCGGCTGCGCGCCCTGCGCGACACCGGCCGCCCCGCCCAGGCCCTGGCCGCCTACGAGGACGTACGCCGGCTGCTCGCCGACCGGCTCGGCTCCGACCCCGGGCCGGAGCTGCGCGCCCTGCACGCCGAACTGCTGCGCGCGGAACCGGCGCCCGCCGCGCCCGCCGCCCCGGGCAACCTGCCCGCCCGGCTCACCTCCTTCGTCGGCCGCGAAGCCGACCTGGAGGCCATCGCCGCCGACCTCGCCGGGACCCGCCTGGTCACCCTGCTCGGGCCCGGCGGCGCCGGGAAGACCCGGCTGTCCCAGGAGGCCGCCGAGGCGGTACGGCACCGCGTCCGGGACGGGGTGTGGCTCGCCGAACTGGCCCCCGTGGACGACCCGGACGCCGTGCCCCAGGCCGTGCTCACCGCCATCGGCGCCCGGGACACCGTGCTGCACGGCGCCGGCGTGGACGGCATGCGCGCGGTCGCCGACCGGCACGACGACCCCCTCGAACGGCTCGTGGAGCACTGCGCCCGGCGCCGGATGCTGCTCGTGCTGGACAACTGCGAGCACGTCGTGGACGCCGCCGCCCGGCTCGCGGAGTCCCTGCTGGCCCGCTGCCCGGAGCTGACCGTCCTCGCCACCAGCCGGGAACCCCTCGGCGTACCGGGGGAGTTGGTGCGGCCCGTGGAACCGCTGCCCGAGCCGGTCGCGCTGCGGCTGCTCGCCGAGCGCGGCGCGGCGGCCCGCCCCGGCTTCCGGGTGGCCGACGACCCGGAGGCGTGCGCCGAGATCTGCCGCCGCCTGGACGGACTCCCGCTCGCCATCGAACTGGCCGCCGCCCGGCTGCGCATGCTGACCCCCCGGCAGATAGCCGACCGGCTGGACGACCGGTTCCGGCTGCTCACCTCCGGCAGCCGCACCGTGCTGCCCCGCCAGCAGACCCTCAGAGCCGTCGTGGACTGGTCCTGGGACCTGCTGGACGCCGCCGAACGGGACGTGCTGGCCCGGCTGTCGGTCTTCGCCGGCGGCTGCGACCTGGCCGCCGCCGAGGCCGTGTGCGGGCCGGCCGCGCTGGACGCCCTCGGCTCCCTGGTCGACAAGTCCCTGGTGGTGGCCGCGCCCGCGGCCGGCGGCATGCGCTACCGGCTGCTGGAGACCGTCGCCGAGTACGCCGCCGAACGGCTCGCCGAGACCGGGCGGCGCACCGAGACCGAACGCGCCCACCTGACGTACTACCGCGAACTCGCCCGCACCACCGATCCGTTGCTGCGCGGCCCCGAACAGCTCGCCGCCATCGGCCGGTTCCAGCTGGAGTACGAGAACCTGCGCACCGCCTTCCGGCACGCCCTCGCCCTCGGCAACGAGCAGGAGGGGCTGTGCCTGGTCCACTCCCTGCTGTGGTTCTGGCAGATGCGCGACCAGCGCGTGGAGACCCGCAACTGGTGCCGGGAGGTCATGGCGCTCGGCCCCGACCCGTTCGCCGAACCGGCGAGCCCCGCCGCACCCGTCTGGCAGCGCTGCACCGACACCCCGCCCCCGTACACCGGCGAGGCCCTGGCGGAGGCCCGGCGCGGCGTCCATCTGGCCCATCTGGCCTGCATGGACACCGAGATGGACGCCTGGCAGACGCCCGCCGCGCAGGCCAAGCTGCGCACCATCGCCCAGGTCTACGAACCCGGCCTGCCGCAGACCTGCCGGACACCTGGCCTGCTGTGGTTCTTCGCCGTGCTGCTGACCGGCGGCGCCGACCGGCTGCACACCATCGTGGACGCCTGCGTGCGGACCTGCCGGGAGACCCCGGGCTTCGAGTGGGAGCTGGCCGGAGTGCTGTACCTGCGCGCCAACTTCCTGTCCAACCGGGCCGCTTGGACGGGCGACGCCACCCGGGACGCCGACGAGTCGCTGGAGATCTTCCGCCGCCTCGGCGACGCCTGGGGCGCCACCGAGGCCCTGGCCGCCCGTGGCGAGGCCAACGAACGCAGGGCCGCCTACGACAGGGCGGCGGCCGACTACCGGGCCGCCATCGAGCACGCCGAACGCCTCGGCGCCCGCACCCAGACGGCCGTGCTGCGCGCCCGGCTCGGCGGCGTCCTGCTGGAGTCCGGCGAGAGCGAGCGCGGTGAGCGGATGCTCCGGGACGTCATCGCCGACCAGGACGGCGCGCCGAACGAGGCGACCACGATGGCCCGGCTGCACCTGGCCTCCTGGCTCGGCCTGACCGACCGCACCGCCGAGGCGCGCGAGCAGCTACGGGTGATGCGCGCCGAACTCCCCGTCGCCCGGTTCGTCATCTTCGACTCCCTGCTGACGTGCCAGGAGGCCCTGCTGGACGCCCTGGACCGGCGGACCGGGACGGCCCTCACCCTGGCCCGCAAGGCACTGCGGCTCAGCGCCGAACCACTGTCCCAGGCCCTCACCCCGCATCTGCACTCCGTCTGCCTCACCGCCGCCGCGATGGCCCTCGCCGACACCGACGGCGGCGAGCGGGCCGCCGACGCCGCCCGCTGCCTGGGTGCCGCCCAGGCGCTGCTGCCGGCCGGTCATGTGGTGGCCGGCGTGGAGCTGCGGATCCGCGACCTGGCCGAGGCCCGGCTCCGGGCCCGGCTGGACGAGCGGTCGTACGAGGCCGCGTACGCCGAGGGCGGTGGCCTCTCCCTCGCGGAGGCCACCGCCCTGGTCTGACGGTCGCGCGGCGTCAGCTCTTCGTACGGAACTTGTGGATCGCGACCGGGGCCATCACCACGGTCAGCCCGACCGACCAGAGGACCGTCACCCACAGGGCGTGCGCCACCGGGCCGCCCTCCATCAGCCCGCGCGCGCAGTCGGCCAGCGCGGAGAGCGGGTTGTAGTCGGTGAACGCCTGGAGCCAGCCCGGCATGGACTGGGTCGGCGCGAAGATCGAGGAGCCGAACTGGAGCGGCATCAGCACCAGGAAGCCCATCGCCTGCACCGACTGCGCGTTCTTCATCACCACGCCGAGGGTCAGGAACACCCACATCAGCGCCGACCCGAACAGCGCGGACAGCGCCACGGAACCGAGCAGACCGCTCCAGCTGCCCACGTCGTAGCCCACGAGCAGGGCGACCACCAGCAGTACCGCCGTCGCGAACAGCATCCGCATCAGCTCCACCGCGATCTTCGCGAAGAGCACCGAGCCGCGCCCGATGGGCAGCGAGCGGAAGCGGTCCATGACACCGGAGTTGAAGTCCTGGTTGAAGCCGGTGCCCACACCCTGGGCCATGTTCATGCCCATCATGGCGAGCAGTCCGGGCACCACGTACTGCACGTACTGCTCCTGGCCGCCGCCCAGCGACTTGCCGATGGAGCCGCCGAAGACGTACACGAACAGCAGGGTGAAGACGACCGGGAACAGGATGGCGTCGAACATCGACTCCGGGTCCTGGCGGATCCACAGCAGATTGCGGCGGATCAGCGCGCCGGTGTGCCGCAGGTGGGCCCGCAGCGGGATCGGCGTATCGGCCTGCGCGGCGGCCGGGGAGAGGGTGGCGGTGCTCATGCGGCGACCTCCTGGCGGGCGGGCGGGGCGTCCTGCGGGGCACTGGCGCGGTGGCCGGTGAGGGACAGGAACACCTCGTCCAGGCTGGGTAGTTCGGTGGTGATGGAGGACAGGGTGATGCCGCGCGCGGTGACCGCGCCGACCACGGCGGTCAGCTGCTCGTCGCTGAGGATCGGCACCAGCAGGGTCCCGGTCTCGGTGTCCACGGTGGTGGACGCCAGCCCGGTGATGCCCAGTTCGTCCAGCATGCCGGCGAGCGGGCGCAGCTGGAGCGGGTCGACCGGCCGCACCCGCAGGGTGCGCCCGCCGACGCGGGCCTTGAGCTCCTCGATGCCGCCCTTGGCGATGACCCGGCCGCGGTCCACCACGGTCAGCTCGGAGGCGAGCTGTTCGGCCTCCTCCATGTACTGGGTGGTGAGCAGCACGGTGACGCCGTCGCCGACCATCGCCTTGACCTCGTCCCACACCTCGTTGCGGGTGCGCGGGTCGAGGCCGGTGGTCGGCTCGTCCAGGTACAGCACGGCCGGCCGGCCGATCATCGAGGCGGCCAGGTCCAGCCGGCGCCGCATGCCGCCGGAGTAGGTGCCGGCCGGGCGCCGGGCGGCCTCGGTCAGCGAGAACCGCTCCAGCAGCTCGTCGGCGCGGGCCCGGGCCTCCTTGCGGGACAGGTCCAGCAGCCGGCCGATCAGGTACAGGTTCTCCCAGCCCGGGAGCTTCTCGTCCACCGACGCGTACTGGCCGGTGAGACCGATGACCCGGCGCAGCTGCCGGGGCTGGCGTACGACGTCGTAGCCGGCCACGGTGGCCTGCCCGGAGTCCGGGGTGATCAGGGTGGACAGGATGCGTACGAGGGTGGTCTTGCCGGCGCCGTTCGGCCCGAGCACACCCATCACGGTGCCCTCGCGCACGTCCAGATCGACACCGTCCAGCGCCTTGGTCTCGCCGTAGTGCTTGACCAGCCCCCGTACGGTCACGGCGGAGCGTCCGCCGGCGGGGTTGTCGTCGATGCGTGTCATGGGGAAGACAGTGCCAGGCCCCACTGACAAACCGCCGACAGAGCGCCGACACCGGGTACCGGCGCCGCGTCGGCGGCCTGTCGGCGCGGGCGGGGGCGCTACGACACCTGCCGGATGTCGGCGCCGACGAGCTGCCCGCCGGACACGGTGTAGGTGCCCCGGAACACCTGCACACTGCCGTCGGTCTGGGTCGCCCGGATCTCCGCGGCGACCTCACCGCCGCCGTTGTCGGAGGCGGTGACGTCGATGTGCCGGGTGGAGGAGAAGCCCGCCACCCAGTCCGAGTAGGAGCCGCCGAAGAGCCGGCCGCCGCCCATGGACCAGGCGGCCTGGAAGTCCCCGGCGTTGAGGTGGTCGTAGTACGTGGTGACGACCGCGCTCGCGTCCTGTTCCTCCGCCGAGGGCTCGGGCGTCGGGGTGTCGTCGTATCCGCCGCTGTCGTCGTAGTCGGGTGTGACCGCCGGTGTGGTGTACCCGCCGTCGGTGGGGGACGGCAGGGAGGTCCAGCCGTCGTAGGACCCGCCGGGCGACACGGTGACGCCGGACCAGCCGCCCGCCGACGGGGTGTCGGGGCCGTCCGCGACGGCCACCCCGAGCGTCACCCCGCCGGCCACCAGCACCGCCAGCAGCGCCCAGGGCAGCCAGACCGGCAGCCGGGTGGCGCCGACGCGCACATACCCGCCCCCGGCCGGCTCGGGCGCGGCGCGCGGCGCCCCGCAGTCCGGGCAGTCCGGCCGCGCGGCGTCCTCGACGCGCGCGCCGCAGTGAACACAGAAATGCATGGCCCCCGCTCTCCGTCTCCGGCCCGCTCTCCGCTACAGGCCGCTCTCCGTCTCCGGCCCGTTTTCCGTCTCCGTGCCGCTCTCCGGCTACAGGCCGCGGACGGCTTCCTCGATGGTCACCGCGAGCGAGGCCAGCCCGGCGAACCCGGGCACGGCCTCCACCAGCGCCTTCGCGACCCGGCGCAGCTTGCCCGTACGGGGCTCGGGCGCGGCCAGCTCCTCGCGCGCGTCCTCGGCGAACTCCGCCAGGTCCTCCCGCTCCGGGTGGTCCGAGCGGCGCAGCTCCTCGACGAACCGGGCCAGCAGGTCGCTGATCTCCTGCGGGGTCAGCGGCCGGCCCCCGGTCCGCTCCGCCTCTTCCTCCGTGACCCGGAAGTCGACGCGGGCGTTGCTGCCGCTCGCCACCACCGTGTTCCTGACCTGCGCGTTCCCCGTCGCGATGACGCCGTCGTTGCTGCGCTGGTGCATGCCGGTCCCCGTTCGTCCGTTGCGTATGCGGTGGTTGTCAGTCGGTGTTGGGCCGCGGGATCTTCTTCAGGATGGCCGAGATGCGGGACTTGTCGCCCGAGGCGACCGCGCTCGACTCGACCTTCGCCCCCGCGGTGGCGATGATGCCGTTGTTGATGATGGTTTCCTGACGCTTGATCAGATCGCCCGCGTCGATGTCGTGTTCCACGGCGAACTCCACCAGGGCGTCCAGAATCCGCCGTTCGACGGTCTTGAGGACCATCCCGGAGTCGACCTTCTGGAAGTAGCGGTGGTGGTCCGTGGCGGAGGCGAGCTGCCGCACGCTCTTGCGCGCCCCGTAGTCGAACACCCCGAGCCGGGTGATCTGCCGGTGCTGCTTCTTCAGCCGCTTGCGCATCCCGAAGTCGGGGAAGAAGCCGGTGACCGCGCGCCCCGGCGAGGCGATCATCACGAACGGGGTGCTGGCGAGGCTCTGCAGCGCCATCGACAGGAACTCGCGCGGCGAGGGGGCCGGCATCAGGGAGTCGATGGTCCGGTAGCGGTCCAGCAGCGGGCACAGCACGGTGGGCAGGGCCTCCACGAACAGGTTGGAGTCCGAGCGCACCAGCCGCAGGAACACCGAGGTCACCAGCTCCCCGCCCCAGCCCGAGGAGTGGGTGACCAGATAGGCGCGGGCGGTCTCCTCCGGGTCCCGCTTCAGCGCGTCCAGCCGGTCGGCGCCGATCCGGGCCACCGGGCGGCCGAGCGGGTCCGGCAGGAAACGGGTGTCGCCCAGCAGCGCCGAGCCCTCCACGAACACCCGCTCCTCCAGCTCCAGGCAGGGCAGCGACAACTCGCCGACCCGCCGGGCGATATGGGCGTACAGGTCCGCGACGTCGAAGTCCCGCGGCCGCACGCCCTCCCGCCCGGAGGCGGTCACGTCGAAGACCAGCGACCAGGAGTCCAGTTCCTGGCCGTATCCGGTGAACGGCGAGAAGCCGCTGTAGACGGTGAGGTTGCCGCGCGCGTACTCGTCGATCTGGCGCAGCCGCCGGGCGGCGGACTCGTTGGGCGGCGGCGGTGCCTGCGCCGGGTCGAACCGGTCGGGCCGCAGCCGCTGGAGGCGCTCGCCGTACTGGGTGGAGAGGGCGAAGACCAGCGTGGTCAGCCAGCCGAACAGCAGCATGAGGAACACGGCGAGGCCGCTGTGGATCACCAGCAGGCCGAGGACCAGCACCAGGAACTCCACGGCCAGCAGCAGGTCCCTGGCGTGCCGGCGCGCGTTGGCCTCGTAGGCGTAGCGCAGCACCACGGGTACGTCGCAGCCCGGGGCCGGTGCCACGCCGAGGTGCGGTTCGGCGGCGACGTCCCTGATCAGGGAGTCGGCGTACTGCCGGTCCAGGTAGACGGCCGCGCACATGTACCGGGTCAGGTCCCGGCCGCCGGTCCAGCGGGGCACGGCGAGGTGGGGCACCGACCGGTCCGCGTCCGCGCTCCCGGCGACGGCCAGCGTGGCCCCGCACGCGCCGCAGAACGCCGCCCCGGGCACGGTGGCGGTGGAACAGTCGGCGCAGACGGCCGGTGGCTGGCTCATTGTCTCTCCCCCGAGTGTGAGACGGCCCACACTGTCAAGTGCACCACTGAGCCAGGAGCGGGGAAGCCCCCGCGCGCGTTTCGACGCAACTCTGTTACAACTTCCGCTCCGGAGAGGGAAGTTGAGGCCAAAGCTTGAGTGCCGGAGTGGTCTCCCGGCCGGAAGAGCGGGAGCGGCCTCTTGGCCGGAAAACCGGAAAAAGGGACAGCCCGCCGACGGGGGAAGATCGACGGGCCGTCCGGTGGTGCCGCGGTGGACTAGTGGACGGAGTGCTCCTCCGCCGGGAAGGCGCCGCCGACCACGTCCTCGGCGAACGCCTTGGCCGCGCCGGTCATCACCTCGCGCAGGTCCGCGTACCGCTTGACGAACTTCGGCACCCGGCCGGAGGTCAGGCCGAGCATGTCGGTCCACACCAGCACCTGCGCGTCCGTCTCCGGACCGGCGCCGATGCCGACCGTCGGGATGTGCAGCACCCGGGTGACCTCGGCCGCCAGTTCGGCCGGCACCAGCTCCAGCACCACCGCGAACGCGCCCGCGTCCTGCACGGACTTCGCGTCCCGCAGCAACTGCTGGGCCGCCTCCTCGCCGCGGCCCTGCACCCGGTAGCCCATCGCGTTCACGGACTGCGGGGTCAGGCCGATGTGCGCCATGACAGGGATGCCGGACTCCACCAGCAGGCGGATCTGCTCGTGCGAGCGCTCGCCGCCCTCCAGCTTGACCGCGCCGACCCCGGCCTCCTTCACCAGCCGGGTCGCCGAGCGCAGCGCCTGCACCGGGCCCTCCTGGTACGAGCCGAAGGGGAGGTCGCCGACGATGAGGGAGCGCCGTGTGCCGCGTACCACGGCGGCCGACAGCATGGTCATCTCGTCGAGGGTGACGGGCACGGTGGTGTCGTACCCGAGGTGGCAGTTGCCCGCCGAGTCACCGACCAGGATCACCGGTATCCCGGCCTCGTCGAAGACGGACGCGGTCATCGCGTCGTAGGCGGTGAGCATGGGCCACTTCTCGCCCCGCTCCTTGGCGAGGGCGATGTCGCGGACGGTGATGCGGCGGGTGCCCTTCCCTCCGTACAGCGCCTTGCTGCCGTCGGAAGGCTTCGTCTGGGCAGCCGAAAGCTGCGTCATTGCAACGGCTCCTTACGTCATCTCGAGGCGCCCTGACGGCGTCCCCGGACCGTCTCCATGGTGGCACCTCGTGCCGGACAGGGCCAGAGGGGGTCCCGCTGATCCCCCGGGCCGCCCGCCGCGCCCCCTTGAACCCCGTTTCCGCGTAAGAGCTTGGTAAAGAAATTTATATACGAGACGGTTCCGTATCGAAATGAACATAGGCTCGGGCGCATGACAAGTCCCGTCCCTGCCTCCCGAATACCGGAAGCCGTACACCGGCGTCGCTGGGCCATCCTCGGCGTGCTGATGCTCGCCCTGCTGATCGTCGTCCTCGACAACTCGATCCTGAACGTCGCCATCAAGACCATCGCGACCCCGGCGCCGACCGGTCTCGGCGCCACCCAGAGCGAGATCGAGTGGGCGATCAACTCCTACACCCTCGTCTTCGCCGGCCTGCTGTTCACCGCCGGACTCATCGGCGACCGGCTCGGCCGCAAGAAGGTGCTGCTCGCCGGCACCCTGGTCTTCGGCATCGGCTCCGCGCTCGCCGCCGAGTCCGGCACCCCGAACCAGCTGATCGCCTACCGCGCGGTGATGGCCCTCGGCGCCGCCTTCGTGATGCCCGCCACCCTGGCCGTCCTGATGAACGTCTTCGAGCGGCACGAGCAGCCCAAGGCCATCGGCATCTGGGCCGGCGGCGTCGGCCTCGCCATCGCCATCGGCCCGATCACCGGCGGCGCGCTGCTCGACCACTTCTGGTGGGGCTCGGTCTTCCTGATCAACGTGCCCATCGTGATCATCGCGCTGATCCTGATGGCCTGGCTGGTGCCCGACTCCCGCGACCCCAGGCCCGGCCGCCTCGACCCCATCGGCGTCGTCCTGTCCGTCGTCGGCCTCATCCTGCTGGTCTACGGCATCATCAAGGGCGGCGAGCTGGCCGACTTCACCGACCCCCAGGTGCTCGCGACCACCCTCGGCGGCATCGTCGTCCTGGCCGCCTTCGTCGTCTTCGAGAAGCGCACCGACCACCCCTCGCTGGACGTCACCTACTTCAGGAACAAGGTCTTCTCGGCCGCCATGAGCGCCATCGCGCTGGTCTTCTTCGCGCTGATGGGCGTCACGTTCTTCGGCGTCTTCTACACCCAGAGCGTGCGCGGCTACTCGGCGCTGGAGTCCGGCCTGCTGATGCTGCCGCTCGCCGTCGCCCAGCTGCTCTTCGCGCCGCGCGCGCGGCTGGTCGTCGACCGCTTCGGCAACCGGGCCACCACCACCGGCGGCCTGCTGCTGATCGCCGCGACGCTGGCCGCGTTCACCGCCTTCGACGCCGACACCCCGATCTGGGTGCTGGAGGTCGTCTTCTTCCTCATGGGCACCGGCATGGCGCACATCATGACCCCGACCTCGGTCGTGATCATGCAGGCGCTGCCCCGGGAGAAGGCCGGCTCCGCCTCCGCGCTCAGCAACACCTTCCGCCAGGTCGGCGGCGCCCTCGGCATCGCCGTCCTCGGCTCGGTCCTCGCCACCTCCTACCGCAACGGCATCGAGGGCAAGCTCGGCCCGCTGCCGCCGGACCTGCGCGACACCGCCGCGGAGTCCATCGAGGCCACCCTGGGCATCGCCGAGAAGCTCGGCCCGCGGGGCGAGGCCCTGGTCACCCCGGCCAACGACGCGTTCCTGCACGCCATGCACGTCACCGCGCTGTGCGGCACGGGCGTGGCGCTGGTCGGCGCCGTGGTGACGGCCCTGTTCCTGCCGGGCCGGACGCCCGCCGCGCCGCAGGGCGAGAAGGAGCCGGAGAGGGCCGCCGCGCTGGACTGAGGCCCGGACCCGGCGCCACGGGAGAACCGGACTACGGGACCACGGGGAACCCGGACCGGGCGCGGCGCCACGGGACCACGGGGGGAACCGGACCGGGCGCGGCGCCACGGGACCACGGGGGAACCGGACCGGGCGCGGCGCCACGGGACCGCGCGGGACACTGGATTCGGCCGCGGCGCAACAGGACCGCGCGGGACACTGGATCCGGGCGCGGTCCAACGGGGGAGGGAGGCCGCTGCGGGACAATCACCGCAGCACACCGAGAGGACGGAACGACGTGAGCCTTGCCGGCAGCCGGCCGCGACCGGACGCACCAGCGCGGGGCCGCCCGCGCAGCGAAGCCGCGGAGCGCGCCATCCTGGACGGGGTGATGAGGCTCCTGGAGGAGGGCGTGCCCCTCGCGGAGCTGTCCATCGAGCGGATCGCCCGCACCGCCGGGGTCGGCAAGGCCACCATCTACCGCCGCTGGAGCGGCAAGGAGGAACTGTTCATCGAGGTGGTCCGCGCGGCCGAGCCACCCGAGCCGGAACTCCCCGGCACCTCCATGCGCGACGATCTCCTCGTCCTGCTGGAGAACCTGCGCCAGCGCGGACTGGCCAGCCGCTCCTCGGTCCTGCTGCACAACGTGCACGTCCAGATGAAGAGCAACCCGAGGATCTGGGCCGCGTACCACGAGAACGTCATAGAGCCCCGGCGCCGGCTCGTCCTGGACGTGCTGCGCCGCGGGCAGCTCAACGGCGAACTGCGCGCGGACGTCGACGTGGACCTGGCGAACGACCTGTTCGTCGGACCGATCCTGGTCCGCTCCGTCCTGCGCCCCGAGGTCGACCTGCCGGAAGACCTGGCGCAGGAGATCGTCGACTCGGTCCTGGCCGGCCTACGGCCCGTCAGCTCCACAGCCTCGTAGCACTCGTGTGCGCGTTTCGTCACAGACCCCGCCCGCCCGGGGCCCGGCCGGAACTCCCGCCGCCGCATCACACGTCATCGTCTTCCGTACGGCCGTCACGGGACGGCGGAACAGAGCCGGTCATCCCCTAGGGTCGGGACCACGGGGGACGAACGGTGTGCACGGCAGGCAGTGAGGCAGACGGTATGGCGCAGCAGGCGTACATGACGGAGACGGCGGACGGCGGCTCGGGGCCCGAGCGACCGGGGACCCGGCTCCGACGCCTGGCGCACCGGCTGTCCACCGGCTGGCGGGGCGATCCGCGCATCTGGCACCGCGGCGCCGTGCTCACCGCGCTGGCCCTGCTGCTCGCCCTGGTGATGCTGGTGCACGCCCACATCCCGAACGCGGTGGGCAACCTCGGCAGCCTCACCGAGACCTTCCTGCCCTGGCTGGGCCTGGCCATCCCGGTGCTGCTGGTGCTCGGCGTGGTGCGCAGGTCGGCGATCGCGCTGATCGCCGTACTGCTGCCGGCGATCGTCTGGCTGAACCTCTTCGGCGGGCTGCTGACCGACAAGGCGGGCAGCGGCGGCGATCTCACGGTGGCCACCCACAACGTCAACGCCGACAACCCCGATCCGGCCGCCACCGCCACCGACGTGGCCGCGTCCGGCGCCGACGTGCTGGCCCTGGAGGAGCTGCCCGCCTCCGCCGTCCCCGTCTACGAGAAGGCGCTGGCGCCGGCGTACCGGCACCACGCGGTGGTGGGCACGGTCGGGCTGTGGAGCAAGTACCCGATGACCGACGTACGCGCCGTCGACATCAAGCTCGGCTGGAAGCGGGCGATGCGCGCCACCGTGGCGACCCCCGAGGGTCCGGTCGCGGTCTACGTCGCCCACCTGCCGTCCGTCCGGGTGAAGATCGAGGCCGGGTTCACCGCCCGGCAGCGGGACAAGAGCGCCGACGCGCTCGGCGAGGCCATCGCCGACGAGCCCCTGCGCCGGGTGGTGCTGCTGGGCGACCTCAACGGCACCATGAACGACCGCTCGCTGAACGCCGTCACCTCCCAGCTGCGCTCCACGCAGGGCGCGGCGGGCAGCGGCTTCGGGTTCAGCTGGCCGGCGTCGTTCCCGATGGCCCGCATCGACCAGATCATGGTCCGGGGCGCGGAGCCGGAGAGCAGTTGGACGCTGCCGCGCACCGACAGCGACCACTTGCCGGTGGCGGCCCGTGTGAAGCTGGACACAGGCTCGTAACCTGCCGGAATACCGACCCTGAGAGCGTTTGTTCGGCACGGGAACATACTGCGAGACTTTCCGTCCCCTCCTCCGCTCTGAAAGGTCCCTCATGCCCCTGGCCCTGCTCGCCCTAGCCGTGGGCGCCTTCGGCATCGGTACGACCGAGTTCGTGATGATGGGCCTGCTGCCCGACGTCGCGGACGACCTGCACATCTCGATCCCCTCCGCCGGGCACCTGGTCTCGGCGTACGCGCTGGGCGTCGTCATCGGCGCCCCGCTGCTGGCCGCGCTCACGGCCCGCATGTCCCGCCGTACGGTGCTGATCGCGCTGATGGCCCTGTTCGTGGCGGGCAACGCCCTGTCGGCGTTCGCCCCCGGCAACGCCTCGCTGCTGGCGGCCCGCTTCCTGAGCGGCCTGCCGCACGGCGCCTTCTTCGGGGTGGGCGCGGTGGTCGCCACGGCGATGGTCCCGCCGGAGCGCAAGGCCCGCTCGGTGTCCCTGATGTTCCTCGGCCTGACCGTCGCCAACATCGCGGGCGTCCCCGCCGCGACGCTCATGGGCCAGCACCTGGGCTGGCGGGCGACGTTCCTCGCGGTGAGCGCGATCGGTGTGGCCGCGATAGCGTCCCTGGCGCTGCTGATCCCCCGCGACCACGCCCCCGCCCCTGCGACGGGCCTGCGCGGCGAACTGGCGGCACTGCGCTCGCTGCCGGTCTGGCTGGCCCTCGGTACGACGGTGGCGGGCTTCGGCGCGCTGTTCGCGGCGTACAGCTACGTCACCCCGATGCTGACGGACACGGCGGGCTACGCGGAGACCAGCGTGACCCTGCTGCTGGCCCTGTTCGGCGTCGGCGCGACGGCGGGCAACCTGCTGGGCGGACGCCTGGCGGACCACTCCCTGCGGGCCACCCTGTTCGGCGGGCTTGCTTCCCTGATGCTGGTCCTGCTCCTGTTCCCCCTGATGATGCGGGCGGAGTGGAGCGCGGCGCTGGCGGTCGCCCTGCTGGGCATGGCGGCGTTCGTCACGGGCTCCCCGCTCCAGCTGATGGTGATGGAGAAGGCGTCGGCGGCCCCCTCCCTCGCCTCCTCGGCCAACCAGGCGGCGTTCAACCTGGCCAACGCGGGCGGCGCGTGGCTCGGCGGCCTGGCCCTCTCGGCGGGCTTCGGTACGACGTCCCCCGCGCTGGCGGGCGCGCTGCTGGCGGTGCTGGGGCTGGGCGTGGCGGGTGTGTCGTACGGAGTGGACCGTCGGCGTGCGGTGGCGCACGCGGGGCGGGTGGTGGCGGCGCACGTGCCGTCGGCCGCGGAGACGACCGGGGCGCGCAACGGGTAGTGATCCGCGGGATTCGCCCTTCCTCTGGCTATTCAAGTTTGATTAGGTTGCGGGCATGGGTGAAAAGACCGTTCCGATCCTGCCGTGCCGCACCATCCAGCCCGTCCTCGACTTCTACGGCGCCCTCGGGTTCGAGGTCACCTTCCAGCAGAAGAGCCCCAACCCGTACGCGGTCGTGGCGCGCGGCGGCATCCAGCTCCACTTCTTCGGGATGAAGGGGTACGAACCGGCCGAGTCGTACAGCACGTGCTACATCGAGACCGATGACGTGGACGGCCTGCACGAGACCTTCCGGGCCGGCCTCAAGGCGGCGTACGGCAGAGTCCCGATCCGCGGGCTGCCGCGCTTAGGGGCGTTGAAGGACACGTCGCACGGTGTACGGCAGTTCCTCATGACCGATCCGGGCGGCAACTGCCTGCGGATCGGCCAGCGGACGAGCCAGGACCCCCACCACCGGCCCGCGCCCAAGGAGACCTTCCTCCGCGCTCTGCATCATGCCGCCCTCCTCGCGGACTCCAGGGACGACCCGGAGGGCGCGGCGAAGATCATCGACCGGGTGCTGCGCATGGAGGACGAGCGGCCCACTCCCGTGCAGTTGCTCCGCCTTCTCGTGCTGCGCGCGGATGTCGCCGGGCGCCTCGGTGACGAGGAGACGGCGGCGTCCGCGCGCGCGAAGGCGGCCGCGGTCCGCCTGACGGCGGGGGAGCGTGAGTCGGTACGCGATGACCTGGAGCGTCTTGAGGAGCTACGGGGCTGACCTGGGCCGGTGGGCTTGGTCTGTGTCCTCTGGGGACGAAGTGGCCGTTGGGCCGCTCGCTTCTTGGTCAGTGTCGGGCTTCCACGAGGCGAGTCAAGGGCGCGTTCCGCGTCGGCTGCGCCGATGGGCCTGCGGCCCACCCTTGACACACCTCGCTCCAGCCCGGGTGAGAAGCGAGCGAGCGGCCCGAAGGAACAGTGGCCCAGCCCGGTACCGGACCCATGGGCGACCTACGAGGCCCCGTCGGCAGGGTCACGCGCTCGCGCCTCGCCTGCACGCCGGGGCGGCAAAGCGGCTACCGGCCCGGTGGCGGGTGCGCGTCCTCGCCTCGCCTGCACGCCGGGCGGGCTCAGCGGCTTGCGGCCCGGTGGCGGGTGCGCGTCCTCGCCTCGCCTGCACGCCGGCTCGGCTTGGCGGCTGTCCGTGAGGGGGGAGGGAAGGGGCTGAAAGGGGCTGATTCGTGGGATCGGCGGGTGGTGGCGGGCAGGGACCCTGTCTCTGGACCAGTCATTCCAAAACAACCCATCGGCCGGGCTCGCTGTCAGTGCTCTGTGCCATGATGCGGTCGCGTCCCAGGGGAGTGGGCGCGGGTCTGCTGATTGCCAGGGGGTTGGGGGATGGGCGTGGGTACGGGGCCGGACGGCTCGTCCAGGTCCGACGAGGAGTGGGAACGGTTTCTGCGCGAGTCGGTGGCGGGCGCCGCCGACGCGCCCAAGGAGCCGTCGGCGCGGGCCCGCGAGGTGGCAAAGCGGTTGCGCACGGCCCCCGCCCGGGGCCCGGAGGGCTGGCGCGGCTACACGCCCGCGCGACCCAAGCGGCGCACGGGCTGGTACGTGGTCGGATTGCTGGCCTTGCTGACACTGCTTGTGGTGGCGCTCGCGCCGGGGCGGACGGTGGACCTGTTCGCCGGCGACGACCGTGACTCCGCGCCGTTGGCGGCCGAGACCGTCCGCCCGACCCAGGCTCCCCCGGCGGAGGCGGACCAACGCCCCACCGCGCAGGAGCCGTTCCGCGGTTCGCCGGCGGCGCGCTGGGCGAGTGGGGCGGCCGGGATCACCGTGCCGAAGGCCAGGGCGGTCGGCTGGATGAGCGCGGCACAGGTCGAGCGGGCCCTCGCCCGCAGCCGGGACTTCCTCGTTGCGTCGAGCCTGGACCGCGGGGTGCTGCGGGGCGAGCGCCCGGAGAAGGCGATCGCGCTGATCAATCCGCACCAGCGGGACGTCCAAGACTTCCTGAAGACCGCTTTCCGGACCCCGGGCGAGGAGAGCGACCCGCTGCTCCTCTTCAGCCGCTTCAGGCCCTCCCAGGCCCGTCTGGTCGGCAGCGTCGTGAAGACCCGGGGCCGGCTCACGTTCCAGGAGGGCGAGCGCGGCGCGCTCCAGGTGACCGCCGACGTGACCTTCGTCTACCCGGTCACCCGCGCGGACGCGGGCGGCGACGACGAGATCGTGCGCACGATCATCCGGCGCGAGCTGGTCATGAGTTGGGACGACCCGGACAAGGTGATCACCGAGCCGGGCACGTTCTCGATCGTCTCGTACAAATACACCATGACCAACGGCGGCTGCGGCGCCCCCACGGGCTACTTCACCCCGCCCTTCGGCGCGGACCGCCGGGCGGACGAGGCCGACAGGGAGATCGACCCGTACGACCGCAGCGGCCCGGTCGGACGGGGCGGGTCGGCCGGCGACGAGTGCGCGAGGGCGACACGATCGTAGAGCGGTCGCGGCCTGGTGACCCGCATGGTGAGGCGTCCCCGCTGCTGCCGTGGCGGCGAGAGGGGTGGGCGGGTTGGTTATGGACAGGTATTCCAAAACAACCCACCTGGTGTAGTGGGCGGCACCCCGGTTGCCTCGGCCGCCAACGGAGTCCGAAGGCGCCCCTGCGGCCCGTGCGCCCGGCCGTCAGACGCCCAACCGCCCCGCAGTGCATGCGGGCGCGACCGCGTACCACCCACCGGGCCGCAAGCCGCTGAGCCCGCCCGGCGTGCCGGCGAGGCGCGGGCGCGCATCCCCGACCCAGGATGCGAACGCAGCCGACGGCAGGGGCCAAAGGAGCTGAGCCGGCCACTTTCCCGGGCTGCCCCACGGCAACCTCTTCAACTCCTCAGCTCACACCACACCGTCTTGCAGTCGGGCCCCTGCACCACGCCCCAGCACTCGGCCAAGGCAACTACGAGCGCCAGACCCCGCCCCGACTCCTCCGACTCCGTGGCTGCGAGAAGCACGGGCAACGCACGCGGATCAGGATCGGTCACCTCGATCCGGGTACGGCCGCAATGGGGCGCCGTACCGATGACACGTACGGTCACCGGCGTACCGTCGCCCAAGTGGTCGATGACGTTGGTCAGCAACTCGGTCGCGCACAGATGCACGTCGTAACCGTGCTCCCGCAACTGGTGCCGCAGGTCCGGCGCGGCCTTAGGTGTCGCCAGCGTGTGGAACTCCATCGGCGTCATCGCTCGGCCGCCGCCTTCCGCAATATGTCACGGTGTCGCCGTGCCGCACACTGGCGGAGGCGGCCCAGCGCTGTGGGCGGGAGTTGTTCGAACTGGCCCGGCGCCACGGGTTCCCCGAACCGGAAGCCTCCTCCGGCGGTACGGAGTCCTACTCCTGGCGCGAGATCGCCGCATGGCTGACCCGCGCTGGACACGTCGTACCCGAAGAACCCCGAGACCTGCTCGTCGCCGACCGTGCTCTGCGCCTCGCCGACGTGCTTGAAGGGGCTGACGAGCCGCCGGGTGTGCTGCGTGCCCTCGGGCTGCCGGTCGACCAGGGCCTGCGGGCGTACTGAGGAACGCGAACCGGCCCCCGTCGGTGCCGGAGGCCGGTTTGTCGGCTGGGAGCCGGGCGGCTCAGCTGATGGCGTTCAGCATCGCCTGTTCCACGTGGTCGGCGGCGTTGCGGTGGCCGAGGGCGTTGGGGTGTACGAAGGACATCTGGTAGGGGAGGGTGACGAAGCCTTCCACCCACTTGCTGTCGTCGCAGACGCTGTGGCCCTGGGAGGAGGCGTAGAGGTCGATGTAGCGGGCCGCTTCCTGTGTGCCGGTCGAGTTCGCGATGGCCTTGTTGAGGGGTTCCAGGACGTCATGGCGCAGCCAGGCCAGGTCGCCCGGGGTGATCGTGCCGAACTGCGTCAGCTCGCCGAAGCGGCAGGCGGAGGTGTCCTTGGGGACGACCGTGGGATAGCCGACGGTCAGGATCTTCGCGTGCGGGGCGCGCCGGTGGAGGTCGGCGAGCATCCGGTCGTAGTCCTGGCGCACCTTCTTCAGCCGGGCCGGGACGCCGGCGGCCATGGCCTCCTTGCACGGGGTGCCCTTGCCGCCGCTTTCGCTGCCCAGCTCCGAGCACTTGACGAGGAATTCGGCGAAGCCGAGGGTGTTTCCGCCCGCGCCGACGGTGATGACGTCGGTACCGGAGTTCACCGCCTCGGACTGAGCGCGCACCCGGGGGAAGGGATAGTCCGGGTCCTCCGAAAAGGGCGGCAGGTGACGGCCGATCGGGGGCTGGGCCGTGTCGGTGACGTCCTCGATGGTGGCGGCGCCGCAGCTGACGTTGGTCAGATCGAAGAGACCGCCGAGGTCCCGGTCGATGACCTGGGGGTAGGACCGGTCGGTGCGCTCGCAGCCGTCGCGCGGGACTTCGAAGGTGTCGCCCGCGGCCCGGATCACCCCGGCGGTGTAGGAGTCACCCAGGGCAACCCACTGGTAGTTGTCGGCCGCGGCGGCGGGTCGGGCCCCGGCGAACTGTGCGGGGACGAGAGCGCCGGCGGCGAGGGCGGCGGCCGAGCCGAGCAGGGCCAGACGAGTGCGCAAGCGTGCCACGAATCCTCCATGGATACGGTGTCGGCGGTGCTTCGACCCTAAAGTGACGCTTGCGGAGCGCAAGAGATCCACTGCGGTCAGTAACCAAATGTTGGTGGAATACGTCTGTGTGGGGGACCTGGCTTCGCACTGGATGATCCCGGCCCGAAAGCACGTACGTGATGGCTGTCTTGTTCTCGGCCATCACATCGGCGCGCAACACGAAGGGGGCGTGAGGCCGAACCCCACGCCCCCGACCGGTCTACACGCCTATCGCTTGCGGAACGACTGCACGTACCCGTTCGCCGGTGACCCGACGCCCGTCACGTCGTCGTAGCCCTTGACCGCCGACAGGGAGCTGTCGTGGCCGAGGGTGCGAGCCGAGTACAGCAGGCCGCCCGTCGCGTCGAGGCCGTTGGCGAAGTCGACGCGGGCCACCGCGAGGCCGGAGCCCGTGGGGTTGTCCGTGACGTCGTGGTAGACGCCCTTCTTGCCGTACTTGGCGTAGATCGCGGGGTTGGCGAAGCCGAGGGGCTTGCCGCCGCCGGCCTCCTGGGCCAGGGCCTGGACCGCCGCGATGACCGGCGCCGCCAGAGACGTGCCGCCGATGCGGTACTCGTCGTACCGCTCCGTGCCGTCAGGGAAGGTCTGCGTCTGGCCGACCAGGAACCCGGTGTTGGGGTCGGCGATCGCCGCGATGTCCGGGACCACCCGGTTGCCGGCGGCGTTGTGCGCCTTGGCCAGGGAGTCGGGGACCACGCCCTTCTGGTAGTACGGCTGCGGCACCGTCCTGCTCGTTCCCCCGCCCGCACCGGAGGTGAACGTGCCGGGGAAGCCCTCCCAGCTCTTGCCGTCGGCCGACAGCGAGGACTTCTCGGTGCCCCAGCCGGTCTCCCACAGGTACGTGTCGCCCTTGCCGACCGCCAGCGACGTACCGCCGACCGCCGTCACCCACGCCGAGTTCGCCGGGGTGTCGACCTGCTTCGTACCGGTGTTGGCCACCTCGTCGCCGTTGTCGCCGGAGGAGAAGTAGAAGCCGATGCCCTGCACCGCGCCCAGCTGGAAGACCTGGTCGTACGCGGCGGCCAGGTCCGGCGTCTGGTTGGCCTCGATGTCGCCCCAGGAGTTGGAGACGATGTCGGCCAGGTGGTTGTCGACGATCTTGCCGAGGGAGTCCAGCAGGTCGTCGTCGTAGCAGGAGGCCGCGCCGACATACGTCACCTCGGCGTTCGGTGCCACCGCGTGTGCCGCCTCGATGTCGAGGGTCTCCTCGCCGTACCAGCCGGCCGCGCCGCACTCCTCGGTCCTGGTGTAGTTCTTCGGGAGGACCTGGTGCAACTGGCCGGTCTTCCAGGGCGCGTCGCCGTTCTTCACGGCGTACCGCGCGGCGTCGTAGGCGATCGTCGGCGAGGCGTACGCGTCCGTGATCGCGATGCGCACCCCGCGCCCGGTGTACGTGCCCGCCCCGTACGCGGCCCGCAGCTGCCTGCCGGTGTAGCCCTTGACCGCGTACGGGATCTTCCCGCCGTACGCGTCCGGGAGGGTCGTCGCGAGCTTCGAGCCGTAGTAGGAGGAGAACGGGCCCGAGTTCTTGAACACCGCGTCCGGCGGCGGGAGTTGGTCGGCGTGGCGTGCCTTGTGCGGGGCGTTGTCCAGGCCGGTGACCGTGAGGACGGCGCCCTTGAGGGAGGCGGGCGCGGAGGGCGTCGCGGCCGGGGCGCGGTAGGTCTTCGCGCCCTTGGCGTAGTCGTGCAGCTGGGTGCCGAAGGCCCGCTCGGCGGCGGCCACGTCACCGGAGACGGCGACGTAGCGCGGGGTGACCTCGGTGACGGTCAGCCCGGCCGACGTCAGCCAGGACTTCACGGCGGCCACCTGGGCCTTGGTGGCGCCGAAGCGGGCCTGGGTCTGCTTCGCGCTCAGGTACTTGCCGTGGAGCGGGGAGGCGGGGTCGGACACCGCCTTCGCGTAGGCGGCGAGGCCGGACGCGTCCCGGCCGGCCAGGTAGACGCGGGCCTTCACCCGGGCGCCGTCCGGGGTCGCGCCCTTGTCCGCCTCGGCCGTGGCCCACAGCGGCTTGGTGCCCTTCAGTACGGCGCGTGCGGGGCCGTCGGCGGCGTGGGCCGCGGGTATGCCCAGCGCCAGCGCGCCGGCGATCAGCGGCAGCGTCGCCGCCATGCTCACACCGGCGCGCACGGTGGCGCGGTCGGATCTCATAGAACCCCCTGCGATGCGGTTCACCTGCGTGTAGTGGCTGGTGGGGCCACTCTCGCGATGAACCGTTCATGCCAGGGGAACGGGCGGGTCAAAAGACGATCAAGTGGGGGGCTTCGTGCCTCGCGTCACGAACGCGGGTGTGCGCCACGCTCCTTGAGCATCCCCGCCATCAGCTCGATCTCCGACTGCTGCGCGTCCACCATGCCCTGCGCGAGCCGCTTCTCCGCCCCGACCGCGCACTTGTCCGCGCAGCCCTCGGCCATGTGCATGCCGCCCTTGTGATGGTCCGTCATCAACTGGAGGTAGAAGACCTCCGCCTGCTTGCCGTCGAGCGACTGAAGCTTCTTCAGCTCGGTGTTGGTGGCCATCCCCGGCATCAGCGCGCCGTCCTCGCCGGGAGGCATGCCGCGCATGCCCATCCACGTCATCGGCGGGTCGGCCGACACCTTCGGCAGCCCCCACAGGTCCAGCCAGCCCAGCAGCATCCCGCGCTGGTTGGCCTGCGTCTGCGCGATGTCGTACGCGAGCCGCCGCACCTCCTCGTCCTCGGTGCGGTCCCGCACGATGTACGACATCTCCACCGCCTGCTGGTGGTGGACGGCCATGTCCCGCGCGAAGCCCGCGTCGGCCGACTTCGCGTCCGGCGTCCGCGTCGCAGGGTCGCCGCCGTCCTGGGCGACCGCGTAGGTGATCGCGCCGGCCGCGACGAGCACCGCCGCCGCCGTCCCGGCGACCCACCCGAGGGAACGCCCGCTCACTTCATGACCCCGCCGGTGCACGAGGCGCCCGGCTCGGGCGTCTGGTCACCCTGCACGTACTTCTCGAAGAACTTGCCCACTTCCGGGTCCTTCGCGCTCTTGACCGCCACCTGATGGCCCCACGCCGACAGCAGCAGCGGGGCGTCCTGGTTCTCGTACGGGCTGATCATCGAGTACGGCGTGCTCTTCACCTTCGCCGCGAGCGCGTCCACGTCCGCCTTGGGCGCCTTGGCGGTGTACGTCACCCAGACCGCGCCGTGCTCCAGCGAGTGCACGGCGTTCTCCTCCGGCACCGGCGCGGTGTACACGTCACCGTTGCAGTTCAGCCAGACCGGGTTGTGGTCGCCGCCGACCGGCGGGTGCATCGGGTAGGACACCTTGGTCGTCACATGGTTGCGGCCCAGCTTGCCCGACCAGGTCCGCACCCCGTCCTTGCCGGTGGTGAAGCTTCCGGAGTCGCCGGAGCCCTTGGCGTCACCGCTCGCGGTGGAGTCCTTGTCGTCCGACTGCGCGTTCACGAGCACCACGCCGCCGACGGCGAGACCGGCGACGACCACCACGCTCGCGGCGATGGCGAGGACGCGGTTGCGGCGGTCCCGGGCACGCTCGGCGCGCCGCATCTCGTCTATGCGCGCCTTGCGCGCGGCGGTGCTGCTGTTGTTGCCGGAGCCCATGAGACGTGTCCTTCGCGAGAGGAATGGGTGGGGACGGTGGGGCTCGCTGATCGTAATGCGGGAAGGGCCGACATCCGTAGGGATCGCACGGCGGCACGGATGATTTGGCGCCAGGATGCGCGTTACCTACGCTCGCCGTATGCGGCTGCTGCGCTCCACCGATCTGGCCCTGCGCGTCCTGATGCGACTCGCGGTCGCCGCCGACGCCACCCCCACGACCCGCCAGGTCGCCGCCGACATGGAGGTGCCGTACACACATGCCACGAAGGTGGTCGCCGAGCTGCAGCACCTCGGCCTGGTCGACGCCCGCCGGGGCCGGGGCGGCGGGCTGGCGCTGACGGAGCGGGGCCGCACGGCGTCCGTGGGCGTGGTGGTGCGCACCTTCGAGGGCGAGGGCGACGTGGTGGACTGCGAGGGCACCCCGGGCTGCCCGCTGCGCTCCGGCTGCCGGCTGCGGGGCGCGTTGCGACGGGCCCAGGAGGCGTTCTTCGCCGCCCTGGACCCGGTCACCGTCGCCGACATCGTCACCGACCCCACCGGCCCCCTGCTGCTCGGTATCTCGCGGGGGCCGGCGGAGCGGGACTGAGGCGCCGCTAGCCCTGCGCCAGCCACAGGTCGGGGCCGAACACCTCGTAGTGGATGGCGGCCGGGGCCACGCCCTTGTCGATCAGCTGGGCGCGGACCGCGCGCATGAACGGCAGCGGGCCGCACAGGTACGCGCGCGTGCCGGGCCGTACGGCGATGTCCGCCAGGTCGACCAGGCCGGTGCGGCTGCCCGGTCCGGCGTCCCGCTCGTAGAAGAAGTGCACCTCGGCGTCGGACAGCTTGCCGGCGTAGGAGCTGTGGTCGGCGCGCAGGGCGTGGTCGGCGGGGGAGCGGTCGCCGTGGACCACGGTGACCGGGCCGCGGTGGCCGCCGGCGGCGAGGCCGGCCAGCATCGCGATCATCGGGGTCACGCCGATGCCCGCCGAGGCGAGCAGCACCGGGGTGTCGTCACCGGCGTCCAGGAACAGGTCGCCGTAGGGCTCGGACAGCTGAAGGACGTCACCGGGCTTGACGTGTGCGTGCAGGTGGGTGGAGACCTCGCCGTCGGGCGTGGTGCCGCCGTGCACCCGCTTGACGCTGAACTGGCGCACCGAGTCGGCCGGCGCCCCGGTCAGGCTGTACTGCCGTATCTGCCGGGCGCCGTCGGGCAGGGTGACGCCGACGGAGACGTACTGACCGGCGCGGAAGGCCCTGACCGGGCCGCCGTCGGCCGGGCGCAGCCGGAAGGTGACGACGTCCGCGGTCTCCTCGACCCGCTCGACCACCTCCCAGCGGCGCGGGCCCGGGCCGCCGCTCTCCTCGTACAGCCGCTTCTCGGTCGCGATGAGCGCGTTGGCCATCAGCCAGTAGACCTCGTCCCAGGCGGCGGCCACCTCGGGCGTGACGGCCTCGCCCAGGATCTCGGCGATGGCGGCGAAGAGGTGCTCGTGGACGACCTGGTACTGCTCCGGCGCCACGCCCAGGGAGGCGTGCTTGTGGGCGATGCGGGCGAGCATCGCGTCCGGCCGCCGGCCGGGATGGTCCAGCAGGTGCGTGGCGAAGGCGGCGATGGAGCCGGCGAGGGCCTGCCGCTGGGTGCCGGCGGCCTGGTTGCCGCGGTTGAACAGGTCCCGCAGCAGTTCGGGGTGGGCGGCGAAGAGACGGTCGTAGAACCGCTCGGTGATCTCGCCGATGGCCGCGCCGACGGCGGGCAGGGTGGCGCGGACGGTGGCTGCGGACTGCTCGGTCAGCATCACGACTCCTCGTGAGATGTCGGGGCACCGCCACGCTATGAAAACTTGCATCTGAGATGCAAGTTAAGTGGGGAGTCGCTCACCCCTGCGTCGTGCTCCAGGGGACCGGCACGGCGACGGAAGCCGGGCGGCCGCCTCGTGCGCCCCGGCCAGGTGCGGGGCGTGCCGGAACAGCACCTGGTTGGCGGTCGGGAGCGGGAAGTCCGGTTCCCGCTCCAGGGCGTCGATGCCACCCACCGCCCGGATGCCGTTGCCGGCCACCGGGACGGCCTCGGGCCGGTACCGGGCGACCGTGGCGCGGATTCACCGAGTCGCGCCGAAGAAACGGCGGAGCCGAGGCGGGATCACCCGTAACGGAGCTATATGCAGAATCAAGCATGTTATTGGCCTGCATGCAGTGATGCACCTCACTCCCTTCGGGTGGATGGTCGCGCTCCATATTTGCTCAGGCAGTCAAGGGTTTCGGCGGCAACGCCCGCTGTCACGGTGCCGGCGGCGGCCGGGACGGGGGGCGGCCGGGACGGGGGCGCTGGGGGCGGGTGCGCTCAGCGGGCGCTGCGCAGCGCCTGGACCGTGCCGGCCAGTTCAGGGGTGGCGCCGGCGGTGTTCAGCGCCGCGCTCAGGACCTCGGAGTAGGTGCCGCGGGCCTCGGCGTAGCGTTCCTTGCCCTCGTCGGTGATGACGGCGTAGACACCGCGCTTGTCCCCCGGACAGAGGTCCCGGAAGGCGTAACCGGCCGAGAAGAGCCTGCCGACCAGCCGGGTCACCGAGCTCTGCCCGAGCCCGACCTTGTCGGCGAGTTCCTGCATCCGCAGCTCACCGGCCTTCGACTGGACCAGGCACTCCAGGGCGCGGAACTCGGAGAGCCCGATGCCGTGTTTGCGTTGCAGGGCCTGGGTGAGCCGGCGCTCGACGTGCGCGTGCAGGGTGAGGACCTTCCCCCACATGGCCTGGTCGGACGCGGCGGCCGGCGTACAGGAGATCGTGGTCATGGTGCGGCTCCTTCTCAGCTGCGCATTGACAACAAGATACATGTTCATGCAAGCTTCGAGCTGTTCCCAGACCCCGGCCGCCGGACGTCATGGGGCCCAATAAGATGTACGTACAAGCAAATATGGAGGTTCCCGTGTTGGTTCTGTCGCATCCCAAGACATCCGCGAGCACGCCGAAGGGGAAGTGCGCGCCCTTGCGGACACTCCCCTCCGTCCCGGTTCCCGGCGGCGGCCTTCCGCGCCGCCCGGCCACGGTCTGAGGCGGGGAGTACAGGTGTCGGCTTCCGGACTCTCGGAGAGCGAGCTGACCGAGTACGCCCGTGAGGCGGTACGGATCAGCCGCAAACACGTCGCCAAGGGCGGCATCCCGTTCTCCGGTGTGGTGGTCAACGGCGGCCGCGTCCTCGGCACCGGCGTCAACCGGGTCCGCGAGGACGCCGACTCCACCGCGCACGCCGAGGTCGTCGCTTTGCGCGAGGCCGCCGCCACGTACGGGCCGCACGCCACCGCCGGGGCCACCCTGTTCGCCTCCGGCGAGCCCTGCGCCCTGTGTTACATGGCTTCGCTGCACTTCAACGTCGGCCACATCGTCCACGTGGCCGAACAGGCGGTGGCCCGGGGTGCCGCCTGCGGGATCGACGGCTGCTGACCCGGAGCGGAACGTCCGGACGGCCCCGGTGCTGTGAACCCTCGCCGGTGTCCGGTCGCTCCGGTGCTGTGAACCCTCGTCTGCGCCCGGTCGCTCCGGCGCTGAACCCCCGCCTGCGCCCGGCCGTCCCGGCGCTGTGAACTCCCGCCGGCATCCGGCCGTCCCGGCGTTCGCGGCGCGGTGCGGACCTCCGCCGGCGTCCCGGCGTCCCGGCGGACCACCTCCCCGCCGTGGCCGCCACCCGTTCGCCCGGTACGGCCTCCCGCCACGGCCGGCTGCCCCCGCAAGCCCGGCCTCCACCGAACACAAGGACTCCTCATGCACTGGCTCTACCTCGCCATCGCGGACATCTTCGAGATCGCCGTCGCCATCGCGGCCGGCAAGGCCGAGGGCTTCAAGAACCGCAAGTGGACCATCGTGACCCTGGTCAGCGGTGCCCTCGGGACCTTCTTCCTCAGCAAGGCGCTGCTGACCTTCAACGTCGGCGTCGGTTACGCCATCTGGACGTCCGTCGCCGGTGTCGGCATCACCCTGCTCGGCGCGCTGCTCTTCGCCCAGCGCCTGAACTGGCGCAAGGCGCTCGGCATCCTCGCCATCATCGTCGGCGTCGTCGGCCTCCAGCTCAGCGGCGCCGCCTGAGCGGCCCGTCCGCAGTCCGCCCCCCTTCACGAGAGGACCCACCCACATGTCCGACACCGGCCGCTCCTCCGCCGACTCCTGGCTCACGCTCCTGCTCGCCGGAGTCTTCGAAATCGGCTACGCGCTCTCCGTCGGCGGCAGCCACGGCTTCACCCGGCTGACCTGGTCGCTGGTCGCCGTCGTGTTCTTCCTGCTGACCCTGTGGGCGCTGAGCGTCGCGCTGCGCACCATCGACGTCAGCATCGGCTACGCCGTCTGGGCGGGGATCGGGGCGGCCGGCGCGGCGCTGCTCGGCCCCGTCTTCTTCGACGAGACCCTCACCGCGGGCCAGGCCGTGTGGCTCGTCGTGATCATCGTCGGTGTGGTCTGGCTCAAGCTCGCCGACCGGCCGGGGAAGACCCAGGAACCCGTCGAGAGCCCGCAGGCCGCCCAGGGGATCGCCGCCAGGGCGCAGGAAGCCCAGGTCGTGGAGCACTGACCAGGTGCCGTACTCCCCGCCGGCCGGATCGCTGTCCATGACAACGGTCCGGCTCGGGCCGTTGCCGGGGCGGCGATGGCGGCGGTGAAGCGCCGGCAGACAGGGCCGCCGGGGCCCGCCCGCACCAGGTGGCGGCGCGCGGGAGCCCGCCGGGGTTCACCCGTGCCGTGTTCCGGCACCCAGGACCCCGCCGGCCCGCTCCGAACGCCGAGGCCCCGGGCGGCGACCCGCCCCGCCTCGGTCCCGTCTCCAGTCCTGTCTCAGCTGTCCTGTCGCAGGTCCTGTCTCGCGTCCTGCTCGCCGACGGCCCATTCCTCCATCCCGTCCGGCACCTCCCGCAACAGCGCCCCGCGGCGGGACCGGGCCGTCGCCCGGCTCGTGAGGTGGGACCACCGAGCTGATGGAACGGCTGAACGGAGTCCGGCGGGTTGAGGTACGCGAGTTCGCCGCCCAGAAGGGCACGCACGGTGCCCTGGCGAGGGCGGTCCTGGCGGAACCTTCCGCGGGGCCGGGCCGGGCGCCCGTTACGGATGCCGGGGTGAGAAGGCAAGATGGGCGAGAGCGCGGTACACGTGCCGTACAGCAGGCCTTCGGCGCGGGGACGCTCGGGCGATCACGCTCCGCAACGCGCGTGAAATGCTGTTGTGGTGGGATGCTCAGGTGCCCGACCGCCTCCCGCAGTACCAGGGCAGGCGGCCTGACCAGCAAGGATGGGGAAGCGGAAGATGGACAAGCAGCAGGAGTTCGTGCTCCGGACCTTGGAGGAGCGCGACATCCGGTTCGTACGCCTGTGGTTCACGGACGTGCTGGGCTTCCTCAAGTCCGTCGCCGTGGCCCCCGCCGAACTGGAACAGGCCTTCGACGAGGGCATCGGCTTCGACGGCTCCGCGATCGAGGGCTTCGCCCGGGTCTACGAGTCCGACATGATCGCCAAGCCGGACCCGGCCACCTTCCAGGTCCTGCCGTGGCGCGCGGAGACCCCCGGCACGGCCCGCATGTTCTGCGACATCCTCATGCCGGACGGCTCCCCGTCCTTCGCCGACCCGCGCTACGTCCTCAAGCGGGCCCTCGCCCGCACCTCCGACCTGGGCTTCACCTTCTACACCCATCCCGAGATCGAGTTCTTCCTGCTGAAGGACCGCCCGCTGGACGGCTCCCGCCCCACCCCGGCCGACAACTCGGGCTACTTCGACCACACCCCGACCAGCGTCGGCATGGACTTCCGCCGCCAGGCGATCACCATGCTGGAGTCGATGGGCATCTCGGTGGAGTTCTCCCACCACGAGGGCGCGCCCGGCCAGCAGGAGATCGACCTGCGCTACGCCGACGCGCTGTCCACGGCCGACAACATCATGACCTTCCGCCTGGTCATGAAGCAGGTGGCGCTGGAGCAGGGGGTCCACGCCACGTTCATGCCGAAGCCGTTCTCCGAGCACCCCGGCTCCGGCATGCACACCCACCTGTCGCTCTTCGAGGGCGACCGCAACGCGTTCTACGAGTCCGGCGCCGAGTACCAGCTCTCCAAGGTCGGCCGCTCCTTCATCGCCGGCCTGCTCAGGCACGCCGCCGAGATCTCCGCGGTCACCAACCAGTGGGTGAACTCCTACAAGCGCATCTGGGGCGGCTCCGAGCGCACGGCGGGCGCCGGCGGCGAGGCCCCGTCGTACATCTGCTGGGGCCACAACAACCGCAGCGCCCTGGTCCGCGTCCCGATGTACAAGCCCGGCAAGACCGGCTCGGCGCGCGTGGAGGTCCGCTCCCTGGACTCCGGCGCGAACCCCTACCTGGCCTACGCCGTCCTCCTCGCCGCCGGCCTGAAGGGCATCGAGGAGGGCTACGAGCTCCCGCCGGGCGCCGAGGACGACGTCTGGGCCCTGTCCAACGCCGAGCGCCGCGCGATGGGCATCGAGCCCCTCCCGCAGAACCTCGGCGAGGCCCTGACCCTCATGGAGGGCAGCGACCTGGTCGCCGAGACCCTCGGCGAGCACGTCTTCGACTTCTTCCTGCGCAACAAGCGCCAGGAGTGGGAGGAGTACCGCTCGGAGGTCACCGCGTTCGAGCTGCGGAAGAACCTGCCGGTGCTGTAGCCTCCGGACGCGCGGGGGCCGGCGTTCGCAAACCGCCGGCCCCCGCGCGTGTCACTCCTGCCGCAGGCACTCGATCTCGTAGTCCCCCGTGTCCTCGTCGATCGTCACGCCGTGGGTCTCGCTGCGGAAGCCGGGGAAGCGGCGGTCGAAGGTCTCCAGGGCGGTGAGGTAGCGCAGCAGGGGGCCGTCGGGGGCGCCGGTGGACTCGCCGGGCATGAGGACCGGGATGCCCGGCGGGGTCACCGTGACCATCGCCGCCGCCACCCGGTGCGCCGCGTCGGCGATACGGACCCGTTCCGTGCCGCCGCGCACCAGCCGCTGGTAGCAGTACTGCGGCGGGTGGACCGGCTCCGGGAGCTCCTGGAACGCGGTGTCCAGCAGCTCCACCAGGCGGGCCGAGCGCAGCTGGTCGTGCATCTCCTGGCACAGCTGCCGCAGGGTCATCGCCGCGTACCGGCGCGGGTGCGCGGCCACCGCCTCGGGCAGCACGCGGTCCAGCGGGGCGTCGCCGTCGTAGAGGGCCTTGAAGTCCATCAGGGCGTCCAGCAGCGTGCCCCACTTGCCCTTCGTGATGCCCATCGAGAACAGGATCAGCGTGGTGTAGCTGTCGGTCTTCTCGACCACGATGCTCCGGGTCGCCAGGTACGCCGTCAGCACCCGCGCCGGGATGCCCTCCTCGGCCATCTCACCGGTCGCCGTGATCCCCGGGCAGGTCAGCGTGACCTTGACCGGGTCCAGCATGCAGTGGCCCTCGGTCAGCCCCGGGAAGCCGTGCCAGGCCGCGCCCGGCTCCAGCAGCCAGCAGGACTGCTCCCGGCCCAGCAGCTCCGGCGGCGCCTCGTCGAAGGCCAGCCGCTTGCCCGTCGCCGGGTCGGTGACCTCCGCCGGCTGCCAGACGCCGAAGAACCACGGCGGCCGGTCCCCGGCGCTCGCCACCCGCCGCCCCAGCCGCACCATCTCCTGCCGGAACCGGACGGCCTCGGTGACCGCCTCGTCCACCAGCCACTCGCCCTGCGGCCCGTCCATCATCGCCGTCGCCACGTCCAGCGAGGCGATCATCGGGTACAGCGGGGAGGTGGTGC
The DNA here is from genome assembly GCF_016860525.1 of Streptomyces rubradiris. Classification (NCBI taxonomy): domain Bacteria; kingdom Bacillati; phylum Actinomycetota; class Actinomycetes; order Kitasatosporales; family Streptomycetaceae; genus Streptomyces; species Streptomyces rubradiris. Next base: position 5,786,291 of record NZ_BNEA01000015.1, read on the forward strand.
CGTGCATCATCAGGGCCTCGTTGAACCGGTCGTGCTCCACCGGGGCCCGGGGCGCCGGCCGTACGTGCACCATCGCCGACTGCGACAGCGCGGCCAGCAGCTTGTGCGTGGACTGGGTCGCGAACACCGTCGGCCGCTCGGGCCCGGGGAAGGCCGCCTCGTCCACGGACATGCCGTACCGGCCCGCGTACAGCGGGTGGAAGCGGGCGTAGGCGAACCACGCCTCGTCGAAGTGCACCCGCGGAGTGCTGGCCGCGAGCGCCTTCGCGGCCGGTACGGCGTCGTAACTCAGTCCGTCGTAGGTGGAGTTGGTGAACACCGCGTACTGGGGGTCGCGCGTGGCGGCGCCCTCGGCGAGCGGGTGCGCGGCGATCCGGGCCGCGATCGACTCCGCCGCCAGCTCGGCCGGGGGCAGCGGGCCGGCCAGGCCGTAGCCGTTGCGGGTCGGGATGAGGTAGACCGGCCGGGCGCCGGAGACCACCAGGCCGTGCAGCACCGACTTGTGGCAGTTGCGGTCCACCAGCGCCAGCTCGTCCCGGGTGACGCTGAAGTGGCCCACCAGGCGGTTGCAGGTGGAGTCGCCGTGCAGCACGAAGTAGGTCAGGTCGGCGCCGAAGACCCGGGCCGCGTTGCGCTCGGCCTCGCCGATGGGCCCGGTGTGCTCGAACAGCGAGCCCAGTTCCTCCACCGAGATCGACAGGTCCGAGCGGAGCAGCCGCTCGCCGAAGTACTCGTGGAAGGCGCGCCCGGCGGGCGACTTCAGGAAGGCGACGCCGCCGGAGTGGGCCGGGGTGTGCCAGGAGTACTCGTGCGCGTCGTGGAAGTGGCGCAGCGCCCGGAAGAACGGCGGCAGCACGTCCTCCCGGTAGGTGCGGGCGGCGCTGGTGATCCGGCCCGCGATGAACCCGGGGGTGTCCTCCAGCGGCCAGACGTACCCGATGACCGTCTCCGACACCCACAGCGGCAGTTCCCGCACGCCCTCCTCGGCCATGACCAGGAACACCGGCAGATTCCGGTAGCGCCGCCCGATCCGGCGCAGTACGGCGGCCCCGCCCGCGCCCTCCTCCAGGGCGCCGGCCGGCCCGGCGAGCGCCGCCCCCGGACCGTCACCGGCCCGGGCGCCGCCGGGCAGGTCCCACGCCACCAGGGCCGCCGCCAGGCCCGCCTCGGTGCGCAGTACCGCGTCGGCGTCCTCGGCGGTGACGGCCCAGCGCACCCCGAAGCCGTCCGCCTCCACCGCCTCCCGGATCTTCCGCAACTGCTCGGCGCCGGCACCCTCCGCACGCGGGTGCTCCGGCACCGCCACCAGGATCCTGCTCTCGCTCATCCGGTGCCCTGCCCTCTCCCGGCGGCCGCCCGGCCGCCGCCGCGGAAAGTCTCCGGCGCGGCCCGCCGGGCGAGGGGGCGGCGGCGACGGCAGAACACCCGGATAGCGCATCATCCGACCACCGCATTGACGCAAAGGGCGGCTAACCGAGGTACGCGGGCGACACCGCGGCCCGGCTGATCTCCCGCGCCCGGCCCGACCCGTCCGCCGGGACCTCGTACAGGTCGGCGCCGTAGTCCCCGGGGAGCGTGTACACGAGCGTGCGCGCGTCCCGCCACACCGCCTGGTCGTCCACGCTGCGCGGTTCGGCGAGCGCGGTCTCCCGCATCGTCCGCAGGTCGAGGACGTACAGCCGCCAGGGCGCGTCCTCCGGCAGCCCCGCGACCCGCTTCTTGTACGCGACCCGGGTGCCGTCCGGCGACAACGACGGGCACTCCACGTTGGCGTGCAGGGTGGTGACCGTACGCGCGCGCAGGTCGCCGCGGACCAGGTACGTGCGGCCCTTCGTGGCGAGCGTGGCGTAGAACGTACGGTCGTCGTCCGTGAACGTCACGCCCCAGAAGTTGACGTCCGCCGACCGGTAGGGACGCCCGTCCTTGACGATCCGGAACGCCTCCAGGGAGGGGATCAGCTCCCCGCCGCGGGTGTCCACGACCGCCGTCCGCGTGGAGAAGTCCGTCCCCGCGTACGAGTCGCCGCCCACGAACGCCGTCCAGGCGGCGAAGTGCCCGGTGGGGGAGACCCGGGCGCGGGAGGGGATGCCCGGCACGTCGTAGCGGTTCCGGATGTGCAGAGAGGCGTCCAGGACCAGTGCGCGGTAGGTGTCCGACACGGGTCCGCGCACCGCCTGTAGACACACTCCGGTGCCCGCGGCGGCGTAGAACCTGAGGCACTTCAGCCCGGCGGCGGTGCGCGGCCCGTCCGGGTCGTTGGCCGGGACGCTCGTCAGCTCGTCCCGGTGCGGCCCCCACGCCAGGTTCCGGAACACCAGCCGCCCGGACCCGCGCAGCGACACCGTGCCGGACGTGACGCGCGGCCCGCCCGCCTGCGTGTGGTCACGGCGCTCGGCCCGCGCGGAGGCGTGCAGGACGGCGGCCAGCCCGACCGCCGCGAGCACGGTGAGGGCCGAGACGAGGACCAGCACCCGATTGCGTACGCTCACGCGCCCACCACTCCCTTCGGACGCAGCGTCAGGGCGAACGCCACGCAGCCCACGAGCGCCACCGCCGCCCCGGCCAGCGCCGCCCGGTCGCCCCACACCGTCCAGGCCGCGCCGAACAGCAGCGAGCAGGCGAACCGGGTCAGCGCCTGCCCGGTCTGCACGACGGCCAGCCCGGAGGAGCGCAGCCCCTCCGGCACGCTGTCGGAGGCGGCGGCCATCAGCACCCCGTCGGTGGCCGCGTAGAAGCAGCCGTGCAGGGCGAGCACCAGCCAGGGCAGCGCGGTGCCGCGCCAGGAGCCGAGCAGCAGCCCGTACCCGGCGAGCAGGGCGCCGTGACCGGCGAGGAAGACCGTCCAGCGGCCCACCCGGTCCGCGAGCCGGCCGAGCGGCACCGCCAGCAGCAGGAACGCGGCGGCCGTGCCGAGCGGCAGCAGCGCGAACCAGCGGTCCGGGACCCCGAGCCTGCGCTGGAGCAGCAGGTACACGAAGGAGTCGCTGACCGTGGCCAGGCCCAGCAGCAGCGCGCACCCGGTGATCCGGCGCAGGTCGCGGCGGCGCAGCAGGGCGAACGCGGCCCGCAGCGTGGGCCGTTGTACCGCCGTCGGCGCGCCCCGCCCGCCCGGCACGAACAGCACCAGCACCAGCACGCCGGCCGCGGCGACGCAGAAGCTGACGGTGAACACCGCGTCGTAGCCGTCCACGGTGGCCCGCAGGATCCAGAAGGCCACCAGCGGTCCGAGCAGCGCCCCGGCGGTGTCCATCGCCCGGTGCACGCCGAAGGCCCGGCCGCGCGTCTCCGGCGTGCTGGACAGCGAGATCAGCGCGTCCCTGGGCGCGGTCCGCAGCCCCTTGCCGGTCCGGTCGGCGGCGAGCACCACCCCGATCGGCGTCAGCGAGTGCGCCACCAGCAGCAGCGGCTTGCACACGGCCGAGATGCCGTAGCCCAGCCCGGCGATCCACTTGTGCCGCCCGCCGCCCCGGTCGGCGAAGTGCCCGCCGACCAGCCGGACCAGCGCGGAGAACCCGTTGTAGACGCCGTCCAGGAGCCCGAACCCCAGCGGCGACAGACCCAGACCGCTCACCAGGTACAACGGCAGCACCGCCGTCACCATCTCCGAGGAGACGTCGGTGACCAGGCTCACCGTCCCCAGCGCGAGCACGGTCGGCGTGACCGCCGCACGGCGCCGCCCGGCCGGGGGCCGGACGGCGTCATGAGCGGACGTACTGGCACGACTGTCCGCTACGTACACGTCAGGACGCCCAGATCCCGGTGATGTCCTCGGCGGAGGCCGCGTTGCCCGCGTGCGTGGTCAGCCCCTGGGTGTCCTCCAGGGTGCGCAGCAGGTCGTAGTGGTTGTAGGTGGTGCTCGAAGAGGACCCGGCGGCGACGGGCTGCCCGTAGAACACGGTCGGAATCCGGTTCCCGCTCAGCCGGTTGTCCTCGTCGAAGGTGACGACGAGCAGGCTGTTGTGGGTCTTGGCCCAGGTGGCGTAGGCGCCCAGGTTGTTCTTCAGCCAGGTGTCACCGGTGGACACCGAGCAGTCGTGCATGTCGCTGCACAGGTTCGGCACCACGAACGACAGCTGGGGCAGCGTCGAGTAGTCGGTGGGGAACTGCGCGAACGTCTTGGCGGTGGACGTGGGCACATTGCTGAACCCGAACCAGGGGTTGTGCTTGCGCGCGTACTTGCCGCTGCTGCACGTCGTGGACCCCTGGCTCGGCAGGGTCTCGTTGTAGCTGGCCCAGCTGCGCCCGGCGGCGATCATCTCGGACGCCAGGTTGGGCGCCGAGGAGAAGCCCGGGGTGTAGCAGCTGTCGTCGGTGATGCCCTGCGTGGAGCCGGAGAACATCGCGAAGTAGTTGGGCTGGCTCGGATGGGTCTCGGCGTACGACTGGGTCAGGTTGGCACCTCCCGCCTTCAGCGAGTTGAGGTACGGCGCGCTGGACGACCCGATGACCTGGCTGTACGCGTGGTTCTCGAAGACCACGACGACGACGTGGTCCGGGCGGGGCACGGTGCCCGCGGCGTGCGCGGACTCCTGGCCGAGCCCGGTCCACAGCCCGGCCGCGGCCGCGGCGAGGGCCGCCGTACCGGCCACGAGGGCCCGGGCGCGGCGGTACACGGAACTGCCGGACACTTCAACCTCCGGAAATGGGTGGACGGCTGGCGGTGCGGACAGAGCATGCACACGCCAAAATGCCCGCGCCGCACGCGAGCCAACCCCACGGGTGAAGACCGGATGAACGCCGGGTACCCCCGCCCCCATGGCGGACATCCTCATCGGCACCTGCGGCTGGACCGACCCGAACCTGCTCCGGAGCGACTGGTACCCCCCGGGCACCGGCACTCCCGAGAAACGCCTGCGCCACTACGCCACCCGCTTCCCCCTGGTGGAGGCGGACTCGCCGTACTACGCCCTGCCGTCCTCCCGCACCACCACCCACTGGGCGGAACGCACACCCCCCGGTTTCCGCTTCGACGTCAAGGCGTTCTCCCTCCTCACCGGCCACCCCACCCGCCCCGCGGCCCTCCCCCCGGACCTGCGCGCCCACCCCCGGAACGAGGCCCTGCGTACGGAGGTCTGGACCCGCTACGCCGAAGCCCTGACCCCCCTGCTCCACTCCGGCCGCCTCGGCACCCTCCTCTTCCAGTACCCGGCCTCCCTCCACCCCGGCCCCGAGGCCGAGACCTTCATCCGCACCGCCCGCGAACGCGCCGAAGGCTGGCCCTTCGCCGTGGAGTTCCGCGACCCCGCCTGGTGGCACCCGGCGAACGCCCCCCGCACGACCTCCTTCCTCAAGGACCTGAACGCCACGGCGGTGGCCACGGACACCCCCGACCCCCGGCACCCCGTCCCCGTCACCACCCCCCACCTCACCATCGTCCGCTTCCACGGCCGCAGCCCCCACTGGCGCACCGGCACCAAGGAAGACCGCTTCCGCCACACCTACACCGAGCGTGAACTGGAGGAATGGCTCCCCCACATCCACACCTCAGCGGCAGCCGCCGCCGAAACCCACCTCCTCTTCAACAACTGCTGCGGCGACGCGGCTCCAAGGGCGGCCGAGATGATGCGAGACCTACTGAGCAGGAGGGGAATCCCACACCAGAGGACAGCGCCGGAGGGGAGGCCGACGGGCCCATAGAAAAGCGGACCCGCGCCCGCCCACGGCGGCCCGGGAACGGGGAGGCGAAGCGAACCCGAGGCCGCGCACGGCGGGAAGGGGACGTTGGCGGGTTGTGTCCGCCCGCAGCGGCCGGCGAGAAGTCCGGCGACGCACGAGAGACAGGGCGCCGGACCGAGGACGGACACTGCCCACCGCGGCCCCGACTCCCACACGACAGTGGGCGCGACCGCAACCACGACGAGCCCGCACGGGCCGTCGCAGGCACAAGGCCCGCGCGCCCGCACCCGTCGCAGGCACAAGGCCCGCGCGCCCGCACCCGTCGCAGGCACAAGGCCCGCGCGCCCGCACCCGTCGCAGGCACAAGGCCCGCGCGCCCGCACCCGTCGCAGGCACAAGGCCCGCGCGCCCGCACCCGTCGCAGGCACAAGGCCCGCGCGCCCGCACCCGTCGCAGGCACAAGGCCCGCGCGCCCGCACCCGTCGCAGGTACAAGGCCCGCGCGCCCGCACCCGCCGCAGGTACAAGGCCCGCACCCGCACCCGCCGCAGGTACAAGGCCCGCACCCGCACCCGCCGCAGGCACAAGGCCCGCACCCGCACCCGTCGCAGGTACAAGGCCCACGCACCCGCACCCGCCGCAGCACCGCCCCACCACCCAAGCCCCCCGCCCCCCGCCGGTTACGCTCGGGCCAGGACGCCGCACCACACCAGAGGAGACCACGGACATGACGCCGGGGCGCAGAAGCAGCACCTTCACCCGTCTGCTCCGACACGGCTTCACCGACCCCTCCGCAGCCGAACGCCTCCTGGACGGCCCCGAACTGGCCCCCGTCCGCAACGATCCCGTCCTCCTCGAAGCCCTCGGCGCCACCGCCGACCCCGACCTCGCCCTGCACGGCCTGGTCCGCCTCCTGGAGGCCCAGCCCACCCCCACCGCCCACCGCGAACTGCTGGACACCCTCATCGCGGCCAAACCCCTCCGCGACCGCCTCCTCGGCGTCCTCGGCGCCTCCACCGCCCTCGCCGACCACCTCACCCGCCATCCCACCGACTGGCACGCCCTGGTCACCTACGAACCGCACGACCTCCACCCGGGCGTCACGGAGTTCGAACGCGGCCTGGCCGAGGCCACCGACCCGGTCACCCTCCGCGTCGCCTACCGCCGCTGCCTGCTCTCCCTCGCCGCCCGCGACGTCTGCGGCACCACGGACGTCGCCGAGACCGCCGGCGAACTCGCCGACCTGGCCACCGCCACCCTCCGTACCGCCCTGTCCCTCGCGACCGCCGCCGCCCCCGAGGACGCCGCCGCCTGCCGCCTCGCGGTGATCGCGATGGGCAAGTGCGGCGGCCACGAACTGAACTACGTCTCCGACGTCGACGTGATCTTCGTGGCGGAACCGACGGAGGGCACCCCGGAGCAACAGGCCCTCCGGTCCGCCACGAAACTCGCCTCCCACCTGATGCGGATCTGCTCCGAGACGACCGTGGAGGGCTCCATCTGGCCGGTGGACGCCAACCTCCGCCCCGAGGGCCGCAACGGCCCCCTCGTGCGCACCCTCAGCAGCCACGTCGCCTACTACCAGCGCTGGGCCAAGACCTGGGAGTTCCAGGCCCTCCTCAAGGCCCGCCCGGTGGCCGGCGACCCGGCGCTCGGCCAGGCGTACCTGGACGCGCTGCACCCCCTCGTCTGGCAGGCGGCCGAGCGGGAGAACTTCGTGCCGGACGTGCAGAAGATGCGCCGCCGCGTGGTGGAGAACATCCCCGCGGCCGAGATCGACCGGGAACTCAAACTCGGCCCGGGCGGCCTGCGCGACGTGGAGTTCGCCGTCCAGCTCCTCCAGCTGGTGCACGGCCGCACCGACCCCGCCCTGCGCAGCGGCACCACCCTGGACGCCCTGGGGGCCCTGGCCGCCGGCGGCTACGTGGGCCGCGAGGACGCGGCCCGGCTGGACGAGGCGTACCGCTTCCTGCGCTCCATGGAGCACCGCATCCAGCTGTACCGGCTGCGCCGCACCCACCTCGTCCCCGAGGCGGAGACCGACCTGCGCCGCCTCGGCCGCTCGCTGGGCCTGCGCACCGACCCGGTGACCGAGCTGACCCGCGAGTGGAAGCGGCACACCACGGTCGTACGCCGCCTGCACGAGAAGCTGTTCTACCGTCCGCTGCTCGACGCTGTCGCCCAACTCGCGCCCGGCGAGGCACGGTTGAGCGCGGAGGCGGCCCGCGAACGCCTCATCGCCCTCGGCTACGCCGACCCGGCCGCCGCCCTGCGCCACCTGGAGGCCCTGGCCTCCGGCGTGACCCGCAAGGCGGCCATCCAGCGCACCCTGCTGCCCGTGCTGCTCGGCTGGTTCGCCGACTCCGCCGACCCGGACGCCGGCCTGCTGAACTTCCGCAAGGTCTCCGACGCGCTCGGCAAGACCCCCTGGTACCTGCGGCTGCTGCGCGACGAGGGCGCCGCGGCGGAGAACCTGGCCCGCGTGCTGTCGGCGGGCCGCCTCGCCCCCGACCTGCTGATGCGCGCACCGGAGGCGGTGGCCCTGCTCGGCGACGGCGACGGCGACGGCGGCCTCGCGCCCCGGCAGCGCGCCGCGCTGGAGCAGGAGATCCTGGCGGCCGTGGGCCGCGCCGAGAACGCCGTGCAGGGCGTCACGGCCGCCCGCGGCGTGCGCCGCCGCGAGCTGTTCCGCACCGCCGCCGCCGACATCGTCGGCTCCTACGGCACCGAGACCAGCCCCGCCGAGGCGGACCAGGGCGCCCTGGTGGACCGGGTCGGCGCGGCCGTCTCCGACCTCACCAAGGCCACCCTGGCCGGCACCCTGCGCGCGGTCGTCCGGGAGGGCTGGGGCGACACCCTGCCCACCCGGTTCGCGGTCATCGGCATGGGCCGCTTCGGCGGGCACGAGCTGGGCTACGGCTCCGACGCCGACGTGTTGTTCGTGCACGAGCCGAGGGAGGGCGTGGCCGAGCAGGAGGCGGCTGCCGCCGCCAACCGGGTCGTCGCCGAGATGCGCCGGCTGCTCCAGCTGCCCAGCGCCGACCCGCCGCTGCTCATCGACGCCGACCTGCGCCCGGAGGGCAAGTCGGGGCCGCTGGTGCGCACCCTGAAGTCGTACGAGGCGTACTACCGCCGCTGGTCCCTGGTCTGGGAGTCGCAGGCGCTGCTGCGGGCCGAGCCGGTGGCCGGCGACACCGACCTGGGCCGGCGCTTCGTCGAGCTGATCGACCCGCTGCGCTACCCGGCCAAGGGCCTCACCGAGGACGCGGTGCGCGAGATCCGCCGGCTGAAGGCGCGGATGGAGTCCGAGCGGCTGCCGCGCGGCGCCGACCCCAAGCTGCACACCAAGCTGGGCCCCGGCGGCCTGTCCGACGTGGAGTGGACGGTCCAGCTGCTCCAGCTCCGCCACGCCCACCACGAGCCGGGCCTGCGCACCACCCGCACCCGCGAGGCGCTGGCCGCCGCCCGCGCGGCCGGGCTGCTGTCCGCCGAGGACGCGGAGATCCTGGACGAGGCGTGGGTGCTGGCGAGCCGGGTGCGCAACGCGGTGATGCTGGTGCGCGGCCGGGCCGGGGACACCTTCCCCACCGAGCCGCGCGAGCTGGCCGCGGTGGGCCGCTACCTCGGCTACGGCGCCGGTCACGCCGGGGACATGCTGGACGCCTACCGCCGCACCACCCGCCGGGCCCGCACGGTGGTGGAGGACCTGTTCTACGGCGACTGACACCGGCCCGGACCCCCGAACCGCCCCACAACCGAACACCGCAACCCGCCCGCCCGAAGCCCGGACTCCGCGGCCGGAAGCCGGGACCCCGGGCGCGCCGGTAACCGGAACCTCGCGCCCGCCGGAAGCCGGGACCCCGCGCGCGCCGGTAACCGGGACCCCGCGCGCGCCGGTAACCGGAACCTCGCGCCCGCCGGAAGCCGGGACCCCGCGCGCGCCGGTAACCGGAACCTCGCGCCCGCCGGAAGCCGGGACCCCGCGCGCGCCGGTAACCGGAACCTCGCGCCCGCCGGAAGCCGGGACCCCGCGTGCGCCGGGAGCCGGGACCCCGCGCGCCGGGAGCCGGGACCCGCGCGCGCCGGAGGCCCGGAACCCGCCCGCCGGAACCCGGCCCCGGACCCCGTCTCCGACGAGCTGCACGCGCCGCGGCCGAAGGACTCCGTGGCAGCCCGTGACCGCCGCGCCCGGGACGCCCGCGAGGCAGGTGCCCAGGTCCGACCCGCACCGGCCGGCGGCCCAAACCGTCGCCGCCCCCGCGGCCTACCCGGTCGGCGCCGACCCCCACGCCCGCCCAGCGGGCCGGGGGACCAGCCGCGGCAGCGCGTAGGGCGGGCTGCCGTACCAGAGGCGGGCCGCCGCGAAGCCGAAGGCGAGGCAGACGACCCCGCCCACCGCGTCCAGCCAGAAGTGGTTGGCCGTGGCGACGATCACCACGAGGGTGAGCGCCGGGTACAGCAGCCCCAGCACCCGCGCCCACGGCACCGAAGCCAGCGCGCACACCGTCAGCCCGCACCACAGCGACCAGCCGATGTGCATCGACGGCATCGCCGCGTACTGGTTGGACATGTGCTTGAGGTCGCCGGAGGCCATCGAACCCCAGGTGTGGTGCACCATCACGGTGTCCACGAAGTGCCCGCCGCGCATCAACCGAGGGGGTGCGAGCGGGAACAGGTAGTAACCGAGCAGGGCCGCACCGGTGGTCGCGAACAGCACCAGCCGGGTCGCCGCGTACCGGCCGGGATGCCACCGGTACAGCCACACCAGCACCCCGAGCGTGATGATGAAGTGCAGTGTCGCGTAGTAGTAGTTCATCCCGATGATGAGCCAAGACACCGAGTTGGCGGCGTGGTTGACCGTCTGCTCCACGCCGACGCCGATCGCGTGCTCGAACCGCCAGATCCAGTCGGCGTTGCGCAGCGCCGCGTCCCGCTGCTCCGGGACGGCGTTGCGCACCAGCGAGTACGTCCAGTAACTCACCGCTACCAGAAGGATCTCGAACCACAGCCGGGGCCGGCGCGGGCGCGGCCGGCGCGGCCGTCCCGGTCCGTCCTCGCCCGTGACGGCCCGCGGAGCGGCCACCTCCTCGCGACCGTCCGGCTCTGTCACGGTCGAGTCACTCATGGTCACAGAGTCTGCCAGAAAAGGTTGTTTCCCCGGCCGATCATCCCAAGACCGGCTCCGCCGCGCACCTTCTGGGCCGGGCGCGGGCCCCGCGGCCGGGGCGAGCCCGGGTCCCGCGGCCTACGACGCGCGTGAACCGTGCGGAGCCGAGGCGGTCGAGCCGCGCACCACCAGCTCCGGCATGAACACGAACTCGCTGTGCGGCGCCGGGGTCCCGCCGATCTCCTCCAGCAGCGTGCGCACCGCCGCCTGCCCCATCGCCGGGACCGGCTTGCGCACCGTGGTCAGGGGCGGGTCGGTGAAGGCGATCAGCGGGGAGTCGTCGAAGCCGACCACCGACACGTCCCGGGGTACCTCCAGGCCCCGCTGCCGGGCCGTGCGTATCGCGCCCAGCGCCATCATGTCGCTGGCGCAGACCACCGCCGTACAGCCCCGCTCGATCAGCGCCGCCGCCGCGGCCTGTCCGCCTTCCAGCGTGTACAGCGAGTGCTGGATCAGCTCGCCCTCCACGGTCTGCGCGGCGAGCCCCAGCTGGTCCCGCACGGCCCGTACGAAGCCCTCGATCTTGCGCTGCACCGGCACGAACCGCTTGGGCCCGAGGGCGAGCCCGATCCGGGTGTGCCCGAGGGACACCAGGTGCGTCACCGCGAGCGTCATCGCCGCGCGGTCGTCGGGGGAGATGAACGGCGCCTGCACCCGCGGCGAGAACCCGTCCACCAGCACGAACGGCACGCCCCGCGCCCGCAGCCGCTCGTAGCGCTGCATGTCGGCGGTGGTGTCGGCGTGCAGCCCGGAGACGTAGATGATCCCGGCGACCCCGCGGTCCACCAGCATCTCGGTCAGCTCGTCCTCGGTCGACCCGCCCGGGGTCTGCGTGGCGAGCACCGGGGTGTAGCCCTGGCGGGTCAGCGCCTGGCCGATGACCTGCGCCAGGGCCGGGAATATCGGGTTCTCCAGCTCGGGCGTGATCAGCCCGACCAGACCCTCGCTGCGCTGCCGCAGCCGTACCGGGCGCTCGTAGCCCAGGACGTCCAGGGCGGCGAGCACGGACTGGCGGGTGGTGGCGGCGACGCCCGGCTTTCCGTTGAGGACCCGGCTGACGGTCGCTTCGCTCACCCCCGCCTGCGCAGCGATGTCGGCAAGCCGTGTGGTCACGCCACTGGACTGTACCGGTCGGCTCCGCCCTTGCACACCGGCCGGACGCCGGGCGCGGACGGCCGGACGCCCCGCAGTGGGTTGCTGCCTCATCGCGGCTCCCTCGAATCATGGTGGCAAGAGCTTGCAGAGTCTTGCACAAGTGTCCAGCGGCCGCCGAACGGTTACGGCCGGGTAACCATCGTGTTCCCTTGCACTTTTTTTCTGCAAGGTCTTTCGCAGCGCTTACATCGCTGTTACGTTCCCTGTCGCCCGGCCGCGGCAACGGCGCAGTCGGCAAGTCGCAAGGGGCGGACCTGCACCGCCCCCTGTACCACTCGGGCTTTAACCCTCAAGGAGAACTCATGCGGCGTGGCATAGCGGCCTCCGCGCTGGCGGCGTCCCTCGCCCTGACGGCGACGGCGTGCGGCGGCGGTGACGGCGACAGCGGGAAGTCGGACGGCCCGGTCACCATCACCTGGTGGGACACCTCCAACGCCACCAACGAGGCCCCGGCCTACCGGGCCCTGGTCGAGCAGTTCGAGGCCGCGCACAAGGACATCAAGGTCAAGTACGTCAACGTGCCCTTCGACCAGGCGCAGAACAAGTTCGACACCGCGGCCGGCGCCACCGGCGCCCCGGACGTGCTGCGCTCCGAGGTCGGCTGGACCCCGGCCTTCGCCAAGAAGGGCTTCTTCCTGCCGCTGGACGGCACCGAGGCCCTCGCCGACCAGGCGAAGTTCCAGCCGAGCCTGATCAAGCAGGCCCAGTACGAGGGCAAGACCTACGGCGTCCCGCTGGTCACCGACACCCTCGCGCTGGTCTACAACAAGGCCCTGTTCCAGAAGGCCGGCCTCACCGAGGCCCCGGGGACCTGGGACGAGCTGAAGGCCGCCGCCGCGAAGATCAAGGACAAGACCGGGGCCGACGGCTACTGGGGCTCCGTCCAGGCCTACTACGCCCAGCCCTTCCTCTACGGCGAGGGCACCGACACCGTCGACGCCGCCGCCAAGAAGATCACCGTGACCTCGGCCGCCGCCAAGAAGGGCTACGGCACCTGGCAGAGCCTGTTCTCCGGCAAGGGCCTGCACAAGGCCGACACCACCGCCGACGCCTACGCCCACATCCAGGACGCGTTCGTCAACGGCAAGGTCGCCGCGATCATCCAGGGCCCCTGGGAGATCACGAACTTCTACAAGGGCAGCGCCTTCAAGGACAAGAAGAACCTGGGCATCGCCACCGTCCCGGCCGGCTCCACCGGCAAGGCGGGCGCCCCGACCGGCGGCCACAACCTGTCGGTGTACGCCGGCTCGGACAAGGCCCACCAGGCGGCGGCCCTGAAGTTCGTGAACTTCATGACCTCCGCCCAGGCGCAGGAGACCATCGCCCTGAAGAACTCCACCCTGCCCACCCGCTCCGACGCCTACACCGCGCAGGTCAAGGCCGACCCGGGCATCGCCGGCTACCAGGGCGTCCTGGCCGCCGCCCAGCCCCGCCCGGCACTGCCCGAGTACAGCTCCCTGTGGGTCCCGCTCGACACCGAGCTGGCCAAGGTCGCCGGCGGCAAGGAGTCGCTGGACAAGGGCCTGGGCAACGCCGAACTGGCCATCTCCGAGCTGCTGGACGGCTTCGGCAAGTGAGCCCGGGTGGCCGTCGGCCGCTCCCGCCGCGCGCGGGGGAGGAGACCGGCGGCCACCGCCCTGTGCCCGGCCCGCCCCCCTGATCCAATGAAGGTGTCGAACCATGACAGTCGCCATCGACCGCGCCACCGGCAAGCGCCGCGGTGACCGCGCGCCTCGTCCCGGGCTGGGGCAGCGCGTCAAGAACGGCCTCCAGAAGTACTGGTACGCCTACGCGATGATCGCCCCGGTGGTCATCGTGCTCGGCGTCCTCGTCGGCTACCCGCTGGCCCGCGGCTTCTACCTCACCCTCACCGACGCCAACAGCCTCAACTCGGCGCGGACGATCGGCGTCAACCACATCGACGCCACCTACGAGTTCATCGGCCTGGACAACTACCAGGACATCCTGTTCGGCCCGACGGCCTACGACCGGTTCTGGTCGCACTTCCTGTGGACCGTCTTCTGGACGGCCGCCTGCGTCGCCCTGCACTACGCCCTCGGGCTCGGCCTCGCGCTCATGCTGCACCAGAAGCTGCGCGGCCGCACCGTCTACCGGCTGCTGCTCGTCCTGCCCTGGGCCGTGCCGACCTTCGTCACCGTCTTCTCCTGGCGGATCATGCTCGCCGACTCCGGCGCGCTCAACCAGCTCCTCGGCGCCCTCCACCTGCCCCAGCCGGCCTGGCTGGAGGACACCTTCTGGCAGCGGTTCGCCGCGATCATGGTGAACACCTGGTGCGGTGTGCCGTTCATGATGCTCTCGCTGCTCGGCGGGCTGCAGTCCATCGACTCCACGCTCTACGAGGCCGCCGAGATGGACGGCGCGAGCGCCTGGCAGCGCTTCCGCCACGTCACCTTGCCCGGACTGCGCGCGGTCAGCTCCACCGTGGTCCTGCTCGGCGTCATCTGGACCTTCAACCAGTTCGTCATCATCTTCCTGCTGTTCGGCAAGAACTCCGCCCCGGACGCCCAGATCCTCGTCACCTGGGCCTACCAGCTGGGCTTCGGCCAGCAGCCGCGCGACTTCGCCCAGTCCGCCGCCTACGGCGTGCTGCTGCTGTCGATCCTCACCGTCTTCACCTCCTTCTACTTCCGCTGGCTGAAGCGCAATGACCAACTCGCCGTCTGACGCCGCAGGAGCCGCCGCCATGAGCACCACGACCCTGGACACCACGAAGACCGCGCCGGCCCCCGCCGCCGTACCCGTCCGCCGCACCCGCCGGCGCGGCGAGCGCGGACCGCTCGGCACCGCCCTGCTGCACGGCGGCCTCGCCCTGGCCAGCCTGATCGCCCTCGCCCCGGTGGCCTGGCTGTGCTACCTGTCCCTCGGCCCGGACAAGGACGACTACCTCCACCCGGGCGGCATCGCGGGCAAGCTGACCTTCTCCAACTACAGCTTCGTGCTCCAGCACACCGGCTTCCTCGACTGGTTCAAGTCGACGCTGATCGTGGCCCTCGGCACCACCGTGATCGGTGTCCTCGTCGCCGCCACCACCGGCTACGCGGTCTCCCGGATGCGCTTTCCCGGCTACAAGCAGCTGATGTGGGTCCTGCTGCTCACCCAGGCCTTCCCGATCGCCATCCTGATCGTGCCGATGTACGAGATCTTCAGCGAGCTCGGCCTCATCGACACCTACTGGGCGCTGATCGCCATCAACTGCTCCACCGCCGTGCCGTACAGCGCCTGGCTGCTGAAGGGCTACTTCGACACCATCCCGTTCGAGATCGACGAGGCCGGGCGGGTGGACGGGCTCAGCCCCTTCGGCACCTTCTTCCGGCTGATCCTGCCGCTGGCCCGCCCGGGGCTGGCCGTCGCCGCGTTCTACACCTTCATCACCGCCGTCGGCGAGGTCGCCTTCGCGACGACCTTCCTGCTGGACGACTCCAAGTACACCTTCGCCGTCGGCCTGCAGACCTTCGTCAGCGAGCACGACGCCCAGTGGAACTACATGGCCGCCACCGCGGTGCTGATCGCGATACCGGTGACGGTGTTCTTCTACCTCGTGCAGAAGAACCTGGTCACCGGCCTCACCGCCGGCGGCACCAAGGGCTGACGCCCGCACCGGCCGGGCGGGCCGCGGTGGCCCAACCGACCCCGCCGCCACCGCGGCCCGCCTCGTACTCCGGCCATCAACGACCGCCCACCATGCACCAGTTACGTATCAAGGACGCCATGAGCCAGCAGCACTCCGCCGCACCGGCCCGCCACTCCAGCGCCGTCACCGTCGCCGACCGCCGCGACTGGTGGCGGGACGCGGTCATCTACCAGGTCTACCCGCGCAGCTTCGCCGACGGCAACGGCGACGGCATGGGCGACCTGGAGGGCGTACGCTCCCGCCTGCCGTACCTGCGCGACCTCGGCGTGGACGCGGTGTGGCTCAGCCCCTTCTACGCCTCCCCGCAGGCCGACGCCGGCTACGACGTCGCCGACTACCGCGCCGTCGACCCGATGTTCGGCTCCCTGCTGGACGCCGACGCGCTGATCCGCGACGCCCACGCGCACGGCCTGCGCGTCATCGTGGACCTGGTCCCCAACCACTCCTCCGACCGGCACGAGTGGTTCAAGCGCGCCCTCGCCGAGGGTCCCGGCTCCCCGCTGCGCGAGCGCTACCACTTCCGCCCCGGCAAGGGAGACAACGGCGAACTGCCGCCCAACGACTGGGAGTCCATCTTCGGCGGACCGGCCTGGACCCGGGTGACCGAGCCGGACGGCACCCCCGGCGAGTGGTACCTGCACCTGTTCGCCCCCGAGCAGCCCGACTTCAACTGGGAACACCCGGCCGTCGGCGACGAGTTCCGCTCGATCCTGCGCTTCTGGCTGGACATGGGCGTGGACGGCTTCCGCATCGACGTCGCCCACGGCCTGGTCAAGGCGGCGGGCCTGCCCGACCTCGGCACTCACGACCAGGTCAAGCTGCTGGGCAATGACGTCATGCCGTTCTTCGACCAGGACGGCGTGCACGCCATCTACCGCCAGTGGCGCCGCATCCTCGACGAGTACTCGGGTGACCGCATCTTCGTGGCCGAGGCGTGGACCCCGACCGTCGAGCGCACCGCGAACTACGTGCGCCCCGACGAACTCCACCAGGCGTTCAACTTCCAGTACCTGGGCACGGCCTGGGACGCCGAGGAGCTGCGCACGGTCATCGACCGCACCCTGGACGCGATGCGCCCCGTCGGCGCCCCCGCCACCTGGGTGCTGTCCAACCACGACGTCACCCGGCACGCCACCCGCTTCGCCAACCCGCCCGGCCTCGGCACCCAGATCCGCACGGCCGGCGACCGCGAGCTGGGCCTGCGCCGGGCCCGCGCCGCCACCCTGCTGATGCTCGCCCTGCCCGGCTCGGCCTACCTCTACCAGGGCGAGGAACTGGGCCTGCCGGACGTCGTGGACCTGCCCGACGAGGTCCGCCAGGACCCGGCGTACTTCCGCGGCGCGGGCCAGGA
Source organism: Streptomyces rubradiris (assembly GCF_016860525.1). Classification (NCBI taxonomy): domain Bacteria; kingdom Bacillati; phylum Actinomycetota; class Actinomycetes; order Kitasatosporales; family Streptomycetaceae; genus Streptomyces; species Streptomyces rubradiris. The sequence goes on from NZ_BNEA01000015.1 coordinate 5,803,231, forward strand.
CGGCTTCCGCGACGGCTGCCGGGTGCCGATCCCGTGGACCCGTACGGGCTCCTCCTACGGCTTCGGCGACGGCGGAAGCTGGCTGCCCCAGCCGCCGGCCTGGGCCGAGCTGAGCGTGGAGGCGCAGACCGGGACCCCCGGCTCCACGCTGGAGCTGTACCGGTCGGCGCTGCGGGTCCGCCGGGAGCGGCCGGACCTGGGCGCGGGCGAGTCGGTGGAGTGGCTGCGCGCGCCGGAGGGCGTCCTGGCCTTCCGGCGGGGCGACTTCGTGTGCGTGGCCAACACCACCGGCGAGTCCGTGACGATGCCGTCCCACGGCCGGGTGCTGCTCGCCAGCGGCGAGGTCACCGAGGCGGACGGCGAGACGAAGGTGCCCGCCGACACCACGGTCTGGTGGTCCGCGGAGCGCTGACGCCCGCACCGGAGCGGCCCCCTGACGCTCCGTCGGAGAACTTTCCCGCATCACCTTCACTCCGGCCCGCTGCCTTCCGGGCAGCGGGCCTTTACCATCTGCGTCACCGCAAGCTTGCTGAAAAGTTTCAGCAAACCGCTTCAGCGGCCCCCACCCCCTTCACCGTCGAAGGAACCCCACATGGCACGCAGCGCACTCCCCACGGCGGTCGCCCTCACCGCCGCCGCCCTGATGGGCATGACCCCGACTACCGCAGAGGCCGCCCCGCCCGGCACCAAGGACGTCACCGCCGTCCTCTTCGAGTGGAACTACGACTCCGTGGCCAGGGAGTGCACCACCGCCCTCGGCCCCGCCGGCTACGGATACGTCCAGGTCTCCCCGCCCGCCGAGCACATACAGGGCGCCCAGTGGTGGACGTCGTACCAGCCGGTGTCGTACAAGATCGCCGGCCGGCTCGGCGACCGCACGGCGTTCCGGAACATGGTGGACACCTGCCACGCGGCCGGGGTGAAGGTCGTCGCCGACGCCGTCGTCAACCACATGTCGGCCGGCTCGGGCACCGGCACCGGCGGCTCGTCGTACACCAAGTACGCCTACCCGGGCCTGTACTCGTCCTACGACTTCGACGACTGCACCGCCCAGATCTCGGACTACTCCGACCGCTGGAACGTCCAGCACTGCGAACTCCTCGGCCTGGCCGACCTGGACACCGGCGAGGAGTACGTCCGCAAGGCGATCGCCGGTTATCTGAACGACCTGCTGAGCCTGGGCGTGGACGGCTTCCGGATCGACGGGGCCAAGCACATACCGGCCGCGGACCTGGCGGACATCAAGAGCCGGCTGACCAACCCGTCGGTCCACTGGAAGCAGGAGGTCATCCACGGCGCGGGCGAGGCCGTCCAGCCCTCCGAGTACACCGGCAACGGAGACGTCCAGGAGTTCCGCTACGCCTACGACCTCAAGCGGGTCTTCACCGCCGAGAAGCTGGCGTACCTGAAGAACTACGGCGAGGGCTGGGGCTACCTGAGCGGCTCGGCCGCGGGCGTCTTCGTGGACAACCACGACACCGAGCGCAACGGCAGCACGCTCTCCTACAAGAGCGGCGCGAACTACACCCTGGCCAACGTCTTCATGCTGGCCTGGCCGTACGGCGCCCCCGACGTCAACTCCGGCTACGAGTGGTCGGACGCCGACGCCGGCCCGCCGAACGGCGGCCGGGTGGACGCCTGTTGGCAAAGCGGCTGGAAGTGCCAGCATGCCTGGCCGGAGATCAAGTCCATGGTCGCCTTCCGCAACGCGACCCGGGGCCAGGCGGTCACGAACTGGTGGGACAACGGCAACGACTGGGTCGCCTTCGGCCGGGGCGCCAAGGGATACGTGGCCATCAACCACGAGCCGGGCAGCATGACCCGCACCTACCAGACCTCCCTGCCCGCCGGGACCTACTGCGACGTGCAGGGCAACAGGCCGGTGACGGTGAATGCCGGCGGTCAGTTCACCGCCACCCTGGCCCCCGACACCGCCCTGGCGCTGTACGCCGGCAAGCCGGACTGCTGAGGAGCCACCCAGTGACACCACGATGGCCGGCGCCGCCCAGGCGCCGTACCCGGCGGCGCGCCGGTGCCGCGGCCGTCAGCGCCGCGGCCCTCGCCGCCACGCTGCTGTCGCCCCTGGCCGCCCACGCGGCCGGCCCGCCCGCGCCTCCCTCGGACGCGAAGCTGGCCGCCGCACCCGCCCGGCACGACGCCACCCGCGAGCAGTTCTACTTCGTCCTGCCGGACCGCTTCGCCAACGGTGACCCGTCCAACGACCGCGGTGGTCTGACCGGTTCGCGGCTGCGCACCGGCTACGACCCCACGGACAAGGGCTTCTACCAGGGCGGCGACCTCAAGGGCCTGACGCAGCGGCTGGACTACATCAAGGGGCTCGGCACCACGGCCATCTGGCTGGCGCCGATCTTCAAGAACCGCCCCGTGCAGGGCACCGGAAGCAACGCTTCGGCGGGCTACCACGGGTACTGGATCACCGACTTCACCCAGGTCGACCCCCACTTCGGCACCGACCAGGACCTGAAGAACCTCATCTCCAAGGCCCACGCCAAGGGCATGAAGGTCTTCTTCGACGTCATCACAACCACACCGCCGACGTCGTCGACTACGACGAGAAGACCTACGACTACCTCTCCAAGGGCGCCTTCCCCTACCTCACCGAGGACGGCCGCCCCTTCGACGACGCCGACCACGCCGACGGCACGGGGAAGTTCCCGCCCGTCGGCACCGGCTCCTTTCCCCACACCCCGAGGGCGACCAGCCAGGCCAAGGTCCCGGCCTGGCTCAACGACCCGGCGATGTACCACAACCGGGGCGACTCCACGTACACCGGCGAGTCCACCACCTACGGCGACTTCTCCGGCCTGGACGACCTGTGGACCGAGCGCCCCGAGGTCGTCCGCGGGATGGAGCGGATCTACCAGCGCTGGGTGCGGGACTTCGCCGTCGACGGCTTCCGGATCGACACCGTCAAGCACGTGAACATGGAGTTCTGGACCCAGTGGGCCACCGCGCTGGACCGCTACGCGGCCGAGCGCGGCCGGAAGGACTTCTTCATGTTCGGCGAGGTCTACTCCGCCGACCCCGCCGTCACCGCCCCGTACGTCACCCGGGGCCGGCTCGACGCCACCCTCGACTTCCCCTTCCAGGACGCGGCCCGCGCCTACGCCTCCCAGGGCGGCAGCGCCCGGAAGCTGGCGGCCGTCTTCGGCGCCGACCACAAGTACACGACTGACAAGGCCAACGCCTACGAACAGGTCACCTTCCTCGGCAACCACGACATGGGCCGCATCGGAACCTTCCTGAAGCAGGACAACCCGAACGCGACCGACGCCGAGATCCTGGCCAAGGACCGGCTCGCCAACGAGCTGATGTTCCTCAGCCGGGGCAACCCGGTCGTCTACTACGGCGACGAGCAGGGCTTCACCGGCTCCGGCGGCGACAAGGACGCCCGCCAGACCATGTTCGCCTCCAAGGTCGCCGACTACCTGGACGACGACGAGATCGGCACCGACCGCACCCACGCGAGCGCCGCCTACGACACCGGCGCCCCGCTGTACCGGCGGATCGCGGACCTGGCCCGGCTCCGCAAGGCCGAGCCGGCCCTGACGGACGGGGTGCAGACCGAGCGGTACGCGGCCGACGGCCCCGGGATCTACGCCTTCACCCGCACCGACGCCGCGTCCGGCCAGGAGTACGTCGTGGCCTTCAACAACGCCGGCTCGGAGCGGACGGCGACCTTCGCGACCGGGTCGCCGGACATGACGTACCGGGGGATCCACGGCGCCACCGGCCCGGTGCGCTCCGACGGCGACCGGCGGCTCACCGTCACCGTCCCGGCCGGGTCCGCCGTCGTCTACAAGGCGGCCGGAAAGCTCGCCGAGCCCACCGCCGAGCCCACGATCACCCTGACCGCCCCGGCCGCCGGAGCCACCGGAACGGTCGACCTCAGGGCCGACGTCGATGGGGGACAGCTCAACCGGGTCGTCTTCGCCGCCCAGGTCGGCAACGGGAAGTGGCGGACGCTCGGCTCCGCCGACCACGCCCCCTACCAGGTCACCCAGACCCTCGGCACCGACGTGCCCGCCGGGACCGCCCTGCGCTACAAGGCCGTCGTCATCGACTCGGCCGGGCACACCGCGAGCGCCACGGCGAGCAGCACCACCGGCACCCCGCCCGCGCCCGAGGTCCCCAGGGCCTCCTCCCGGGACTACGCGATCGTGCACTACAAGCGCCCCGACGGCGACTACGACGGCTGGGGCCTGTACGCCTGGGGCGACCTGGCCGACGGCGAGGCCACCACCTGGCCGGCCGGCCACCCCTTCATCGGCCGGGACGCTACGGCGCCTTCGCCTACGTCAAGCTCCGGCCGGGCGCCTCGAACGTCGGGTTCCTGGTCGTCGACAAGGACGGGAACAAGGACATCTCCGCCGACCGGTTCATCGACGTCACCCGCACCGGCGAGGTGTGGATCGAACAGGGCGAGGCCGACGTGCGCACCGAGCGGCCGGACCACCCCGCCCAGGACCCGGCCAAGGCCGTCCTGCACTACCACCGCGCCGACGGGGACTACGACGGCTGGGGCCTGCACGTCTGGACGGGCGCCGCGCACCCCACCGACTGGTCGCGGCCGCTGGAGCCGGTGAAGACTGATGCCTATGGCGCGGTCTTCGAGGTGCCCCTCACCGCGGGTGCCACCAGTCTCGGCTACATCATCCACAAGGGCGACGAGAAGGACCTCCCGGCCGACCGGAGCCTTGACCTCACGGCCGACGGCCACGAGGTGTGGCTGGTGAGCGGCCAGGAGAAGCACCTGCTGCCGCAGCCGGCCGGCACCGCCGCCGCGCTCGACCTCACCACCGCCGAGGCGGTGTGGATCGACCGGGACACCGTCGCCTGGAACGGCGTGGCGGGTGCCGCCTCCACCCAGTTGCTGTACTCCCTCGACGGCTCCCTGACCGTCCGGGACGGGACCCTGAGCAGCGACGACGAGCGCTGGATCAGGCTGGGGAAGACGGCCCTGACCGACGCGCAGAAGGCGAAGTTCCCCACCTGAAGGACTACGCCGCCTGGTCCGTGGACCCGCGCGACCGGGACCGGGTGCGTGAAGCGGTCAAGGGGCAGCTGGTCGTCTCGCAGCGGGCGGAGAACGGGGCCGTGCTGGCGGCGACCGGTGTGCAGACCGCCGGTGTGCTGGACGACCTCTACCCCGGTGCCACGAAGGCGCACCTCGGACGGTGTTCCGCGACGGAAGGCCCACGCTGTCCGTGTGGGCCCCGACGGCGCGGAGCGTGTCGCTGGAGCTGGACGGTTCGGTCAGGAGCATGCGGCGGGACGACTCCACGGGCGTGTGGTCCGTGACGGGGCCGGCGTCCTGGAAGGGCAAGCCGTACCGGTACGTGGTGAAGGTGTGGGCGCCCAGCGCGGGCAAGGTGGTCACCAACAAGGTCACCGACCCGTACTCGCTCGCGCTCACCGCGGACTCCGAGCGCAGCCTGGTCGTGGACCTGGACGACAGGTCCCTGGCCCCGGCGGGCTGGTCGGACCTGCGCAAGCCGAAGGCCGTGCCGCTGCGGGACGCGCGGATCCAGGAGCTGCACATCAGGGACTTCTCCGTCGAGGACCGCACCTCCAGGCACCCGGGCACTACCTGGCGTTCACGACAAGGACAGCGACGGTTCCCGGCACTGAGGAAGCTGGCCGAGTCGGTGGACGTCGTACGTGCACCTGCTGCCCGCCTTCGACATCGCCACGATCCCCGATCGCAAGGCGCACC